>JAICMO010000098.1 GCA_025929185.1 Pseudolabrys sp.
AAGACAGATTGCGGCGATTTAATCCAAACCGACCCCGCTCCAGCGATTGCCGCTTTGCGCTCACGTCTCGACCTCGTGTAAAGAGCACGGAGGATGTTCGAAGCCTTCACAAAGCTGTTGTCCGGATTGAGCGAGGGCGGGAAGGAGCCGGGCAGCTTCGATGAAAGCGACTATCGGCTCGCGGCGGCGGCGCTTCTCATTCACGCCGCCGCGATCGACGGCGCGGTTTCCGACGCCGAGCGCGGCAAGCTGCACAGCCTCATCAAGCAGCGCTTCAACCTCGACGACGCCACGACCGACGAATTGATGACCGAGGCGACGGAAGCCGAACGGGAAGCGGTCGACCTTTATCATTTTACCGCACGCCTCAACCGCTCGCTCGACCAACAGGGCCGCGCGCGCATGGTCGAGATGATGTGGGAGATCGTTTACGCGGATGGTGAGGTCTCCGAGTTCGAAGACAATCTGATCTGGCGCGCCGCGGATTTGCTCGGCATCTCGGCGCAAGAGCGCATCGCATTGCGCGAGCGCGTCGCCGCCGGCCGTCCGGACGGTGCGACGTGAGCTCGCTGCGGCCGATCGCTCTTGTCACGGGCGCGTCGGCCGGGATCGGCGTTGCGCTCGCGCGCGTGTTCGCCCGCCATGGACACGCGTTGGCGATCGTCGCGCGCCGCGAAGAGCGGCTGCGCGAGCTCGCCGATGAAATCGCCGCCTCGGGTGCAGCGCGCCCGCTGGTGATCGCCGCCGATCTCGCGAGGCCCGATTGCGCGCGAGCGATCGGCGAAGCAATGGCAGCCGCGGGCGTCGAGCCGCAATACGTCATCAACAATGCGGGCTTCGGTCTGGTTGGAACGGCGGCGTCGCGCGACCGCAACGAACAGCTCGAAATGATCGACCTGAACGTTCGCGCGCTGACCGATCTTTCGCTTGCTTTTGTCGACAGCCTCGCGCGTCACCGCGGCGGTGTGCTGAATGTCGGCTCTGTCGCCGGCTTTCTTCCCGGCCCGGGCATGGCGGTCTATTACGCGACCAAGGCCTACGTGCTCTCGTTTTCCGAGGCGCTGCACAGCGAGCTCAAGCCACGCGGCGTGCGCGTGACCGTGCTCTGTCCCGGCCCCGTGCCGTCGGAATTCGCGGAGCGCGCCGGAATCAAGAGCGGCGGCCTTGCACCGGGAATGCTCACCCGGAGCGCCGAGCAGGTGGCGGAGGAGGGCTATCGCGGCCTGATGCAGGGACGGCGCGTCGTCGTGCCGGGCTGGCCGAACAAAGTGGTGAGCCTGCTCGTGCGCTTCGTGCCGCATTCCGTTCTGCTCCGGGCCGTCGATCGGCGGCAGGCGCGCCGCAGGGCCGCGCAGGCGGCATAGCCGGCAGCCGCGCGCTCGATTTGCAAACGGCGGCAAAGCGGGTAAGTACTCGGGCATGGCGCACGGATTCGCGCCGCATGGCCATGCCGAAGCCGGTCCTTATCATCCTTCATCAGGAGCATTCGTCTCCCGGCCGCGTCGGGCAGATGCTCACGCGGCTTGGCTTTCCGCTCGATATGCGTCGTCCGCGATTCGGCGATCCGTTGCCCGAGACGATGGACGATCATGCGGGCGCGGTGATCTTCGGCGGCCCGATGAGCGCCAACGACAAGGACGATTTCGTCCGCCGCGAGATCGACTGGATCGCGGTGCCTTTGCGCGACAAGAAACCGTATCTCGGCATTTGCCTCGGCGCGCAGATGATGGCGCATCATCTGGGCGCGCGCGTCTATCCGCATCCGCTGGGGCACGCGGAGGTCGGCTATTATCCCATTCGTCCGACCGACGCCGGGCGCGAGGTTTCTCCCGACTGGCCCGACCACGTTTATCAGTGGCACCGCGAAGGCTTCGATCTGCCGAACGGCGGCGAACTGTTGGCGGAAGGCGATGCGTTTTCGATTCAAGCCTTTCGCTACGGAGCCGGCTATGCCTTGCAGTTTCATCCGGAAGTCACGCACGCGATGATGTACCGCTGGCTCACGCGCGGCGCGCATCGCATGGAGTTGCCGGGTGCCAAGCAAAGGCACGAGCACATCTCGGACCGCGCCGTGCACGACTACGCGGCGCGCAAGTGGCTGACGAACTTTATCGAGCACTGGATCGGAACATCGGCGGACGGGCGGCAGCCGGAAGCGTTACTCGCGGCAAAATAGAAAGGCCGCCTTTGCTCCGCGAGCTTCGGCCGGCAACCTTCGTAGTCGAGTGCTTGCCAACCGCATCGGTCCGCCTTCGCTAAAGCTGCGGCGGACACTCGCTACGCGAAGGTCTTGCTCGCCGAAGCCTTGGCGAAGGCGAGTGGTGGAGCCGAGGGGATTTGAACCCCTGACCTCCTCATTGCGAACGAGGCGCTCTCCCAGCTGAGCTACGGCCCCGCCATGGCGCAACGGCGCACGGCCGCTGCGAATTCCGGCGAGTGGGCGCCATTTAGGGCCGGTGTTTCGGCGAGTCAAGGATCGGCAAAGTCACGGGATTTGGCTGCCCGGGACCGCGGCGGCCGCCCTTTCCCTGTGCCTGACAAGCGGCTATTCATCGTGCCCAAACGCGCGGATGGTGCAGATGATCGCGAGCAATCCCTTTCTTTGGCTGATTCACACGGTGATCTGGCTCTACATTTACATTTTGATCGCGACCGCCGTTCTCTCGTGGCTGGTCGCCTTCAATGTCGTGAACATGCGCAACGACGTGGTGCGCAGCGTCAGCTATTTCCTCTATCAGGTGACGGAACCCGCGCTGCGGCCGATCCGCGCTTTTCTTCCCAATCTGGGCGGGATCGATATTTCTTTCGTCATTCTGATGATCGGTCTGATGTTTCTCGACCAGTTCGTGTTCTGGATTTACGCAAAGATCGTCTACGGCATCTAGCCCTTGTCCATCGTTCCTTAAGGCGGATCGCCCATTGCGCTAAGAAAAACGAGGCAAGAATTCGGGCGGGGCAAATGACGGCGCGCATCATCGACGGCAAGGCGATCGCCGCGCAGCTGCGGGGCAAGGTTGCCGGCGAAGTTGCGCGGCTCAAGCAGGCGCATGACCTCACGCCCGGTATTGCCGTGGTTCTGGTCGGCACCAATCCGGCGAGCGAAGTCTACGTTCGCACCAAATCGAAGGCGGTGGCGGAAGCCGGCATGCGCGCCATCGACCGCAAGCTGCCCGAGACAACGACTGAGGCGGATTTGCTCACCGAGGTCGCCCGCCTCAACGCCGATCCGGCAGTGCATGGGATTCTCGTGCAGCTGCCGCTGCCCAAGCAGATCGATTCGCAGAAGGTTATCGCGACCATCGACCCCGCGAAGGATGTCGACGGCTTTCATCCGGTGAATGTAGGAAAATTGGCAAGCGGCCTGCCGGCGCTGGTCCCGTGCACGCCGCTTGGCTGCGTTGTTCTGGCAAAGACGGTGCATCCGTCGCTTGCCGGCATGGACGCCGTCGTGATCGGACGCTCCAACATTGTCGGCAAGCCCGTGGCGCAGTTGTTGCTCGCCGAAAACGCGACGGTGACGGTGACGCATTCCAAGACGCGCGATTTGCCGACGGTCGCCCGGCGCGCGGATTTGCTGGTGGCAGCGATCGGCAAGCCGGAGATGGTGCGCGGTGATTGGATCAAGCCGGGCGCGACGGTGATCGACGTTGGCATCAACCGAATGCCGGGTGAGGGCGGCAAATGGCGCATCGTCGGCGATGTCGCGTTTGGCGAGGCACAGAAAGTTGCCGGCGCGCTGACGCCGGTGCCTGGCGGCGTCGGCCCGATGACGATCGCATGCCTGCTGCTCAATATCGTGCGCGCGGTCTGCATGCAGCACGGATTGCCGGGGCCGAAAATCTGAGACTGTCATTCCGGGACGCACCGAAGGTGCGGGCCCGGAATCCATACTCCGCAGCGCCAGCGGTTATGGATTCCGGGCTCGCGTGCTTCGCACGCGCCCCGGAATGACAACGGATATGATGGAGAGATTACGCCTGCCAGGCGTAGGCGACCTTGTCGAGCGTCTTGGTGCCGAAGCGTTCCGACGAGCGTGCGACCGGGCGGCCGCCGAGCGCGCGATAGAATTCTACCGCCGGCTCGTTGTCCGAGAGCGCCCACACAACGAGGCTCTTCAGGCCGCTTTGAACGAGGTCCTTGCGCGCCGCCGAGAACAGGCGGCGGCCGAAGCCCAAGCCCTGATATTCGGGCCGCAGATAGAGCTCGTAGACCTCGCCGTCGTAGAACAGGCTGCGCGCGCGGTTGCGACCGTAATTGGCGTAGCCCGCGATGTGCTCGCCGAATTGCAGAATGGTGATGCGGCTGCCCTTGCGGATGGCGCTGCCCCACCAATCCGGCCCGCGACGGTTAATGAGCTTGCTGAGTTCGTTGCCCGGGATGATGCCCTGATAGGCGGCGCGCCAGGCCTCGTCGTGCGTCGACGCGATTGCCTCTGCGTCGGAAACCTTCGCGCGGCGAATCTCTATCAGGACGGTCGTCATGGCCGAATAGAAGCAACGAACGATGCGCCCTTCAAGCCCTGTGCTTAATGATGCGTTAACGGTGTGGATTACCGGCCACAGTTTTAACCAGAAACCGCCGTTGTTGATTGAAAATTGGTTTGAAATGCCGCGTTCGGAACGGAGTCGGCGCAATGAGCGCGAGGTGATTCGCAGAAACCGAATCGCGATCGCGCGAATCATCCACAGGTGATTCGGATTAGACGAATCGATTTAGACGACCTCGGCCTCCCTCTTGCGCTCTTCTTTCTTGCGCTCGTTCTCGTCGAGCAGTTTCTTGCGCAGCCGAATCGATTTCGGCGTTACCTCGACCAATTCGTCGTCCTCGATATAGGCGAGGGCCTTCTCCAGCGTCATGCGGATCGGCGGCGTGAGACGAACGGCCTCGTCTTTCGAGGTAGTCCGAATGTTGGTGAGCTTCTTGCCCTTGAGCACGTTGACGACGAGATCGTTGCCGCGCGTGTGCTCGCCGACGATCATGCCGTTGTAAACTTTCCAGCCCGGCTCGATCATCATCGGGCCGCGGTCCTCCAAATTCCACAATGCGAAAGCGACGGCCTCGCCCCGGTCGTTGGAGATCAATACGCCGTTGCGGCGGCCCTGAATTGGCCCTTTATGGGGCGCATAGCCATGGAACAGGCGGTTCATGATCGCGGTTCCGCGCGTGTCGGTGAGCAATTCGCCCTGGTAGCCAATGAGCCCCCGCGTCGGCGCATGGAACACGAGTCGCACACGGCCGCCGCCCGAAGGCCGCATCTCCCTCATGTCGGCCTTCCGTTCCGCCATTTTCTGCACGACGATTCCCGAATGCTCCTCGTCCACGTCGATGACGACCTCCTCGATCGGTTCCAGGGTTTCGCCGGTCCGGGAGTCCTCCCGCAGCAGCACCTTCGGCCGCGACACGGAAAGCTCAAAGCCTTCGCGCCGCATCGTTTCAATCAGAATGCCGAGCTGCAATTCGCCGCGGCCGGCAACCTCCATCGAATCGCGCTCGTTGGATTCGCGCACGCGCAGCGCAGCGTTGCCTTCCGCCTCGCGCAACAGGCGGTCGCGGATCATGCGGCCGGTGACCTTGTCGCCTTCCGTGCCGGCAAGGGGTGAATCGTTGACGCGGAAGATCATCGCCAGGGTCGGCGGATCGATCGGCTGCGCCGGCAGCGGGGTCTCGACCTCGGGCGCGCAGATTGTGTTGGAAACAGTGGCGTTCGGCAGGCCGGCGACGGCGACGATGTCGCCGGCGTCAGCTTCCTCGACGCCGGTGCGCTCGAGCCCGCGGAACGCGAGCAACTTGGTGACGCGGCCCTGCTCGATCAGATTGCCATCGCGGTCGAGAACTTTGACCGCCTGGTTGGTCTTTACGGAGCCTGACGTGATGCGGCCGGTCACGACGCGGCCGAGGTAAGGATTGGCTTCGAGGATCGTGCCGAGCAGGCGGAACGGCCCGTCCTCAATGTGCGGCGGCGCGACGTGACGCAGCACGAGATCGAACAGCGGCCTCATGCCGGCGTCCTTCGGCCCCTCTGGGCTTGCAGCCATCCAGCCTTCCTTGGCCGAGCCGTAGAGGATCGGGAAATCGAGCTGCTCGTCGGTTGCGTCGAGCGCGGCGAACAGATCGAACACTTCGTTGACGACTTGCGTCGGCCGCGCGTCGGGGCGGTCGACCTTGTTGATGACCACGATGGGCTTCAAACCCATCTTGAGCGCTTTCGAGACGACGAACTTCGTCTGCGGCAGCGGGCCTTCGGCCGCGTCGACCAGCACCAGCGCGCCGTCGACCATGTTGAGGATGCGCTCGACCTCGCCGCCAAAGTCGGCGTGGCCCGGCGTGTCGACGATGTTGATGCGCGTATTCTGCCAAACGATCGAGGTCGCCTTGGCGAGAATGGTGATGCCGCGCTCGCGCTCGAGGTCGTTTGAGTCGAGCGCGCGCTCGGCCACGCGCTGGTTCTCGCGGAACGCGCCGGACTGCTGCAACAGCCGATCCACCAGCGTTGTCTTGCCGT
This sequence comes from Pseudolabrys sp., assembly GCA_025929185.1. Classification (GTDB taxonomy): domain Bacteria; phylum Pseudomonadota; class Alphaproteobacteria; order Rhizobiales; family Xanthobacteraceae; genus Pseudolabrys. The sequence goes on from JAICMO010000098.1 coordinate 6,503, forward strand.
GGTCGACGTGCGCGATGATGGCGACGTTGCGAAGATCCATGCCAAACGAACCGAAATGCCCGGAAAACCAAAGCGCGGGCCGTTAGGGCCCGCGACTCGGGCGGAATATAGTCGTGAAGCGGCCGGAAGCAACGGCCGGCGCTATCTTTCGTTAAGCCCCGGGCCGGCGGCCCCACGGTCCCATCGATAGACCTTGCGGCATGGCGTTTTGCAGCATCATCATTTCCGCAATGGTCTCGCTGGTGACCAGTCCGATCAGCTTTCCGCCGGCGTCAACCACGCTGACGGCAGGGGCCCTTGTGTCCTGCAAGACTTTGAACGCCTGCTCGAGGGTCGTGCGCTGGCTCACCGTCGGAACGACCTCGCCCATGGCTTGGCCGACCCGCGCATCGGGACCAAGCGTCTTCAGCGCACGAACGAGCCCGGCGCGGTCGAGCAAGCCGACCGGCTTGCCGGCCCCGTCCACCACCGGGAATTCGCCCTGGCTGGTCGCCAGCAGCGTTTGGATCGCCTCATCCACGTGCGCTTCCGGCGTCAGCGTGGCGAAGCGCGTCATCATTGCGTGGCTTACCGGAACGCCGCGTGAGACAGACCGCAGCGCGACCATGTGCGATTCCGACGATGCAGCGAGATATACGAAAATCGCGATAAAAATCAGAATAGGATTATACATCAATCCGAAAAAACCGAGCACGAAGGCGACGAATTGCCCGATCGCGGCGGCGATTTCGGTCGCGCGCACGTAACCGAACCGGCTTGCCAGCAGCGCGCGCAGCACACGGCCGCCGTCCATCGGAAATGCCGGAATAAGATTGAACAACACGAGAAAGATGTTCACCACGGCGAGCCGGTCGAGCAGCGGAACGTTCATTCGATCGACGCCGGTAGCGGCGGATTCCAGAGTTGCCCCGCCCACGGTCAGCAGCAGTGCCGCGATGACCACGTTGACCAACGGGCCGGCGATTGCGATCAGGAATTCCTGCCATGGTTCTTCGGGTATGCGCTCGAGTTGTGCGACGCCACCGATCGGAAGCAGAGTCACATAAGGCGTAGTGACGCCGAAGGCGCGGGCGGTGAAGATGTGCCCGAACTCGTGCAGCAACACGCACAAAAACAGCAGCAGCAGATAGGCCAGGGTATACCAGGCGCTCGCCGCGCCGGCTTGCGCATAGCTTGCGGCAAAAATCCATGCCAGAAACAACAGGAACGTCAGATGAATGCGGACGACGGTGCCGGCGACCTTGCCGATATTCAGTGACCAGGACATGACACCCCCCGTATGGTCGGTGCTCGGCTCAATGACGTAATATCGTTTTGGTGGAATTCGAGAGAGGGAAGGGGCGCAAGCCCGGCGAGCAATGGGTGACAGTTTCTCCAAGGTGAAGGTCGCTGCGGTGCAGGCCGCTTCCGCGTTTCTCGATCGGGAGGGGTCGACGGAGAAGGCCTGCCGGCTGATCCGCGAAGCGGGCAAGAACGGCGCGCGCGTCATCGGCTTTCCCGAAGGCTTCATCCCTGCGCATCCGATCTGGTACCACCATCACGCGGCGACGGCGGCGATCGCCAACAAGCTTGCCGTCGAACTGTTCAAGAACTCCGTCGAGATTCCCGGGCCGGAGACCGAGGCGCTGTGCGCGGCGGCGCGCGCCGCGAATGCCTATGTCGTGATCGGCGTCTGCGAAAAGCTGCCGCAGACCACCGGCACGATGTTCAACACCCAGCTTTACATCGGGCCGGATGGAACGCTGATCCGCAAGCATCAGAAGATCATGCCGACCGTCGGCGAGCGGCTCGTTCACATGGGCGGCTTCGGCGACACGTTCGGCGCCTTTCCCAGCGAATTCGGGCCGATGAGCGGATTGATCTGCGGCGAAAACTCAAATCCGCTCGCCGTGTTCGCGCTGATCGCAGAAGGCACGCGCATTCACGTGATGAGCTGGCCCAACCATTTCCCGACCAGCGGCGATCCGCTGCGCAATCGCGTGGCGATCGACTCGCAAGCGTTCGCGCAGATGAGCAAGGCGTTTGTGATCTCCGCCTGCGGCACGGTCGACGAGCGCATGATCGAGATGCTGCAATGCGGCCCCGAGGGCGAGAAGTTTTTGCGCGATCCGGATTGCTGCGGCGGCTCGCTTATCGTCGATCCGATGAGCCGCATCGTCGCAGGCCCGATGGGCGCGGAGGAAGGCATTCTTTACGCCGAGTGCAATCTCGATCTCTCGATCCAGATGAAGCTCAGGCACGACTTCGCCGGCCATTACAATCGCCCGGACATTTTCCATCTGCATGTAAACCGCGCCGCGCCGCAACTTTATTCCGTGCATGGCGTTGAGCCGCAGGAGATGCTGCCGGGCGCCGATATAACGCGCTCATTGGCTTCGCCGCCGCGGCAGCTGGAATCGAAAACGGGCGCTCATTCCGCGGACGCTTCCGTCCTGCCGCCCGGAGAATGACCGGCAAAGGCATTTCATGGCCAGTAAATTGGCGGGCGAGGCCCGCAAAGCCGCGCTCGGCAAGCTCTCCGGATGGTCGGAAGTATCGGGGCGCGACGCCATCAGCAAGAAATTCACGTTCGAGGATTTCAATCAGGCGTTCGGGTTCATGGCGCGCGCGGCGTTGGTCGCGGAAAAAATGGATCACCATCCCGAATGGTTCAACGTCTACAAAAACGTCGAGGTCACATTGTCGACGCACGACGCGGGCGGGTTAACCGAACTCGACGTGCAACTCGCCGAAGCGATGGATAAGATCGCCGGGCAGTAGACGCACGGCCAAGCATCGGGCACAGCGGGCGTCATTGCCGAGCTTGACCCGGCAATCCATGAAGAGTTGCCGCGTCGTCAAACTTACGTAAGGCTTTGCGCTTTCGCAAGGCATCGTGGATGCGCGGGTCAAGCCCGCGCATGACGCCGAATTGGCGGCCACCCATTGCCTCTTCTGGTTGGAGGACAACCGGCAGCTACAGCCGAAGGATAACCTTGCCCATCACCTGTCGCGCGGCGATGGCCTTGAGCGCCTTGGCGGCGTCGGCAAGGGGGTAAACGGCATGAATATGTGACGACAGCTTTCCCTGCGCGCACCAGTCGAGCAGCTGCGCCATGTTAGCGCGGTGAGCTTCGGGCTCGCGCTCGATGAACGAGCCCCAGAACACGCCGACGACGTCGCAACCTTTCAGCAGCACGAGATTGAGCGGCAATTTCGGAATCTCACCGGCGGCAAAGCCGACGACCAGAAAGCGTCCCTTCCATGCAATCGAGCGCAACGCCGCTTCGCTATATGCGCCGCCGACCGGATCGTAGATGACATCGGCACCATGGCCGCCGGTCGCGCGCCGCAAAGCCTCCTTGAGGTCGTCCTTGCCGTAATCGATCGTATCGTCGGCGCCGTGCTGCCTCGCGAACGCGATCTTGTCGTCGGACGACGCGCAGGCAATCACGCGCGCGCCCATCAGCTTACCGAGTTCAACTGCGGCGAGGCCGACGCCGCCGGATGCGCCGAGCACGGCAAGGGTCTCGCCTGCCTTAAGCGCGGCGCGATCCTTCAGGGCGTGCAGCGTCGTGCCGTAGGTGACGCAAAGACCGGCTGCGCGGTCGAAATCGAGCGCATCGGGAATCTTGACGATGCGGGAGGCGGACGCCGCGATCAGCTCGCGCGCTGCGCCGTAGCCGACATAACCGAGCACGCGGTCGCCCGGCTTGCACGTGCTCACGCCGGCGCCGACGGCCTCGACAATGCCGGCGAATTCGGCCGAGGGCGAGAACGGAAGCGTGGGCTTGGTCTGATATTTTCCCGCGATGATGAGCGTGTCGAAGAAGTTCAGCGCCGCGGCTTTTACGCGCACGATGACCTCGCCGGAACCGGGCGTCGGATTTTCGAGGTCGTGGAGCTCAAGATCGTCGGCGGTGCCGAGGCGGGTGCAAAGCAGGGCTTTCATGAGACACGAAACTCTTCGCGATAGTGGCCATCTCCGGCGTAGGAGGAGAGCGCCGAAGCGTGTTAGCTTATGCTCGGTGCGTCGTTGCGGCTCAAGCCGCTCGCCTTCACATTGCCGGTTTTCCGTAATATGCGTCGATTTGCTGGGGGCGTCACGACAACGAGAACCTTTTGACCGGTAGGGCCCGATGAGCATGACTCGTTTGCCTTTCGTACTGGCGCTGCTGATGGCGCCGGCGTTTGTTGTGCTGCCCGCATCCGCGCAGACGCAAAACGGCACGGCGAACAAACCGGCGGCAAAACCGGCCGCCAAACCGGCAAGTCCAAAGCCGGCGAAGCCAAAAGCGGCCGCCAAGAAGCCGGCTCCCAAACACACCGCGGCGGCGAGCGACTCCCCGGTTCTGCTCGGCCAATTCGGAGAATGGGGCGCGTATCAGGCGATGCCGGGCGGCAAAAAGGTTTGCTTCGCGCTGGCCAAGCCGACCTCCGCGGTAACCGAGCCGGCGGGCCGCAGCCGCGACGAGCCCTACATGTTCGTTTCCACGCGCCCGGCCGAGAAGGTGAAGAACGAAATATCGGTGATCGTCGGCTATCCGCAGAAACCCAACGTCGACGCCAGCGCAACGATCGGCACGACGAATTACGCTTTGTACACGCAGAACGACGGGGCCTGGATCAGGAATGCCGCCGACGAGACGCAAATGGTCGAAGCCATGCGCAAGGGCTCCGAAGTCGTCATCAAGAGCGTTTCAATGCACGGCACCAAGACGACGGACACCTATTCGCTGAAGGGCATCGCCCAGGCGCTCGATAAAGTGGCTGAGGAGTGCAAGTAACGCGCCCACGGCCTCGTCATTGCCGTGGCTCGACCCGGCAATCGATGATGACATTCAGCCACAACAAACTTACGTAAGAATTCAGGAGTGGCACCACCTCATGGATGCCCGGGTCAAGCCCGGGCATGACGGTCGCGGGCCATGTGTTCCGCAATGAGCCTGTGCTAGGTCTAACAGATGACGTCCTTGCTCGCCGCCGATCCAGCCGCCTCGACCGCCTTCATCGAAAAGGCGCCGCTCGAGCGGTATGTCGCGCCGGCCAAGCCGTCGCTGATCGGGCTTTCGCGCGCCGCCTTGACGGATGCGCTCGGCGAAATCGGCGTGCCCGAGCGCGCCCGCAAGATGCGCGTGCAGCAGATCTGGCACTGGATTTATTTCCGTGGCGTCACCGACTTCGCTGCGATGACGAGCGTGTCGAAGGACCTGCGCGCGGCGCTTGCGGGCAATTTCACGCTGGCGCGGCCGGAAGTCGTGGCGGAACAGGTTTCGGTTGACGGCACGCGCAAGTGGCTGTTGCGGCTGCCGGGCGAAACGCCTGGCGAGCGGCCGCATGAAGTCGAGACCGTCTACATTCCAGACACCGATCGCGGCACCTTGTGCGTGTCCAGCCAAGTCGGCTGCACGCTCAATTGCTCTTTCTGCCACACCGGCACGCAGCGCCTCGTGCGCAACCTGACCGCCGGCGAGATCGTCGGCCAGATCATGATCGCGCGCGACCGGCTCGGCGATTGGAATTCCACGACCCCGCCCGGCTCCGCCCGATCAAGTCGGGCGTCGCCACCCTCCGCTTTCGGCGGAGGGATAAGAAAGATCACCAACGTCGTGATGATGGGCATGGGCGAGCCGCTGTACAATTTTGAGGCGGTGCGTGACGCGCTGCTGATCATCGCCGACAACGAAGGAATCGGCATCTCCAAGCGCCGCCTCACGCTGTCGACCTCGGGCGTGGTGCCGAACATCGAGCGGACGGGTGCGGAAATCGGCTGCCTTCTTGCGGTGTCGCTGCATGCGGTGCGCGACGATTTGCGCAACGAGCTTGTGCCGCTCAACCGTAAGTATCCGATCGCCGAATTGCTGGATGCGTGCCGCAATTATCCCGGCGCATCCAATGCGCGGCGTATCACGTTCGAATACGTGATGCTCAAAGGCGTGAACGACTCTATCGAAGATGCGAAGGCGCTGGTGCGGCTGCTCAAGGGCATTTCGGCCAAGATCAACCTCATTCCGTTCAATCCGTGGCCGGGGTCGCGCTACGAATGCTCGGACTGGGAGCAGATCGAGAAGTTTTCGCAGGTCGTGTTCGACGCCGGCTACGCCTCGCCGGTGCGCACGCCGCGTGGGCGCGACATTCTCGCGGCCTGCGGGCAACTCAAGAGCGCAACCGAGAAATTATCCGCGCGCGAGCGCATGGCACTGCGCGCCATGGCGATGACGGACTAGAGCAAAGTCCGTTCAGACGGAGTCATCTAATGCCGTGGCTCAACCTCTCAACTGTCATGTCCCGCGAAAGCGGGGCATCCAGTAAACTTCTGAAAAAATCGTGTTTACTGGATCGCCCGCTTTCGCGGGGCGATGACAGTCCGTAGAAAATTTGCGTAGCAATCAGATCGGAGTCTGCACTCGCGTGGCGCTCATCGGCCGCATCGTCGTGATCCTCTTTGCGCTGATGTTGGCGGCGTTGGCGGCCGGAATCGTGACGGCCTTCGGGCTCGTCCATCTTGAGCTGCATGCCCTCGGTAACGACCCGGTCGATCATGTGTTTTTCTGGGGCGTCACCGCCTTTGCCTCGGGCATCGCCGTTTTGGCGGGATTCCTGCCGACGCTGATCGGCGTCGTCGTGGCCGAAGCCTTTTCCATCCGCTCGCTGCTCGCCTATGCGATCGGCGGGGCCGTGATTGTCCTGATCGGCTATTACGGCGCCGGCTTCGGCTGGACCTACGAGGAATCGATCGATCGTCCGCCGCCACCGATTTCGCGCGAGGCCGAGATCGCCGCCGCGGCCGGCGCGACGTTCGGCTTTGCCTATTGGCTGATTGCCGGCCGCAATGCGGGCCGTTGGCGCAAGCGTTGAGCACGCTGCCGGGCGGGCAGAATTGTTGATAACTGTAATGTTTACCTGCACTTTGCCCCTTCTCGCCTTTCACCCTATAGTCCGCGCGCTTTTGCGCAGCCGACGGAATTCAAATGA
>JAICMO010000140.1 GCA_025929185.1 Pseudolabrys sp.
ATGCCGTTGATGTCGATGAGCACGCTTGGGCTCGACAGCCGCATGTTGAGGGTCGCGATCAGGCTTTGTCCGCCGGCCAGCAACCGGGCGTCCTTGTGCTCGCCGAGCAGCGCAATCGCTTCATCAAGCGAGCGTGCTCTCCTGTAGGCAAACGGTGCCGGCTTCACACGCTTCTCCCAGCGTTTTTCTTATTGTGACCGGGAGTGGCGGCAGGTCAATGCGTATCCATGCAGATGGCGGCGCTTCGCCATCGTCAATAGACACCGAACACAAGGCGGGACAGCGGATCAAACCAGCGTTTTCACAATATCAATCGCGCGCCGCAGCAGCGTTTCGGAGGCTTCCGGCGTGCGGAAGGCTGCGTGCGCAGAAAGCGTGACGTTTTCCAGCTTCGCCAGCGGATGATCGGGCTTGAGCGGCTCGTCATGGAATACATCGAGCCCGGCGTGGCGGATGTGGCCGCTCTCGAGCGCCGCGATCAGCGCAGCCTCGTCGGCGAGCGCGCCGCGCGCGGTGTTGACGTAAATGACGCCCGGCTTCATGCGCGCGATACGATCCGCCGAGAGAAAGCCACGCGTCTCGTCGCCGAGCGTCAGATTCATCGAGATCACGTCGCTCTTTGCAAGCAAGGTATCGATATCGACAAGGGGCACGGCGATGTCAGCATGCTTGGTGCGATTCCAGCCGATCACGCTCATTCCCATCCCTTTGCCGATGCGGGCGACCTCGCGGCCGATGCCGCCCAGCCCGATGACGCCCAGCGTCTTGTTCAGAAACTGGACGCCCTCGTGCGGCGTCCACACCCCGCCGCGCACCTCGCGGTCCATGCGCGCGAGATCGCGTGCCGCCGCCCACATCAGCGCAATCGAATGTTCCGCCACCGCGGTGTCGCCGTAGCCTTTGATGATGTGCACCTTGATGCCACGCGCTTGCAGTTCGGCGACATCCATATAGCTCGCAGGCCCTGTGCCGAGGAACACGATGTGCTTCAGCTCCGGGCACTGTGCTACCAGCGGCGTCGGCATGTAGGAATGATCGTCGATCGCGACATCGTAGCCGCGGATGATGGAGGGCAAATCGTCGCGGGCGAATGCTTTGCGATTGACGTCGATCGGTGGATCGTCAGAGCGCAAAATGCGCTCCCATACTGGCGCCAATTGGTCGTTGCAGTCGATAAAGATGGATTTCACGTTCATCTCCCGCGGCGCGCGCTAGGCTTCGCAGTTGCGGATTGCGCCATGCAGTCTGCAACGTTGACGGCACGGCGCGCGGCGACTAACAGGGGCAACGCCGGAAAACAGCATGAAACTTGCGGGCCGACAAGTTTACGGGTGGGACATGTTCGGCAATGCCGATTAAGATTAACCGCGGCGACCTGCCCGCGTTGACCGCGCGCTCCGCTATAGCGGCCGGATAACGGAGATCGGCATATTGCGAACGGCGGTAACGGCAGGCTCATGAACGGCGCGCGGAAATATGCTTGCGTTCTCGGCTGGCCGATTTCTCATTCGCGCTCGCCGTTGATCCACAACTACTGGATCAAGCAATATGGGCTCGATGCGGAATACCGGCGCGAGGAAGTGGCGCCGGACAAGTTCGTGGACTTCATTGGTAGACTTCGCGAGCAAGGCTACATCGGCGCCAATGTGACTGTGCCGCACAAGCAAGCGGCGCTCGAGCTTTCCAAGCCCGATGATCGCGCGCAGGCGGTCGGCGCTGCCAACACGCTATGGTACGACAATGCCCTGGTGTTGCGCTCGACCAACACAGACGTGGAAGGATTTCTCGCCAATCTCGATGCGGCGACGCCCGGCTGGGACCGCGGTCTTGCCAGCGCGGTGGTGATCGGCGCCGGCGGCGGCGCGCGCGCGGTAATTTACGCGCTGCTCGCGCGCGAGGTCGAGCGCGTCTATCTGATCAATCGCACGCACGCGCGTTCCGAGGAACTGCGCCAGCGCTTTGGCCCTCGGGTCTACCCGGCGCGGTGGGAGGAAACGACGGGCCTGCTTGGCGGCGCCGGAATCTTGGTCAACGCCACCACGCTCGGCATGGTTGGGCAGCCTCCGCTGGAAATTAACTTGCGCTGCCCGGCGTCGCTGGTCGTCGCCGATCTCGTTTACGATCCCCTGGAGACTCCCCTGCTGAAAATCGCGCGCGACCGCGGCCTGCGCACCGCGGATGGGCTCGGCATGTTGCTGCGTCAGGCGGTACGCGGCTTCGAGCTTTGGTTCGGCGTGCGCCCGCAAGTCACCAAGGAATTGCGGGAACTGGTCAAAGCCGATCTGCTCAAGACGTAAGATACTGCGGGGCGGAATAAGATCGCGGCGGTTGGGGTTATTCGGCTGACTGCCCGGGCGGGGTTCCCGAGGCAGAGCGAGAGAGACAATCATGAATGTGAAGTTTGGACGCGCGCTCGGCGCCGCCGCCATTGCTTTGGTATTCGCGACAACTGCCGCTTTGGCGCAGCAAAAGGGCCGCATCCGGGGTGAGATCGAGAAAGTCAACGGTCAGATGCTGTCGGTCAAGACGCGCGAGGGCGCGATGCTCAACGTCAAGGTCGACGACAAGACGCGCGTATCGGCGCTGGTCAAAGCCTCGCTTGCCGATATCAAGAACGACACCTTCATCGGCATCGCGGGAATGCCGAAGCCGGACGGCAGCATCGAAGCATTTTCGATTCACATCTTTCTACCGGCGCAGCGCGGCGTCGTGCCTGACCGGCACGGTCCATGGGACGCCAGGCCGGGCAGCACGATGACTAATGCATACGTCGAGTCGTCGGTAACCGGCAAAGACGGGCAGACGTTGATGGTAAAATACAAAGGCGGTGAAAAGAAAATCGACGTCACGCCGGCCACGGTCATCGCAGCCGCTGCTCCCGGTAAAAAGGATGAACTCAAAGTCGGCACGCACATCATCATTTTCGGATGGGATAAGGAGCCCGACGGCAGCGTGCTCGCGAAAACGATGTATCTCGGTCGTAACGTTGCGCCCGCGATGTAACGAAATATGCCAACTAAGATCGCGCTTGCATCGGCGGTATTCGGGCTCGCTATCAGTTGTGCGCTCGCCCAGCAGCCGCCCACCGTTCGCATCGCGGGTATCGTCGAGCGCTTCGAGGGGCACATTCTGGCGGTGAAATCAGACAAGTTCGGCGAGATAAAAGTAAAGCTCGCCGACAACACCGTGGTGTTCAGCGTGACCAAGGCGACGCTCGCGGACGTAACGCCGGGCGCTTATGTCGGCGTGGGTGCCATGCCGCAGCCGGATGGCAGTCAGCGCGCGATCCAGGTGACGGTATTTGCCGACTCATTGCGCGGATTAGGTGAAGGACATCGGCCGTGGAGCGCGCGCGCGAACGGCACGATGACTAACGGCTCGATCGAGCAGACAGTGGCCGGCGTCGACGGCAGGATAATGACCGTAAAGTACAGAGGCGGCGAGAAGAAGATCGTGGTGCCGCCCGATGCCGCCATCCTGGCCTATGGTCCGGGCGACAAGGCCGAACTCAGACCCGGCGCCCACGTCGCAATCGTGCGCGCGACAAAAAAGCCGGATGGCTCGCTGGCGGCCGACCGCGTCAACGTTGGGCGCGGCGATGCCGTTCCGCGATAGAGGGCTCAACCCGAATCGAGCACCGCGCGGCCGCGCGCCGTGAGCGCCAGCTTCGATTGACGCATGCTCGATCCGCTCTCGAAGCGGATCAAGCCGTCCGCGATGGCATCTTCCCAGATCGAGAGATGAGGGCAGCTTCGCCGCCACGCTTCCGCATCTTCATAGGTCCGCGGAGCCTCGGCCGCCCAGGTGAGAAATTGCAGGGTCAAAGCGTGCGTGGCGTTCTGCATCGCGGCTGGAATTTACAACGAAGTCATCGGTCCGTCATCCTTCGAGGGCTTCGCTTCGCGAAGCCGCCTCAGGATGACGGATACGGGTCGATTTGCTCACGCGTGCGAATGTCGATCTTTGACGTTAGCGTCCGGTGCACCGGGCACTTGTCGGCGATCTCGAGCAGGCGTTTGCGCTGGTCGGCATCGAGCGCGCCCTCCATCGTGATGATGCGCTCGATGCGGTCGAGCATGCTTTTCTTGTCCTCGCAGTTTTCGCAATCGGCTTCATGCACCTTGCTGTGCGTAAGCCGCACCGTCACCCGATCCAGAGGCAGCTTCTTGAAATCGGCGTATAGCCGCATCGTCATCGACGTGCAGGCGCCCAAGCCTGCGAGCAGAAAGTCGTAAGGTCCCGGACCGGAGTTGTCGCCGCCGACCTTTTCCGGCTCGTCGGCGAGTAACCGATGCGGCCCGCTGACGACCTCTTGCTGGAACTTGCCTTCGCGTGTTTCGCGCACCAGGACGACGCCAGGCTCGCTTTCCGCTTTCATTGCCTCCGGGCGCTTGTCGACGTAGCGCGACGCCCAGGCGGCGATCACATTCGCGACGTAAACCGCGTCATCCTTGTTGCTCAAAAGGTGGTCGGCGCCCGCGACCGACACGAAGCTCTTCGGGTGCTTGGCGGTGGTGAAGATGTGCGAAGCATTCTCGATGCCGACAGTCGCGTCGGTCGGCGAATGAAAGATCAGCAGCGCCTTTCGCAGGTTTGCGATCTTTTGGTCCAGTCGGCGTTCTGCGACATCGTCGAGGAATTCGCGCCGAATGCGGAACGGCCGCCCGGCGAGCGAAACCTCGACCTCGCCCTGCGCGCGAATGCGGTCGACATCGTCCTTGAACAATCCTGTCACGTGCGCCGGATCGCTCGGCGCGGCGATCGTCGCGATAGCGCGCGCCTCGCCGATCCCCTCCGCGGCTGCCAGCACGGCTGCGCCGCCGAGGCTGTGGCCGATCAAAAGAGATGGCGCGGCGCGCGTCTTGCGCAGGTGATCGGCGGCGGCGATCAGATCGGCGACGTTCGACGAAAAATTCGTGTTGGCGAATTCACCTTCGCTGGCGCCGATGCCGGTAAAATCGAAGCACAGCACGGCGATGCCAGTTTCCGCCAGCCGCTCGGAAATCCGCCGGGCCGCCAAGTTGTTCTTGCCGCAAGTAAAGCAATGCGCGAACAGCGCGTAGGCGACAGGCGCGCCGAGGGGCAAATCGAGACGCGCCGCGAGCTGCTCGCCTTTGCTGTTGGAAAATTCGAAGCGTTCGGTTCGCATGGCCCACCCTGTGCAGTCGTTGGCGCGGAAGCGGCTCAGTATAGCCCGTCCGAACCACGCGAGCAGCAAAGGGGCATCGCCGACGAATGCACCTCCGTCAGGCTTTGCCGTATGCGCTCGTGCGCGGCGGAGGATTGACCAGCACCTGCGGGCCGACGCTTTCGACCGCGTTCACGCCGGTGAGCGCCATGCTGACGCTGAGTTCGCTTTTTAGAATGTCGATCGCCTTGGCCACGCCGCGCTTGCCGCCCGCGCCGAGGCCATAGATGTAGGCGCGACCGATGAGGCATGCGCGCGCCCCCAAGGCCAGCGCACGCAGCAGATCGGCGCCGGTGCGGATGCCGCCGTCGAACAGCACTTCCGTATCGGAGCCGACGGCGTCGACGACCGCCGGCAACATCGAGATCGATGACGGTGCACCGTCAAGTTGCCGTCCGCCGTGGTTGGACACCACGATTGCGTCGGCGCCGAGCTTCACCGCGGTTCTGGCATCGTCCACATCGAGAATGCCCTTGATGATGATCTTGCCGGGCCAGACGCTCTTGATCCACTCGACGTCTTTCCAGTTCAGCGCCGGGTCGAACTGAGCGCTAACCCATTTCGACAATTGAGTGACGCTCTCCGCGCCCTTCAAATGGCCGACAAGATTGCCGAAGGTCTTGCGCTTGCCGTTCAGAATGCTCCACGCCCACCGCGGCTTGGTCGCGACATCGATAACGTTCTTTAGCCGAATCTCGGGCGGGACGGTCATGCCGTTCTTGATGTCGCGGTGGCGCTGTCCCAGAACCTGAAGATCGACGGTAAGCACCAGCGCATCGCAGTTCGCCGCGCGCGCACGCGCAAGAATATCACGCGAGAATTCGCGATCGCGGATGACGTAGAGCTGGAACCAGAACGGCTTGCGTGTCGCCTCGGCCACGTCTTCGATCGAACAGACCGACATTGTCGACAGGATGAACGGAATGCCGGCTTCGTTTGCCGCTTGCGCGGACAAAATCTCCCCGTTGCCGTATTGCATCCCGCAAAGACCGATCGGCGCCAGGATAAAGGGCAATGAAATCTTCCGGCCGAGGACGGTTGTCGCCAGATTGCGTTCCGAAACGTCAACGAGCACACGCTGGCGCAGCTTGAGTTGCGTCAGGTCCGCGCGATTGGCGGCGAGCGTTTCCTCGCTGTAGGAACCGCCGTCTACGTATTCGAAAAACGCGCGCGGAACCCGGCGGCGGGCGAGCGCGCGCAGGTCGGCGATACAGGTTATGTCTTTCATGGGGATATTTCTCGATATCCTGATAATCGGGTAGCACAGCGAAGGGGCGGACGAAATGGCCGCCGTTAAGGGGCATTTTGACTTGTATTCGCCGCGATTTTCACGTTAACGGGCGGCGGTAACGGTTATTCACAATTTGTGAAGCGTTACGGCGACGGCGGGCTTAATATCGGATCGCTATATTGGCTGCACAGTTTGAGTGGCTTGGGCTGAGGATTGAGGATGGTTCGTCGTTATTTCGGCACGGATGGTATTCGCGGCCGCGCCAATCGCGTGATCACGCCGGAACTGGCGCTCAGGGTCGGCCAGGCGGCGGGCCTGGCGTTCAAGAACGGCGACCACCGGCATCGTGTGCTGATCGGCAAGGACACTCGCCTTTCCGGTTACATGATCGAGACCGCACTCGTCGCCGGGTTCACCTCGGTTGGCATGGACGTGCTTCTCACCGGCCCGATCCCCACACCGGCAGTGGGCGTGCTGTCGCGCTCGATGCGCGCCGATCTTGGCGTGATGATCTCGGCCTCGCACAACCCTTTCGACGATAACGGCATCAAGCTGTTCGGGCCGGATGGATTCAAGCTCAGCGACGAGGTCGAACTGAAAATCGAAGAATTGCTCGATTCGGATCTGACAAAGAAACTCGCCAAGAGCACCGACCTCGGACGCGCCAAGCGCATTGATGGCGTGCAGGATCGCTACATCGAATTTGCCAAGCACACGCTGCCGAAGGCGCTTGATTTCGAAGGCCTGCGCGTCGTCATCGATTGCGCCAACGGCGCCGCCTATCGTGTTGCACCCGGCGCGTTGTGGGAACTGGGCGCCGATGTCGTATCGATCGGGGTCGAGCCCGACGGCTTCAACATCAACAAGGATTGCGGCTCGACCGATCTTGCCGCTGTTTGCCGCAAAGTGCGCGAGATGCGTGCGGATCTCGGGATCGCACTTGATGGCGACGCCGATCGCGTGATCATCGTGGACGAGCGCGGCCATGTCGTCGATGGCGATCAATTGCTCGCCGTCATCGCTGAAAGCTGGAAAGAGGACGGCCGTTTGCAAAAGCCGGGCGTGGTCGCGACGGTCATGTCCAATCTGGGCCTTGAGCGTTATCTCGACGGCCTCGGATTGGAGTTAATTCGCACGCCGGTTGGCGACCGTTACGTGCTCGAGCATATGCGCCGGCACGGCTATAACATCGGCGGCGAGCAGTCCGGGCATATCATTCTCACGGACTACAGCACCACCGGCGACGGTTTTGTTGCCGCGTTGCAGGTGTTGGCCGTAATCACGCGGCAGGGAAAGCCTGCATCGGAGGTGTGCCACCGGTTCGAGCCGCTGCCGCAGGTGCTGAAGAACGTCCGCTACCAAAGCGGCAAGCCGCTGGAGAATGCCGGCGTGCGCTCGGCGATCGCGAGCGCGGAGAAAAAGCTCGGCCGCGGCGGCCGGCTGATCGTGCGTCCATCCGGCACGGAGCCGGTGATCCGCGTCATGGGCGAGGGCGACGACAAGGCGCTTGTGGAAGCGGCTGTGGATGACGTCGTCGAGGCGCTTGCGGAAGTCGCCGCCTGAGCCGCTTGCGGCGAATTACCTCTTTTGCTTCAAAAGATTGGAACGTTTTTAAAGAGCGCTTTTGCTTTGACTATTTGTGACTGAGTCATTAGCTCAATGCCGTCTGGCGGCGGAAAGCTGTGGCTTAAGATGATTGTGTGTTCCTGCAACGTCCTCACCGACCACGAAGTCCGAACGGCCGTGACCACGGCCGCACCGCGCAGCGCCGGCCAAGTTTACGGCTGCCTCGGGTGCAGCGCGCAGTGCGGCCGCTGCGCCCGCACCATCCGCAAGATCATGGACGAGGCGCTGGTCGGCGTCGGCTGCCCGGCCGGCTGTAGCTGCGCTGCACATTCCAAGCCGGTCGCCTGATATTCCGAAACGCATGCCGACGAACCGCCGCAGGTGACGGGCGGTCGCCTTTCGCATTAGACTGATCTGACAGCTTCAAAAAAAACGACTGAGGACAGGATCGAACCTATGCGGGGCGAACCCAGAGTCATCGAATATCTCAACAAGGCACTTCGCCACGAGCTGACCGCGGTAAACCAATACTGGTTGCATTACCGGCTGCTTGACAATTGGGGCTACAAGGATCTCGCCAAGCAGTGGCGCAAGGAATCGATCGAGGAGATGGAGCACGCCGACAAGCTCGTCGAGCGCATCATCTTCCTCGACGGGTTCCCGAACATGCAGGTGCTCGACCCGCTGCACATTGGGCAGAACGTGAAAGAGGTGCTCGACTGCGACCTGACGGCGGAAATGTCGGCGCGTGCGCTTTATCAGGAGGCGGCAACGCATTGCCATTCGCTCAAGGATTACGTATCGCGCGATCTGTTCGAGAAGCTGATGTCGGACGAGGAGCACCACATCGACTTCCTCGAGACGCAGCTCGATCTTGTCGCCAAGCTCGGGGTCGAGCTTTATGCGCAACGTCATATCGGCGAGATGGGTGAGGGCGACGGGGCCTGACCCTTTACGAACCGTTCTCCTGCGGTCATTCCGGGGCGCGCTGAAAGCGCGAACCCGGAATCCAGAGGCACATACTGAGTCTGCATCTGGATTCCGGGTTCCGACCTTCGGTCGGCCCCGGAATGACGATCGAAGTCTTCAGCAGCCTAAATAGCAAACGGATTCTTAAAGTTGCCGTGGCCGTGCGGTGCGGCACCACGCGTTAGCAAAACAGCAAGGTTAAAAAGTAACGTTAAGCGGCACTTAACGTTTTGCTGCCATCGTCCTTTTCATCCGCGGTTTCGCGCGTTGCGTGATCGGCAGAGTGAGAAGGGACGAAGAGTCATGTTGAGCAAGCGGATCGGTGTTTTGACCTTTGGCGTCGCGTTGGCGCTCACCGCAACCCAGGTACGCGCGGCCGATCTTTCGGTGCCGCGCCCGGTTGTCGAGGAATTTTCCGGCTGGTATCTGCGCGGCGACATCGGCTTCAGCAATCAGCGCGTGGGCCGGCTGTTCAATATCAACTA
>JAICMO010000214.1 GCA_025929185.1 Pseudolabrys sp.
GCTTTCTGCAAAATTCGAAAGAGCATTCCCATGACCCCTCCCAAGACCGAAACGCGATCGGGATGGAGCCGGCGGAACTTTCTCACAACCACGATGGTCTCCGGCATGAGCTTGACACTTCTGGAACGTTCCCGTGCCGATGCGGCGCCCGCTCGTGCCGATCCACGTGGTCCTTACAAGATCGAATTGCGCGTGAACGGACAGCGCCACCAGTTGGCGCTCGATGTTCGCACCACGTTGCTCGATGCCTTGCGCGAGCACATGGGACTGACCGGCAGCAAGAAAGGCTGCGACCACGGTCAATGCGGCGCGTGCACCGTGCTGATCGACGGCAAGCGCGCGCTGTCGTGCCTCACTTTTGCCTCGATGGCTGAAGGCCGCGAAGTGACTACGATCGAAAGCCTCGCCGCGGCCGACGGAACGCTGCATCCGATGCAGCAGGCGTTCATCGATCACGATGCGTTCCAATGCGGCTATTGCACGCCCGGCCAGATCATGTCGGCGGTCGCCTGCGTGAACGAAGGTCATGCGCAAAATGCAGCGCAGATCCGCGAATACATGAGCGGCAACCTTTGCCGCTGCGCAGCCTACCCCAACATTGTCGACGCCATCGAGCAGGCGAAGACGCAGATGAAGGGAGCCTGAGATGCGGCCTTTCATTTACGAGCGGGCGGAGAGCATCGAGGCGGCCGTTCAGGCGCAGATCGCGGCGGGGCAACGACCTAAAAACATCGCTTCGGTGCATGCGCCCGGTCAGTATCTTGCCGGCGGCACAACGCTTATCGACCTTATGAAATTGGACGTGATGCGGCCGCAAACGGTGACCGACATCAATGCGCTCGAGCGTTCGCCGGCCGGCACGATCGAATTCAGCCCGAAAGGCTTGCGCCTTGGCGCGATGGTGCGCATGGCGGCAGCGGCCGATCATCCGGATATTCGCGAAAACTATCCGGTCATCGCCCAATCGCTGCAACTCGCGGCCAGCGCGCAGCTTCGTAATATGGCCTCTCTTGGCGGCAACGTGCTCCAGCGCACGCGCTGCACCTATTTCCGCGACACGTCCTATGCCAGTTGCAACAAGCGCGAGCCGGGCTCCGGCTGCGCGGCGATGGACGGCTATAACAGGACGCACGCCGTTCTTGGCGTCAGCGACAATTGCATCGCCGCTTACGCCGGCGATTTCGCCCATGCCTTGATCGCGCTCGATGCACAAGTCGAAGTCGCCGGGGAAAACCGCGATCGTCTTGTGCCGTTTGCGATGCTGCATCGGCCGCCCGGCGATACGCCACATATTGAGACCAACCTCGCGCCGGGCGAGTTGATCACCGCCTTCCTGGTGCCGCCG
Source organism: Pseudolabrys sp. (assembly GCA_025929185.1). Classification (GTDB taxonomy): domain Bacteria; phylum Pseudomonadota; class Alphaproteobacteria; order Rhizobiales; family Xanthobacteraceae; genus Pseudolabrys. The sequence goes on from JAICMO010000214.1 coordinate 1,346, forward strand.
ATCCCCTGGGCGAGACGGTCTCTATATTTGAAAGTTCGTGACCGCGAATCGTACGAATTTGCTTTGGCGTCGGCCGCGGTCGCGCTCGATCTCGACGGTGGAGTGGCGCGGAACGTCCGCATCGCCTTGGGCGGTGTCAGCGCGCTGCCCTGGCGCGCGCATGCCGCCGAGGAGGCGCTGCAAGGCAAGCCACTCGACGATGATTCCCTCAACGCGGCAGCCGAAGCGGCTTTCGCCGACGCCCGCGCGCGCGAGCACAACGCGTTCAAGGTGGCGCTCGGCAAGCGCACACTCGTTCGCGCCCTGCGGCAAGCTGCGACCATGGAGCTTTAGGATGAACAGAGCCGCTCCCGAGCCGAAGGCCAACATGGGCAAGCCTGCGCCGCGCGTGGAAGGCCGCGCGAAGGTGACCGGCGAAGCGCTTTATGGATCGGACTTTGCTGTCCGCAACCCGGCGTTCGCTTTTCTTATCACCAGCGCCATCGCCAAAGGCCGCATTGCGCAAATGGATTTAAGCGACGCCAAAGCCGTGCCCGGCGTGCTCGAAATATTTACGCATGAGAACACGAACGGCTTGCAGGAGGTGCCGTGGTCGAAGGGCGGCCTCGGCGCAACCTCGTCCTGGCAGAATCTCGGGCCCGAGATCGGCTGCGACGGGCAGATCATCGGCATGGTCGTCGCGGACACGTATGAAGCGGCGCGCGAGGCAGCGTACCTGGTGAAGGTCGGTTATGAGGCCGAAAAGCCCAGCGCCACATTCGATTCACCCGGAGCAAAAGTAGAAGACGAGAACGAGACCGAGCAGCGCTCGAAAGAGTTGCCGCAGGCCGGCAATGCGGACGCCGCGATCGCCTCGGCCGACGTGATTTTCGATGCCGAATACGGCACGCCGACGCAGCACCACAATCCAATCGAACTGTTCACGACTACCTGCGAATGGAAAGACGGCGAGTTGACTGTCTACGAACCGAGCCAGTTCGTCTACGGCGTCAAGAATACGGTCGCCAAAAAGCTGGACATTTCACCGGACAAAGTCCACGCCATCAGCCCATTCGTCGGGGGTGCATTCGGATCGAAAGGCCAATTCTCGCCACGAACCGGTTTCGTCGCCTATGCAGCCAAAAAGCTGAACCGCCCGGTCAAGCTCATCGCGACACGCGATCAAGGCTTCACCATCCAGACCTATCGGGCGGAGACGCGCCACCACATCAGGATGGGCGCACAGCGCGACGGCAAGATCGTCGGCTTCACTCACGAAGGCTGGGAGATCACATCCCGCCCCGACCCGTACAGCGTCGCAGGCGTCGAGGACAGCGCGCGACTTTACAATTACGGCACGGTGAAGACGCGCGTCACGCTGGTGCACGCCGACCGCAACACCCCGGGCTTCATGCGCTCGCCGCCGGTAGTCCCATACATCTACGCGCTCGAAAGCGCGATGGATGAGCTTGCTACCAAGCTCAACATGGACCCCATTGAATTGCGAAGGGTCAACGACTCGATGATGGACGCCACCGGCAAGCAATGGTCGAGCCGCTCGCTGATGAAATGCTACGATCAGGCGGCGGAAGCTTTCGGCTGGTCGCAACGCAACCCAAAACCGGCTTCGATGCGCGACGGCGACTGGCTCGTCGGGTTCGGCTGCGCCAGCGCCATGTATCCAACGCATGTGGGCGCCGCCGCCGCGCGTGTGCGGCTGCTCGCGACCGGCGAAGCGCGCGTACAGATCGCGGCGCACGAAATCGGCACGGGTATCCAGACCGTGGTGGCCCAGATGGCGGCGGAGCGGCTGGGGTTGCCGTTGTCGAAAGTGACGGTCGAGACCGGCGACAGCGCGTTCCCGCCCTCGCCGGTCGCCGGCGGTTCGAATCAGACGGCGAGTTGCTGCAACGTGGTGATGAAGGCCTGCGACGCGATCCGCGAGAAGTTGACACACGCGGCCATAACCTCGAACGAAAGCCCGCTCGCCGGCAAATCGGCAAGCCAGATCCGCTTCACCGAAGGACGCGCGGTGTCACAGGATGGGAACGAGGAGCAATTGGCCGACCTGTTCAAGCGGCTGGGCGTCGGCGCGCTCGAAGAATATGCCGAGTTTCTGCCGCCTGGCGCCACACCCGATGCGATGAAGCAACTTTACGGCGGCAAACCTTATCTCGGCGGCGGATCCAAAGGCGAAAAACTGATGTACGCGCTCGGCGCCGAATTCGTGGAGGTGCGGGTCAATGCGTTGACGCGTGAAATTCGCGTGCCGCGCATCGTCGGCGCGTTCGCAGCCGGTCACATCATGAACACGCGCACGGCACGTAGTCAGTATATGGGCGCGATGATCTGGGGCATTTCTTCGGCGCTGCACGAAGCAACGGAAATCGATGAGCGTAACGCGCGCTACGTCAACGACAATCTGGCCGACTATCTCGTCCCTGTGAACGCAGACGTGCAGCAACTCGAAGTCATCCTCGTCCCTGAGGAGGACAACTTCGTCAATCCCGCCGGGATCAAAGGCATCGGTGAACTTGCGAACGTCGGCACCGCGGCGGCTGTCGCGAACGCGGTTTGTCACGCGACGGGAGTGCGCGTGCGGCAGCTGCCGATCCGGTTAGAGAAGTTGCTGGTGTAGAGTTCGCCTGCTTTAAGCGACCGCGCGCGGCCCGTGCCCGGGTTATCTGAATCGTGAGTGGAGCGCGGCAAAATCAATATCGCGCCCCGCAACAAAACCCGCTATGCTCAATTCATCAGGGGGCGCCAGCAAGGGGCCGTGTTGCACATTTACAACATGGCGGGAATTCTCAAGCCTCTTGGTTGAAGTTCGTTTACCTCCTGGGAACGACTCAGTACGTAAGAATTTGTGCTTCATGGTCGGGGGGCCGATCCCGCAGTTATTCAAGGAGCATCGGATGCGCAAACTAGCTGTTGTGCTCATGGCGACCTGTTCGCTTGCATATGCATCGATGGCGTATGCGGCCGACCTCGGCGCGCGCCAGCCGATGAAAGCGCCACCTCTGCAATATGCGCCCGCCTTCAACTGGACCGGATTTTACGGCGGTGTGAACGCCGGATGGGGCTGGATCCACGGCAGCGGAAACATCGCGATTGGCGGCGCCACCGGGCCGACATCAGGCAGTGGCAACGGTTTTCTGGGCGGCGGCCAAATCGGCTACAACTGGCAGACTGGGGCTTTCGTGTTCGGCCTCGAGACGGACTTCCAAGGGGCCGCCGGCGATTCCGACCTGACGGCGACCGCCGGCGCAACGACGGTTACCGGTACCGCCAGAAATCCATGGTTCGGCACGGTCCGCGGTCGTATCGGCTATGCCTTTGACCGCTCGCTCCTCTACGTCACGGGCGGCGCCATTTACGGCGAGAGCAGACTGCACGGGACGGTCAACACCACCGGCCCGTTCTCGTCATCGACCACGTATTGGACCTGGACCGTCGGCGGCGGCTACGAGGCAATGCTGTGGGATCGCTGGAGCGGCAAGATCGAATATCTTTATGGCGGAACGCCGAGCGATGTGCCCGTCCCGCCCGGCACGACGGCGATCTCGGGCGACATTCACACCAACATCGTGCGTGCCGGCCTGAACTATCACTTCTGATCGACGCC
>JAICMO010000267.1 GCA_025929185.1 Pseudolabrys sp.
GAAATGGATGAGCACGCGCACGGAAGCCTTTCTCAGCGACGCCGGCGCGCGCGACAACGTCACCGAAGCCGAGCTTGCGCTCGATAAGCACGGAAATTTCCTGGCGCTGCGGGCGAAGACGATTGCGGCGATCGGCGCCTACCTGCAAAGCAATATGCCGGCGTTCTTCCTCAATGCAGGCACGCTTGCCGGCACCTACCGCACTCCGGCGATCTTTGCGGACATCACGGCCGTTTTCACCAACACGAACCCGGTGCGCCCCTATCGCGGCAACGGGCGTCCCGAAGCCGCCTACGTCATCGAGCGCATGATCGATGTGGCGGCGGACCAGCTTGGCTTCGATCCGGTCGAATTGCGCCGGCGCAATTACATCGCGCCGGAGCAGATGCCCTACAAAACCGGCCTGACATTCACCTACGATTGCGGTGAATTCGAAAAGAACATGGACATGGCGCTCGAGCTTGCCGATTTCGCCGGCTTCAAGAAGCGCCGTGAAGAGTCGCGCATGCGCGGCAAGCTCCGCGGCCTCGGCGTCTCGAACACCATCGAACGCGCGGCAGCGCCGGGTACGGAAGGCGCGGAAGTACGCTTCGACCGCAGCGGCACCGCCACCTTGTTCTCAGGCTCGATCACCGGCGGCCAGGGCCACGAGACGGTGTTCAAGCAACTCGTCTGCGACAAGCTCGGCCTGCACCCGGATGAAGTCCGCTACGTCCAGGGCGACACGGATGAGGTCTTCTATGGCGAAGGCACCGGCGGCTCCCGCTCGGCGACGATGTCGGGCTCGGCGTTTCTGACGGCCACCGACAAGATCATCGCAAAGGCAAAGAGAATCGTCGCGCACGCGCTGAAGGTCGATGCGAGTGACGTGAACTTTGCCGACGGCGTGTTCTCCTCGCCGAAATCGAACCGCACGATGACGATCAAGGAAGTCGCGGTCGATTCCCTTAGCCCTGCGAAAATTCCCGACGACATGGAGCCGGGACTTGCCGCCACGGCCGTCTACAAGGCGCCGGTCAACAATTATCCCAACGGCTGCCACGTCTGCGAGCTTGAAATCGATCAAGAGACCGGCGTGGTCGAGATCGTGCGCTACAGCGTGGTCGACGACGTCGGCACCGTGCTTAACCCGATGCTGTTGCACGGCCAAATCCACGGCGGTGTCGCGCAAGGCGCGGGGCAGGTGCTGATGGAAGACATTCACTTCGATTCAACCGGCCAGCTCCTCACCGCGTCTTTCATGGACTACGCCATGCCGCATGCGCGGCATCTGTCGAATATCGAGGTTGAGGCAAATCCGGTGCCGACGAAAACAAATCCTCTCGGCACCAAGGGCGCCGGCGAAGCCGGCAATGTCGGCGCGCTGCCCGCTGTTGCGAATGCCGTTGTCGATGCGCTGTCGGAATTCGGCGTCAAGCACGTCGAAATGCCGGCCACGCCCGAGCGCATCTGGCGCGCGATGCAGCGGAACTAGTCAGGGCTCGAGAGACGTGATCCTGCCGCGCACCGCGTCGAGCGAATACCGTCCGGCGCCGGCTGCCGCCAGCACGAGAAAGCCGCCGATCATGCTTATATTCTTCATGAAATGAATCATGGCATTGATGTGTTGGTTGCCCGGCGGGTAGTGCCAAAAGTCGTGAAAGAAATAAGCCGCGACGGCAGTAAAAAGCGCCAACGCTAACGCAAGCAGGCGCGTCTGCCAGCCGATAACAATCAGGATGCCGCCGCCTAATTCGAGCGTCGCCGAAGCGACCGCCAAGACATCCGGCATCGGCAGATGTCGCGAGCCGATTTCGGTGCTCGCAGCGGGAAGTGCCATGAATTTTTCGGCTCCGGACGAAACAAAAATAAGGGCAATGGCGATGCGGCCAATCAACAGCAAGAACTCGTTCACGCCGGTAATGGATTGCCGAACGCCATCACGTGCGTAGCCGGAAGTCGAATTATGCGCCGCCATGGAGTACCTGTCGCTCGTCCTGCGGGATGCGGCAACATTTCCAGAACGCGCGCTCGCCAAAGCGGGTTCCCGCGAAAATGGGAGGACGGCGCGCCCACTCAGCAGCAGCCGGCGAAGGCCGCAGGTTGTTCGTCCGGCTTGCCCGGCGCGCAAGCGGGACGGCGCGGCAGATGCAATCCGCATTCGCGGCTGCCGCTGTTTTCCCACCACCACCGACCATTCCGCTCGGGCTCGCCCGGCTGAATTGCGCGCGTGCACGGCGCACAGCCGATCGAGGCGAAGCCCTTGGCGTGCAGCGCATTGATCGGAATCTTGTTGGCCGCGACGACCGCCATCACCGCGTCCCTGCTCCAGTCGAACAGGGGATTGACCTTGATCGTCTTGCGGCTTGCGTCGACGCTCACCAAGCCGGCATCACGCCGTTCCA
>JAICMO010000053.1 GCA_025929185.1 Pseudolabrys sp.
AGCTTGGCCGCCATCCGCTCGGGCAGCGCCGAACGGCTCGCCGGCGATTTTCCGGTCGAGATCGCGCCGCTCGCGCGCGAAACCAATGCGCTCATCGATGCGAACAAGGAAATCGTGGAGCGCGCGCGCACGCATGTCGGCAATCTCGCGCATGCGCTGAAAACGCCGCTCTCGGTCATGGTGAATGAGGCATCCGCGCATCCGCGCGATCCGCTGGCGCAAAAGGTGCTCGAGCAGACCGAGCTCATGCACGATCAGGTCGCGCGTCATCTGCAACGCGCGCGCCTTGCCGCGCGGTTGACGACGGTAGGCACCGTCACCGACATTGCGCCGGTTGCCATCGCGCTGTCGCGCACCATGGAGAAGATCCACCACGACCGTGGCATCGCGATCGAACTGCGCGTCGACAAAAAGGCGCGTTTTCGCGGCGAGCGCCCGGACCTCGAGGAGATGATCGGCAACCTTGTCGACAACGCCTGCAAGTGGGCCTCCTCGCGCGTCAGCATGGAAGTCTTGCGCGAAACCTGCGAGAGCGGCGCCGCGGTCTTGCGCGTCGTTGTGGACGATGATGGCCGCGGACTTTCCGTTGTGGAGCGCGAGCAGGTGGCCAAGCGCGGCCAGCGACTCGACGAAACCAAGCCCGGTTCCGGTCTCGGTCTTTCGATCGTGGTCGAGCTTGCGGCGCTCTACGGCGGCGAACTCAAGCTCGGCAACGCGCCGCTTGGCGGCTTGCGCGCGGAACTGGTCTTGCCGGCCGGATAGCCTGCCGGACTTTTGCCCGAATCCCCGAGTCTGAGTATGACAGTCCGACCACGTCATCGCAGAGCCGATGTTCGGCCGGCCTTGTTTCTTTCGGGGGTGAGCAATGTTCCCAGCCAAGACCACCGCTGCCGCTGCCCTTGCGCTCACGCTGTGCGCCTGCGCGGGCAACCCTGAGAACGGCACCGGGCCGAAGGAGAACACGGGCACGCTGCTCGGCGCGCTCGGAGGTGCGGCAATCGGCTCGCAATTCGGCGGCGGAGTCGGCGGGCATGTCGCGGGCGCGCTGATCGGCGCGGGCGTCGGAGGTCTGATCGGCAACCGCATCGGCGCGGCGATGGACGACGAAGACAAGCGCCGCGCCTATGAGGCGCAAATGGCCGCGCTCAACGAAGGGCCCGCCGGCGCGCCGGTATCCTGGCGCAATCCCGATTCCGGCCGTTACGGGACGGTTGTGCCCGGGCCGGCCTATGTGGAAGACGGCCGCAACTGCCGTTCCTACACCCACACCATCTATATTGACGGGCGGCCGCAGACCGCGCGTGGCACGGCCTGCCGCAATCCCGATGGTAGCTGGACGCCGCTCTCCTGAGGCGAGCCAAACGCCCGCATTGCCGTCATCATCGCGGCTGATGTAAGCCCGTGCGCGTCGCCGCGCATACGCGCGGCGCAGCCGGGTAGAATAGGCTTATGACCTTGTGGTTTGTGTTCGCGCTGATGACGGCCGCGGCGATCTTTGCCGTGCTTTGGCCGCTCGGACGCCCCGCCGCCGCGCGCACCGGCAGCGATCTCGCCGTCTATCGCGATCAACTCGACGAGATCGCGCGCGACCGTTCGGCGGGACTGATTGGCGACGCGGAAGCGGAGGCTGCGCGTGTCGAGGTGTCGCGGCGGCTCATTGCAGCGGCCGACGCCGCGCAAGCGGCCGAGCCTGCGCCGCAGTCCTCGCCGCTATGGCGGCGGCGCCTGACAGCCGTTGTCGGACTCGTGCTGCTGCCGGTGGGGGCGACCGCCATCTACATGCTGCTCGGCTCGCCGCAACTGCCCGGCGCGCCGCTTGCGCCGCGGTTGAAGGAAGCCGCGCACGGGAACGAATCCATCACAAGTCTCGTGTCGCAGGTCGAGGCGCGGCTCGAGCGCAATCCGCAGGACGGACGAGGCTGGGAAGTGCTGGCGCCGGTTTACATGCGCCTCGGCCGCTTCGACGACGCGGTGAAAGCGTGGCGCAAGGTGATCGCGCTCAGCGGCGAGACCGCCGTCCGGCAAGCCGATCTCGGCGAGGCATTGGTCGGTGCGAACAACGGCATCGTCACCGCCGACGCGAAGTCCGCGTTCGAGCGTGCGCTCAAGCTCGATCCGCAGCAGGTGAAGTCGAGATTTTTTGTCGGCGTAGCCGCGCAACAGGATGGCAAGCGCGAACAGGCCGCGGAAATCTGGCGCGGCATGTTGAAGGACGCACCCACCGGCGCGCCGTGGGTCGCGACCGTGCGGCATGCGCTTGCAAGTCTCGACGAACCGGCGACCGCCCCGTCCGCCGAGGCGGCGAGCGACAATGCCGCGGCGCCCGGCCCGAGCGCGCAAGATATCGCCGCGGCCGGTCGCATGACGCCGGAGGAGCGCGGCAAGATGATCCGCGGCATGGTTGCGCGCCTTGCCGATAAGCTGAAGCAAGACGGTTCGGATGTCGACGGCTGGCTCAGACTGGTGCGCGCCTATATGGTGCTCGGCGAGCGCGACAAGGCGAACGCCGCTGCCGCCGATGCGCGGCGCGCGCTTGCTGGCGATGCCGACAAAGTGCGCCGCATCGACGAACTCGCCAAGGGACTCGGCCTTGCCGGCTGACAGGACATGGCCATGACCCGCAAGCAGCGACGTCTCGTTCTGATCGGCGTGAGCCTTAGCGTCCTGGGCGTCGCCGTGGCGCTTGTGCTCAGCGCGCTGCGCGACTCGATCGTATTCTTCAATTCGCCGACCGACATTGTCGAGAAGCACGTCGCGCCGGGAACGCGCATCCGCCTCGGCGGGTTGGTGGAGGACGGCAGCGTCAGGCGGGGCGATAACCTGCGCGTCAGCTTCAAGGTCACCGACGGCAAGACCGACATTCCGGTCATTTACCAGGGCATCGTGCCGGATCTTTTTCGCGAAGGGCAGGGCGTGGTCGCCGAAGGAATTGTCGAGCCGGGCGGCACCATCAAGGCCGATACGGTGCTCGCCAAACATGACGAGCGCTACATGCCGAAAGAGGTGGTCGAAGCCTTGAAGAAGAGCGGGCGCTGGAAGGAAGGCAATCAGGATTTCGCCGGAGACAAGAAGTGATAATGGTTGTTGCCGGATGCCTAAGCTCAGAAGGCTCCAAGTTTGCCCTCTCCCCTTGGGGAGAGGGTGGTCCAAGCGAGCGGCATGATTGAGCATGATTGACAAAGCATGATTCCCGAGCTCGGCCATTACGCATTGGTGCTGGCCCTCGGCCTCGCGCTCATTCAGAGCGTCGCGCCGGTTGTCGGCGCGCGCCGCAACGACGCGACCTTGATGCAGCTCGCGAATTCGACCGCCGTCGTTCAATTTATCTTCGTCGCGATCTCGTTTGCCGCTTTGACGGCCTGCTACGTGCGATCGGATTTCTCTGTGGCGACCGTCTACGAGAATTCGCACTCGATGATGCCGCTGATCTACAAGTTCACCAGCGTGTGGGGCAATCACGAAGGCTCAATGCTGTTGTGGGTGCTGATCCTCGCCGTGTTCGGCGCGGCGGTTGCGGCATTCGGCGTCAACTTGCCGGCGACTCTCAAGGCGCTGGTGCTGGCCGTGCAGTCGTGGATCGCGTCGGCGTTCTATCTCTTTATTCTCTTCACCTCGAATCCGTTTCTGCGGCTCGCCAACCCGCCGTTCGAGGGCCGCGACCTCAACCCGATCCTGCAAGACCCCGGCCTCGCCATTCACCCGCCGCTGCTTTATCTCGGCTATGTCGGCTTCTCGATTGCATTCTCGTTTGCGATTGCGGCCTTGATCGAGGGCCGCATCGATGCCGCCTGGGCGCGCTGGGTGCGGCCGTGGACGCTTGCGGCCTGGATGTTTCTCACCGCCGGCATCGCGATGGGCTCTTACTGGGCCTATTACACGCTGGGCTGGGGCGGATTCTGGTTCTGGGATCCGGTCGAGAATGCGTCTTTGATGCCGTGGCTCGCCGGCACCGCCCTTCTGCATTCAGCGGTGGTGATGGAGAAGCGCAACGCGCTGAAAATCTGGACGATCCTGCTCGCGATCCTGGCGTTCTCGCTGTCGCTGATAGGGACGTTTCTTGTCCGCTCCGGCGTGCTCACCTCGGTGCATGCGTTCGCCACCGACCCCACGCGCGGCGTCTTTATTCTCGCGATTTTGCTGCTTTTCATCGGCGGCGGCCTGACGCTGTTCGCCTGGCGCGCGCCGATGCTCAAGCAGGGCGGCTTGTTCGCGCCGATCTCGCGCGAAGGCGCGCTGGTGCTCAATAATCTTTTTCTCACGACCGCTTGCGCCACGGTGTTCGTCGGCACGCTTTACCCGCTGGCCCTCGAAGCGCTGACCGGCGCCAAGATTTCGGTCGGCGGACCGTTTTTCAATCTGACATTTGTGCCATTGTTCGTGCCGCTGATGTTCGCGATGCCGTTCGGGCCGCTGCTTGCCTGGAAGCGCGGCGACATTCTCGGCGTTGCGCAGCGGCTGACCCTGGCGTTTGCCGCCGCCGTGGTTGCAATTTGCGTCACGTTTGCCGCCATGGGCGTCAAATCCGCACTGGCGCCGCTCGGAGTGGGATTGGCGTTTTTCGTGATGGCGGGGGCCGTCGTCGACATTTGCGAGCGCAGCGGATTATTCCGGGTGCCGTTCAAAGCCGCCTTGCGACGAGGTTTCGGTTTACCGCGTTCTGCCTTCGGCACGGCGACGGCGCACTTCGGCCTCGGCGTTACGTTGCTCGGGATTGTGTTCGCGACCACATGGGGCTCGGAACGCATCGTGTCGCTTAAGCCCGCGCAGACGGTTTCGATCAGCGGGTATGACCTGACATTCGACGGCCTGGTGCCGCGCGACGGACCCAACTTCCGCGAGCTTGCGGCGAAATTCACCGTGCGGGAAGGCGGCGTGCCGATCGGCATCATGCAACCCTCCAAACGCAGCTTTCCAACGCGCAGCATGACGACGACGGAAGCGGCGCTGATGACGCGCGGGCCGAGCCAGCTTTATCTTTCGCTCGGCGATGCCGAAGGGGACGGATCGATCGCCATCCGTCTTTATTATAAGCCGCTGGTGATGCTGACCTGGCTCGGCGCGGTGATCATGGCGCTCGGCGGAGCTTTATCGCTGTCCGATCGGCGGCTGCGCGTCGGCGCACCAAAACCGGCCGCCAAGCCGGCCATGCAACCGGCGGAGTAGGGGTCATGCGCTGGCTCTGTCTTGTCGCGGTGTTGTTTACGCTGGTTGCGCCGGCCCTTGCCGTCGAGCCCGACGAGATGTTGAAGGACCCGAAGCTCGAGGCGCGGGCGCGCGACATCTCGCGCGAATTGCGCTGCATGGTTTGCCAGAACCAGTCGATCGACGATTCAGCCGCGCCGCTTGCGCGCGACTTGCGCCTTCTTGTCCGGCAGCGGCTCGAGGCCGGCGATACCGACCGGCAGGTGATCGATTTTCTGGTCGCGCGATACGGCGAGTTCGTTTTGCTCAAGCCGCGCTTTGAGCCGCAGACCTTTTTGCTCTGGGGATTGCCGCCGGCGGTGCTGGTCTGCGGCGCGATCGGCCTTTTTTTCTGGCTGCGCAAGCAGCCTCCCGCCGATGCGGGTTCACCGCTCACGGAAGTGGAGAAGGCGCGGATTGCAACTTTGGTCGAATCCCCAACCGACCGAACAGCGCATTAATCCGGGAACCGCTGTTCCTTTGCCTGACAAAGGAACAAACATCCGGCGTGCACCTTACAAATTTGTAATGCGCCCGACAGGGCGCTGTAAGGCTCGGCACCCCATCTTCGGAATCGAAACGGGGCGCTTGAGCGTCCACCATTCGATACGGAGATCTCCCTATGGCCTCGGGCAACACTCCCGCCCCGCGCCGGCGCAATTTCTCCGCGCGCCGCGCCATTCTCCTCACCACCACCATCGCCAGTATCAGCGCGGCCGCGCTCGTGTTCGCTCCCGGTTTCGGCGCGAACGGCTATGCGCCCGCGCTTGCGCAGAACCTGAGCGAGCAGGCGCATCGCCTGCAAGCGCCGGTCGGATTTGCCGATATTGTCGAGAAAGTGAAGCCCGCCGTGATTTCGGTGCGCGTTAAGGTCGACGGCGGCGGCTCAAACGATTCCGGCCTCGACAACAGCGATATTCCTCCGGGCCTGCGTGACTTTTTCCGGCGCTTCGGCATGCCCGACATCCCGCACGGAGGGCACCGCCACAACGTCATCACCGGCCAGGGCTCGGGTTTCTTCATCACGGCCGACGGCTATGCGGTCACCAACAATCACGTGGTGGAAAAGGCCGAGAGCGTTCAGGTCACGACCGACGACGGCAAGATTCATAAAGCAAAGGTGATCGGCACCGACCCGCGCACCGATCTTGCGCTCATCAAGGTCGACGGCGGCCCGTTCCCCTACGTGAAGCTTTCCGATCAGACGCCGCGCATCGGCGACTGGGTCATCGCCGTCGGCAATCCGTTCGGTCTCGGCGGCACGGTGACGGCCGGCATCGTTTCGGCGCGCGGCCGCGATATCGGCGCAAGCGCTTATGACGACTTCATCCAGATCGACGCGCCGGTGAACAAAGGAAATTCCGGCGGCCCGACGTTCGACACGGCCGGCAATGTCATCGGCGTCAACACCGCCATCTTCTCGCCGTCGGGCGGCTCGGTCGGCATCGCCTTCGCCATTCCGGCGGACACCGTCAAAAACGTCGTCGCGCAGCTCAAGGACCACGGAGCGGTCACGCGCGGCTGGATCGGCGTGCAAATTCAGCCGGTCACCCCTGAAATTGCCGACAGCCTTGGCCTGAAGAAAGCGAAAGGCGCGCTGGTCGCGGAGCCGCAGTCCGACAGCCCGGCTGTCAAAGCCGGCATCGAGGCCGGCGACGTGATCACCGCCGTCGATGGCAAGGATGTCAAAGACGCGCGCGATCTGGCGAAACGAATCGGCGCGATGGCGCCCGGCACGTCGGTCAAGCTGACGGTCCTGCACGGCGGCTCTGAAAAGACCATCAACCTGACGCTCGGCACCATGCCGAAGCAGCAGGAGGCGCGCAATGAAAACAGCAACAAAGATAATTCCTCCGGCACGACCGACATGGCGAAGCTCGGGCTCACCCTTGCTCCGGCCGATCGCGTTGCCGGCGCCGGCAAAAAAGGCGTGGTGGTGACGCAAGTCGACCCGTCTGGAGTTGCCGCCGATCACGGGTTTTCTTCCGGCGACATTATTCTCGAGGTCGGGGGCAAGTCTGTTTCCACTCCTGCCGAGGTGCGCCATGTCATTGCCGACGCGCGTTCGGCCGGGAAACACACCGTGCTGGTCCGGGTGAAATCGGGCGACAACACAAAGTTTGTCGCTCTTCCGGTCGGCAAGGCGTGAATGAGCTTGGGAGCGTACCGCTGGCATCCGTCGCCCCCGCCGGCGGGACGAACCCAGCGGGGCGGGCCTCGCGCCCGTCCCGACCGATAGCCGGCCGAACGGCGCATGCGCCGTTCGGCCGGTGAACGAACTCCGACCCTGGCATCCGTCGCCCCCGCTGGGGCGGGGTCGTTGAGGGGGTGGCGGGTCAAGCCGCCACCCCCTCGCGTTTGTCGAGGGGACCGGGCGACGGCGCAAATTGCAGACGAATACTTGTCGGGGGCAGGCTTGACGGGAAACGGTGTAGCCGATGTCCACTTATACGGATATTCACGGACAGCGCGCGTCCGGCCGGATCGCCGACGCGCAGCCGGATCGGACCACCATGCGCCTTCTTGTCATCGAGGATGACCGCGACGCCGCCGATTACCTGATCAAGGCGTTTCGCGAGGTCGGCCATGTCGCCGACCAGGCGAACGACGGCGAGGAAGGTTACGCGCTCGCGCTCGACGGCCAATACGACGTGCTGATCGTCGACCGCATGCTTCCCAAGCGTGACGGTCTCTCGCTCATCGGGGCGCTGCGCGACAAGAAAATCGAGACGCCGGTGCTTATCCTTTCCGCGCTCGGCCAGGTGGACGATCGGGTCAAGGGACTGCGCGCGGGCGGCGACGACTATCTTTCCAAGCCGTATTCATTTTCCGAATTGCTGGCGCGCGTCGAAGTGCTGGCGCGCCGGCGGGGCGGGCGCAACGAGGAAACCGTCTACCACGTGGGCGATCTCGAGCTCGATCGTCTTTCGCATCAGGTCACGCGCGGCAAGGAAGAGATTTCGTTGCAGCCGCGCGAATTCCGATTGCTGGAATATTTGATGAAACACGCGGGCCAGGTCGTTACCCGCACGATGCTTTTGGAGAACGTGTGGGACTACCATTTCGACCCGCAAACTAACGTTATTGACGTCCATATCTCGCGTTTGCGCTCGAAAATCGATAAAGGTTTCTCCCAGCCGCTTTTGCATACGGTCCGCGGCGCGGGATACATGATCCGTGACGGCGCTCGGTAAGCTGTTTCGCACGACCACGTTCAAGCTCACGCTGGTCTATTTGGTCGTGTTCGCGCTGTTCGCGGCTTTTCTGCTCGTCTATTTCGCGCTCAATACCCGCCGCCTCATCACCGAGCAGATCACCGACACGGTCAATGCCGAGATCACCGGCCTGTCCGAACAATACCGGATCGGCGGCATTCGCCGCCTGGTGCTGGTGATCGACGCGCGCGCGCGGCGGCCGGGATCGAGCCTCTATCTCGTCACCACCTTTGCCGGCGAATCGCTTGCCGGCAACGTCGGCTCGCTCGCGCCGGGCATTCTCGACAATCCCGGCTGGTCGGAATCCGCCTACCGCCGCCTCGATGAAACGGATGGCCCGGTGCATCACGCGCTTGTGCGCGTGTTTCAGCTTCCCGGCGGCTTCCGGCTGCTGGTGGGGCGCGACCTCGAGGAACGCGAGCGGCTCTACCACATCGTGTTGTCGGCGGGCCGCTGGTCGGTTGCGATCGTGGTCATCCTGGGTCTCGTCGGCGGCTTCTTCGTCACGCGCCGCGTGCTGCGCCGCGTCGATGCAATGACCGAGACCACGCGCACGATCATGAGCGGCAATCTCGAGGAGCGGCTGCCTGTTGCGGGCACCGGCGACGAAATCGATCGGCTCGCGGAAAATCTCAACCTGATGCTCGAGCGCATCGAAGCGCTGATGCATGGGCTCAAGGAAGTCTCGGACAACATCGCGCACGATCTCAAGACGCCGCTGACGC
Organism: Pseudolabrys sp.; assembly: GCA_025929185.1. Lineage (GTDB taxonomy): Bacteria > Pseudomonadota > Alphaproteobacteria > Rhizobiales > Xanthobacteraceae > Pseudolabrys. The sequence goes on from JAICMO010000053.1 coordinate 9,122, forward strand.
GGCTGCGCAATCGCGCCGAGGAAGCGCTGCGCACCGCGAAGAACGAAGCCGAATATCGCGCCGTGCTCGAGGGCATGATCGATGAATCGGACAATCTCATCAGCACGTTCAATGCGCTGCTGATGATCGCGCGCGCGGAATCGGGCCACGCGCGCGACGACATGAAAGAGTTCGACGCCGCCGAGATCGCGCGTGACGTCGGCGAACTGTACGAGCCGCTAGCGGAGGAAAAGGGCATCGCGCTCAAGGTGGAGGCGGGCGTTTCCGCACCGGTGAAGGGAAACCGCGAACTGGTCAGCCAGGCGCTCGCCAATCTGGTCGACAACGCGATCAAGTACGCGGGGCCGGAGCAAAAGCAGGTCAACGGGCAGATGCCCAACATCGTGGTCAAGGCGCTGAGCGACGGCGACCGCATTTTGCTCACGGTGGCCGACGCCGGTCCGGGCATTCCCGAGGGTGATCGCTCGCATGTGGTCGAGCGCTTCGTGCGGTTGGAGCAGAGTCGCTCGCTGCCCGGTTCCGGCCTGGGCTTGAGCCTGGTGTCGGCGGTGGCGCGGCTGCACGGCGGCGAATTGACGCTGGAGGACAACAAGCCGGGCCTTAAAAGCACGATCGTGTTGCCGCGTGCCGGCCCGCAACCGGTCTTGGCGGGATCGTAATCCCGCCGATGCGCGTTGTGCCCTCCCATTTCGCGGCGGGGTACGATAACGCTGATCGAATGAAGCGGACGGCGAAAAAACCCGAGAAAAAGTCTGGCGGCGAAGCCTTGGCGGCGCGCATCGCCGCCGCGCCCGAACCTGTGAACGTTGAAGCGGCGCGGGCCGCCGTAGCCGGATGGGCCGGCGGGATCAAATCCGTCAAGGCGCTGCTTGCCGCCAGTCCCAGGCTCGACGCGCTGATGGCGGCGCTGGCCGATCACTCGCCATATCTGTGGGAACTTGCGACCGCGGATGCCGAGCGGCTCTTGCGCGTGTTGCAAGCCGATCCTGACGACCATCTCGCGGCGCTGCTCGGCGAGCGCGCGCGGACGATCGCCGCTTGCAAGGACGAAGCGCAGGCGATGCGTCTTCTGCGCCGGATGAAATCGGAAGCGGCCCTCTTGATCGCGCTCGCCGACATCGGCGGCGTCTGGCCGGTGATGCGAACGGCGCGCGCGCTCAGCGACGTGGCGGACTGCGCGGTCGGCGCGGCGGTGCGCTTCCTCCTCGCCGAGGCGGCGCGGGACGGCAAGCTCAAGCCGGCGGACCGCAAGCAGCCGCAAGAGGGCAGTGGCTACATCGTGCTGGCCATGGGCAAGATGGGCGCCTTCGAGCTCAATTATTCGAGCGACATCGATCTCATCGTCTTCTACGACCCGCTGGCGGCGGCGCTGGCGAAGGAGGTCGAGCCCGCGCCTTTTTTCGTGCGCGTCACCCAGCGCCTGGTGAAGCTTTTGCAAGAGCGCACCGCCGACGGCTACGTCTTCCGCACCGATCTTCGCCTGCGGCCGGACCCGGCCTCGACGGCGATCGCCATCTCGACCGCGGCCGCGGCGACGTATTACGAGAGCGTCGGGCAGAACTGGGAGCGCGCGGCGCTTATCAAGGCGCGCGCTTGCGCGGGGGATGTTGCCGCCGGCGAAAAGCTTCTCGGCGAAATCTCGCCCTTCGTCTGGCGCAAATATCTCGACTTCGCCGCCGTCGCCGACGTGCAGGCGATGAAACAGCAGATTCACGCTTACCGCGGTCACGGCGAAATCGCGGTCGAGGGCCACAACATCAAGCTCGGCCGCGGCGGCATTCGCGAAATCGAGTTCTTCGCGCAGACGCAGCAGTTGATCGCAGGCGGACGCAACCCGAACCTGCGCGACCGCGAGACGCTGACGACGCTGGCCAAGCTCGCCGACGGCGGCTGGATCGGCGCGGAAGCGCGCGACCAACTCACCGAGGCCTATCTGTTTTTGCGCACAGTCGAGCACCGGTTGCAGATGGTCAACGACGAGCAGACGCAAAGCCTCCCCGGCGACCGGCAGGGGCTTGAGCGTTTCGCGCGCTTTCTCGGCTACGACAGCCGGGACGCCTTCGCGCGCGTGCTGCTCAAGCATCTCACGCGCGTGCAAGGCCATTACGCGCGGCTGTTCGAAGCGGCGCCGGGCGCCGACAAGGCGGCCCTGCATTTCCCCGCGGAGCATCACGACCACAAGACACTCGACCGTCTTTCCGAATTGGGTTTCCGCGCGCCGCTCGAAGCCTCCTCGACCATCCGGCAGTGGCTTGCCGGCGAGCATCGCTCGCTCAAGGGTGAGGCCGCGCGCGCGCAATTGCAGGAGCTGTTGCCCATCCTGCTGGAGCAGCTTGCGCGCGCGGAAAACCCGGACGCGGTGCTGGTCCTGTTCGATCATTTCCTCGCCAATCTGCGCGCCGCCGGCCGGCTGCTGTCGCTCCTGCGGCAAAACCCGGATCTCATCGGCCTCATTACGCTTGTGCTTGGCACCGCGCCGCGGCTTGCCGACACCCTCGCGCGTCAGCCGCAAGTGATCGACGCACTGGTCGATCCGAGATTCTTCGGCGCGCTGCCGGACGAAGCCGAGCTTCGCGCGCGGCTTGACGCGGCGCTGGCGCAATCGAGCTTCGACGAAGACCTGCTCGAGCGCGTGCGCATGTTCGGCTTGGAATACATGTTCCTGATCGGCGTGCGCATTCTTTCCGGCACGGTGACGGCGCAACAGGCGGGCGAGACTTTCGCGCGGATCGCCGATGTCGTGATTCAGGCCGTGCATCGCGCGATTGCGGAAAATTTCGCCGGCGCCTACGGGCGCCTGAAAGGACAGGAGACCGCCGTTCTCGCCATGGGCAAGCTCGGCGGCTACGAGATGACGGCGACTTCCGATCTCGATCTCATTCTCGTCTATGACTTCGACGAGCAGCATCCGGAATCGGACGGGGAGCGCTCGTTATATGGCGCGCAATATTTCGCCCGCCTCACGCAGCGGCTGATCAATGCGCTGACGGCGCAGACGAACTACGGCGCGCTATATCAGGTGGACATGCGGCTGCGCCCATCGGGACGCTCCGGTCCGCTGGCGACCAAGCTCGATGGATTTGCCGCCTATCAGGAAGGCGAGGCCTGGACCTGGGAGCACATGGCGCTGACGCGCGCGCGGGTCGTCTCCGGGCAGCCGGCCTTTGCCGCGCAAGTCGATGAAGTCATCCGGCGCGTGTTGCGCCGGCCGCGCGATGCAACGCTGACTGCCGGCGACGTGGTGGAGATGCGCAGCGCGATTGCGGCGGAAAAGGGCGACAGCGACCGCTGGGACCTGAAATATGCCGCCGGCGGCCTGATCGATATCGAATTCATCGGCCAGTATCTTCAACTCATGCATGCCGAGAAGGCGCCGGACATTCTCGACATGTCGACCGCGCGCGTGCTCGAAAAAGCCCGGCGGCTTGGCTTGCTGGCGGTGGAAGATGCGGAGGTGCTGCGTCCGGCGGTGCGCCTCTACAACGACCTGACGCAAATCTTGCGCCTCTGCCTCGCCGGCAAGTTCGATCCAAAGACGGCCGGCGCCGGCCTTCTGCGGCTGCTGGCGCGTGCGGCGGACGTGCCCGATTTCGCCACTCTCGATGCGACGCTGATCGAAACGCAAGCCAAGGTGCGCGCGAGTTTCGTTCGCATCCTGGGCGAGGCGCCAGAGCCGCGGCGGCTCGGGGCGAACAAGATTTAGCGCGCCGTTGAAAAGCCCGTCCGATGTCATTCCGGACGGCGCCAACGGGTTCCGCGCGAAGCGCGGCCCGATGACAGGCTCCGCGGCGATCCGGAATCCAGACACACACACAGAACCGGCCTCTGGATTCCGGGTTCGCGGCTTCGGCGCGCCCGGGACTGATCGACCGATGGGATTTTCTCGACGGTCTATTAAGCCGCCGCGCTTTGCTCGGCGGCATGTCCGAGCATCGGCAATTTCACCACCACGATCGTGCCGCGGCCCGGCGTCGAGCGGATGCGCATTGCGCCGCCGTGCAACTCGGCGAGAGACTTGGCGATGGCAAGCCCAAGTCCCGAACCCTGATGGCTCTTGGTGAGCTGGCTTTCGACCTGCTCGAACGGACGGCCGAGCTTGGCAAGCGCGTCCTTGGCGATGCCGATGCCGTTATCCATGATGGCGATGCGGACAAAGCCGCCGGCCGCGCGGCCGCGCACCTTGACCTCGCCGCGCGCGGGCGTGAACTTCACCGCATTCGACAACAGGTTGAGAACGATCTGCTTGAGCGCGCGCCGGTCGGCATTGAGCCGCAGGCCGGCACCGATCTCCGCCTTCAGCGATACATGCTTGTCGTCCGCGCGCCCGGACACCACGCGCATCGTTTCGGCGAGCAGCTGGCCGAGATCGAGCTCCTCGATGCAGAGCCGGATGCGCCCCGCTTCGATCTTCGACATGTCGAGAATGTCGTTGATGACGTCGAGCAGATATTGGCCGCTCTGGCGAATGTCGCTGCAATATTCTTCGTATTTCTCGGCGCCCAACCGCCCGAACATGCCCGATTGCATGATGTCGGAAAATCCGATGATCGCGTTGAGTGGCGTGCGCAATTCATGGCTCATGTTGGCGAGAAATTCGGACTTGGCGCGGTTGGCTTCTTCGGCGCGAGTTTTTTCCTCGGCATACCTTTCGGCGAGCTCGGTGAGGCGTTGCTGCGACGAGCGCACGTCGGCAATGGTGGCGATCAGGCGCCTTTCGCTGTCGATCAGCTTTTCTTCGTTCGATTTAAGCGCGGTGATATCGGTGCCGACCGAGACGTAGCCGCCATCTTTCGTGCGCCGTTCGCTGATGTGCAGCCAGCGGCCGTCATCGATCTGCGCCTCGAAGGTGCTTGCGCCCGGCGCCGCAGGGCCTTCGCTCGTGATCTTGCGAATGATTGCTTTGCGGCCGGCGGCGAAGATCGACTCATAAGAAGCGCCCACGGTGATCGCTTCGTCGGGCAGGTTGTGCAGCTGCTGGAAATTCGAGTTGCACAGCACGAGCCGATTGTCGGCATCCCACAGGACGAAGGCTTCGGGGATGGTTTCGATCGCATCGCGCAACCGCATATCGGCGGCGACGGTCTTTTCGACAAGGCTCTTTTGCTCCGTCACGTCCACGGCGATACCGATCAGATGCGGGCCGGCGTCGCCCGGCTGATGAACGAGCTCGCAGCGCGCCCGCAGCCAGATCCAGTGGCCGTCGGCATGACGCATGCGAAAGGCATGATCGACGGTGCGCGTCTCGGCCTCGATCACCCGCGAGGCCAACTCGTAAAGCCGCACGTCGTCCGGATGCACCAGCGCGCTGACATCGCCGAAGGAGAGGAGGTCCTCTTTCGCCGGCAGGCCCAAAATGTCGAACATGGACTGCGACCAGAAGATACGGCCGCGGGCGATGTCCCAGTCCCACAGCCCGCAACGGCCGCGGTTGAGCGCGGTGTCGATACGGTGACGCACGGTTTCGTAGATGCCGTCCGCTTCGCGCGCGCGCGTCGCCTGCCAGTGAAAGGCAAAGCCGAGGATGAGAACGACAAAGCCGGTGGTGGCGGAGAGCGTGATGGTCAGCGTCGTCGCCGACCGCCAGGTCGACAGTCCCGCGCCGCGTGTCTGCACGACGGCGATCTGGCCGAACGGCGGCTTGAGGGTGCGGACGGTCGCGAGCGCGCGGGTGCCGTCCGTCATGCTGATTTCCATGACGCCGGCATCGGCGCCAAAGGTTGTGAGCGGCTGAGCGGGCCCGAGGATGTCGATCAAGCGGCGGCCGAGCGCATCCCGATGCGCGGCGATTTCGGCGACGACCACGCCGGCCGCGTTCGTGAGCAGGAAGCGGCGGCCGGGCTTGGCAGCCCAAGGCGGCACCGTCCCGGCGAAGATGTCCGCCGCGCGGGACGGCGCGTCTCCGGTTTTCTTGAAATGCGTTTGCAGGCGCTCGGCGACAAGGTCCGCCGCGGCATCGAGCGCCACGGCGAGGTGATTAAGGGTCTGCCGCCGCTGATCGAGAACCTGCACGCCGGCGCCGACGCAGATTGTGACAAGGAAGGCGATGATCAGTACGGGAACGGCGCGGCGCAGCACCGGCTCGGCGGTCAGCAGGCGGCGATAAGCGGGCTTCGCGATGGATTGAGCGAGGCCTTTGATGGAATCTGAACGCGCAGACGCACTCGCCGCCGCGGCGCGCGCCATTCTCGACCTCCGCTCGGATTATCCCCAGTCACCCTCGAAACGGAAGGATGTGCCGCATCTCTCCGAATCAGTGTCGATTGGAATCGATGGCCGGCGATTTGTCGAGAGTCGTTAAGTCAATATTTGCGATTTTGTTGACCACAGCATTTTGCGCGCGATTCGAGCGGCCCAACCGGCAGCCGCATCGCGCCTAAGTGCAAACGAGCGTTGGCGTTTTCAGCCGGCTGCGAGCGCGCGCTCGACGATGTCAGACACATCGCGCGAGAGCGATGGCGTGCCCTTGATGCGCTGCAACGCGGCCTCGGCCTTGGCGCGGCGGCCGGCTTCGAGCGTGCGCCAGGTGCGGAAGGCGGTGGCGAGCCGCGCCGCGATCTGCGGATTTTTCGGGTCGAGCGCCAGCACGGTGTCGGCGATGAACTCGTAACTCCCGCCGTCGGGGCGATTGAACTGCGTATGATTGCCGTGCGCGAAAGCGGCGATGAGCGATCGCACGCGGTTCGGGTTCGCCATCGAGAAAGCGGGGTGAGCGGTGAGGGTGCGCACCCGTTCGAGCGTCGCGGCTTCCGGGATCATCGCCTGCAACGTGAACCACTTGTCCACGATCAGCGCGTCGCCGGAATAGCGGCTGTAAAAGTCGGCCAGCGCGCGCTCGCGTTCCGCCGTGTCATGCAGCGACAGCACGCCCAGCGCCGCCATGCGGTCGGTCATGTTGTCGGCCTCGTCATATTGCTTTGCGGCGCGCCCGATGGCGTCCGCATTGCCGTCGGCCGCAAGCAAGTCGAGGCTCACGTTGCGCAACGAGCGGCGGCCGGCGCTCGCGGCATCCGGCGAGTAGGGGCCGTGCGATGCCGTGCGGTCATAGGTTGCCGCGAGTTGGCGGCCGAGCCCTTTGCCGATTGCGGCCCGCAGATGCTCGCGCGCCCGATAAATGCTGTCAGAATCGATGTCCCGGCCGATTTCCCGTGCGAGGTCGGCCTCGCCCGGCGGCATCAGCGCAAGCGCGACGAAGGCCGGCTCAAGCGCAGTGTCGTCCAGGACGGCAGCCAACGCTGCGATCAGCTTGTCGTCCGTTTTCGCCGACTTGCCCGCGCGCAGCGCGGCGACATTCTCGATCAAGAGGCGCAACGCGATCGACTGGATCGCCTGCCAACGGTTGAACGGATCGGAATCGCGGGCGGCGAGAAAGGCAAGATCGTCAGGCGAGTGGTCGGTCTTGAGCTTGATCGGCGCCGAAAAGCCGCGGTTGATCGATAGGATCGGCCGTTCGGCGATGCCACCGAACGTGAAGCTTTCGCTTGCTTTGGCGAGCACAAGCACGCCGCGTTCGATCGGCGATCCGTCGGCAAGCGACAGCGGAAGATCGCGGCCATCCTTGCCGACAAGACCGATGCTCAGCGGAATGACCATCGCGTCTTTTACCGGCTGGTTGGGCGTCGGGGCGAGCGTCTGCGTGCAATCGAGCGTCAGCGTCTTGCGTGCAGGATCATATTCAGTCGTAACGGACACCTCGGGCGTGCCGGCTTGCGAATACCAGCGCATGAATTGCGTCATGTCGCGACCGCTCGCGTCGGCAAAGCATTGGATGAATTGCTCCACCGTCGCCGCCTCGCCGTCGTGGCGCGCGAAATACAAATCCATGCCGGCGCGGAATTTTTCCGGACCGATCAGCGTTTTGACCATGCGCACGACCTCGGCGCCTTTTTCGTAGACGGTGGTCGTGTAGAAGTTGTTGATCTCGCGATAGATTTCCGGCCGGACCGGATGCGCCAAAGGCCCTGCATCCTCGATGAATTGCGTGTTGCGCAGGTTGCGCACATCGGCAATGCGCTTGACCGGGCGCGAGCGCTGATCGGAGGTGAATTCCTGGTCGCGGAAGACGGTCAGCCCCTCTTTCAGGCAAAGCTGAAACCAGTCGCGGCAGGTGATGCGATTGCCGGTCCAGTTGTGGAAATATTCGTGCGCGATGACGCCTTCGATGCGCGCAAAGTCGGCGTCGGTCGCGGTTTTCGAATCGGCCAGCACGTATTTGTCGTTGAAGACGTTAAGGCCCTTGTTCTCCATCGCGCCCATGTTGAAATCGGAAACGGCGACGATCATGAAAATGTCGAGATCGTATTCGCGGCCGAATGCCTCTTCGTCCCAGCGCATCGAGCGCTTGAGCGAATCCATGGCGTAGCCGCAGCGCGCCTCTTTTCCGGGCTCGACGTAAATGCGCAGCACCACCTCGCGCCCGGACAGGGTGCGGAAGCGATCCTCGATGTGGCCGAGCTTTCCGCCGACCATCGCGAACAGGTAGGACGGTTTCGGATGCGGATCGTGCCAGACCGCGAAATGGCGGCCGTTCGGCAAATCGCCGGTTTCGACCGGATTGCCGTTGGAGAGCAGGACGGGGGCCTCGCTCTTGTCCGCTTCGAGCCGCGTCGTGTAGACGGCCATGACGTCGGGCCGGTCCTGAAAATAGGTGATGCGGCGGAAGCCCTCGGCCTCGCACTGCGTGCAATAGGTGCCGTTCGAGCGGTAGAGGCCGGAAAGCTGCGTGTTCGCCGTCGGATTCACCAGCGTCTCGATCTCGAGCTTGAAGGCCCCGTTCGGCGGCTGCGGAATGGTCAGCTTTTCCGGCGTGGCGACGTAGCTTTCGGAGGGCAACGGCGCGCCGTCGATTTTCAGCGAAACGAGCGTCAGCCCGTCGCCGTCCAGCACGAGGGGAGCCGCGGCGCCATTCGGATTGGGCTTGACGGCGAGCGCGGCGCGCACTTTCGCCTGCGTCGGATGCAGCGAAACGTCGAGCGATACCGTATCGATCAGCCAGTCGGGCGCGCGGTAATCCTTCAGTCGGATCGGCTGGGCCGTATCAGTTCGCATTTCGGTATCCTGCTGCTTCTTGCTTCATCGGTTCGGCGTGGCCGATCACGCGCTTGATCGAAGGCGAGCGCTGCTGCAAGGCGCGCTCGATCTCGTCGACTTTCTCGTGCACCGTCGTCACGCTGAGGCCGGGATCGACCCGGCAATGGAAGTTGACGATCTCGCCGTCATCGGTCTCGCGCACCCGCACATCGTGCACGTCGCGAATGGTTCGGCCTTCGGCGGCGATCTCGGCCAGCGCGAATTGCACCGCCTTCACGCGTTCCGGCGGCGCCTCGCGGCCGAGCGCATCCTGCGCCTGCAACGGCTCGATGTGGGTTTCAACTTCCACATCGGCGCCAAGTTCGGCCGTGATCGCATCTTCCAGCTGATCGGCGAGCTCGTGCGCGGACGCGAGCGACAGCTTGCCGTCGACCTCGAGATCGAGCGACACCGAGAGCTTGTCCCGAATATCGTGCACCGTGACGTGATGCACGGCGAGCGCCTTGTTGCGCGCGATCACCATCACGCGCTCCATCACCGTCTCGTTGCTGAGCGCAACCGGGTCGGTGCTCACGGTGATTTCAGCTTCCGAAATCTGCCGGCGGATCGCGGCATTGACGGTTTCCTTGACCGCGCTCACGCGATCGAGCGGCAGCGTACGGTTGACGGCGAGCATGAGATCGATGAACGTCTTTTCGCCGACGGCGCGGGCGCGCACCTGTTCCACCGCCACCACACCTGCGACTGATCGCGCAATGGCGGAGACCTTTTCCGCGACGCCTGCCGGCGCGGTGTCGGTCAGCGCATCGACGGTGCGCCGGCCGAGCCGCCAGCCGGCGACGCAAACCAGCACGGCGACGACGAGCGCCGCGACCGAATCCGCCCACCACAGGCCAAGCCGAATCCCTGAGAGCCCGACAAGCACGGCGAGCGAAGCCCACAAGTCCGATGAAAAGTGCAGCGCGTCGGCTTCCAGCGCCTGACTCGAGGTGGCATGCGCCGCGTGAGAGAGCGCCCGCGCGCGCAGGAAATCCACGACGACGGAAACAGCGATGACGACGAACGCCCAGACGTTCGCGACGACCACATGCTGTTCATGGTCGATGAGCCGCTTGACCGCTTCCCAGATGACGACGCCCGAAAGCACGAACAGCAGCCCGGTTTCCGCCAGCGCCGAGACGCTCTCAACCTTGCCATGACCGTAATGATGCTCGGCGTCGGCCGGCTTGCCGGAAATGCGCACGGCGACATAGGTCATCACCGTGGCGCCGAGATCGATCAGCGAATGACCGGCTTCCGACAGGATCGCAAGCGAGCCGGTGGCGAAGCCGACCACGGCTTTGGCGGCCGTCAGTCCGGCCGATGCCGCAATGGAGGCCAGCGCGGCCTGTTCCTTTTGGCTTTGCATTTCGGAATGACTTGCAGCCTGCGGTGATCTGCGCCATGTCAGACATATGGCCAAACGCGCCGATAAACCAGCCCCGTTGTCGCGGCGCTTTTGCGTTGCGCCGATGATGGAATGGACGGACCGGCACTGCCGGTATTTCCATCGCCTGCTCACGCGACGTGCGCTGATCTACACCGAAATGCTGACCGCCAGCGCGGTGCTGCGCGGAAACCGCGAACGCTTGCTCGGCTTCGATCCGTTCGAGCATCCGGTCGCGCTGCAACTCGGCGGCTGCGACCCGCAGGCGCTCGCGGAATCGGCGCGCATCGGTGAAGATTTCGGCTACGACGAAATCAATCTCAACGTCGGATGTCCGTCAGACCGCGTGCAGGAAGGCCGCTTCGGCGCATGCCTCATGGCCGAGCCGGCGCTGGTCGCAGAAAACGTCACTGCGATGAAACGCATTGTCTCGGTGCCGGTGACCGTGAAATGCCGCATCGGCATCGACGAGCAGGATCCGAACGAAGCCTTGTTCGCGTTTGCCGGCGCTGTGAAGGCCGCCGGCGCCGACGCGCTCATCGTGCACGCCCGCAAGGCCTGGCTGAAAGGATTGTCGCCGCGCGAAAACCGCGAGGTGCCGCCGCTCGATTACGATTGCGTCTATCGCCTCAAGGCCGCGCATCCGGAATTCGAGATCGTCATCAACGGCGGCGTGAAAGGCATCGAAGAGGCGCAAGCGCATCTTGCGCATGTCGATGGCGTGATGATGGGCCGCGCCGCCTATCGGGAGCCGTGGCGTCTTTTGCAGGTCGATCCCGCGCTGTTCGGCGAAGCACCGCCGTTCGCCTCGGCCAAGGAAGCCGCGATGGCGCTGATGCCTTATATCGAGCGCGAACTGGCCGCGGGCGCGCGACTGCATGCCATCACGCGCCACGTCCTCGGCCTCTTTCACGCCGTGCCGGGCGCGCGCGCCTTCCGGCGGCACATCGCGACGGAGGCGGTAAAGCTCGGCGCGGAGGCCCGTGTCCTGACCGAGGCGCTGGCGCAGGTGCTGGACACGCGTTGCGAATTGGCGCACATCGCGGCGTGACCTTTCTACGGGCGTCTCCGCCCTTTCCGGGGAAGCGATGCTGCTGGGATATCCGATTGGCGAGATCGCCTGGCTCGCTCTCTGGATCGTTTGTGCCGGCGCGCTGGTCGGCGTGCTGGCCGGCCTTTTCGGCATCGGCGGCGGCGCGATCATCGTGCCGGTCCTCTACGAAGTCTTCCGCGCGCTCGGCGTGCCGGAAGACGTGCGCATCCAGCTTTGCATCGGCACCTCGCTGGCCATCATCGTTCCGACGACGGTGCGCTCTTACCTCGGGCACAAAAAGAAAGGCGCCGTCAGTCCGCACGTGCTGCGGATCTGGACGGTGCCGGCCGTTGCCGGCGTCGTGATCGGCTCGATCGTGGC
>JAICMO010000199.1 GCA_025929185.1 Pseudolabrys sp.
CCTTCCTGCCTGCGGCCAAGGATGGTGTTGCGCACGATCAGGAAAGGCGCGGCGATCACCAGAAGCGGAACGGCGGCAAGCGTCGCGGCACTGGCGCCTTCCTGCAACTGATCGAAGCTCGGCAGGCGGCTGGTCACCAACTGATAGCCGGAGCTGAACAGGCCCGCGACGCAAAAGCCAAGGGCAAGCGCAATCAACGACTGCACGGATTGAAGCGGCATTGAGGGCCTCACGCGATACCGGCCCGTTTTGTTGCAAAGCGCGGGCGCGCTCGCCACCAAATCCTTAACAAAGGGTAAACGCCGCTAAGGCAGGTGTCGCGCGCGGCCGTGGCATACTCGACTTTGATTCGCGGAGCCCTCGTCCATGGCGCACATCAGCCACGCCGGTCATCGCCATCACCGCCGCAAAAGCCGTTCGCGTGGACTGTTCGGACCGCCGCTGCTCTTGTTCGTCGCCGTTACAGCGCTCGCAGCCGGTTATGTGTGCTACGTGCTGTGGCCGCGCTGGCCGAGCGCGCCGATCGCCGTCGACGCGCCCGCGATGCCCATCGTGATCGGCGGCGTCACATTCGACATCGAGCCGGCGGCCATCAGAATGCCGATCCAGCGCCACGCCGGTACGCAGGGGCGCGTCGATCTTTCCTACCTGTGGCCCTCGCTCGCGCCACCTGATCCGGCGGCGAAGCCGACCGTCGGCGCGCCGATCGATCCGAACGAGCGGCTGTTCGTGACGATCGCGGCGGCAGGCGACGCTCCGGCGCCGCTCGCGCGCGTGAAGACGATCTACCCGCTTTATCTTGCGCCGACAGCTTCAACTACGGCAGGCGGGTTGAGCATGCGCGCATTTCGCGACAATACGCCGTATCGCGGCGAAGATCTGATCTATGATTCCGCGGCGCCGGAAAAATTCTTCATGCGTTGCACGCGCAAGGGCGTCGGCAATGCGGGGATTTGCCTCGACGAACGGCGCATCGACGGCGCCGATATCACGCTGCGCTTCCCGCGCGATTGGCTGAAAAACTGGAAGGACGTTGCTAAGCGCCTCAACAAGCTTGTGGCGCGACTGCATCCCGCACATTGACGTCATGGTCGGCCTTGTCCCGGCCATCGCGCTTAGGGACGCGAAGGTGCCCTCCTAAACGAGATCGCCGGGACAAGCCCGGCGATGACACATTAGAGGAGCGCTCTTTTGTCACTCCACCAAATCCACGTCCAAAATCGGCAGCTCGAAAATGTATGAGCGGCGGCCGCGCTCATTCTCCACGAACAGCACGCCGAGAAATTCCTCGCCGATATAGGCTTCGAGCGAATCCATCTTCTTCGGACGCGTCACCACGCGGATTTTGTCGTTGCCGAATTTTCCGCGCAGATAGGCGTTGAGCACCGGCACCGGCTGGATCGACGGATCGCTGCCGACCTGAATCACCATGCGAAAATTGTAAGAGCGGTCGCCGTCCTCGTCGTCGACGTTCAACTCGCCTACGTCTTCTTCGCCGACAAAGACTTCGGCCAGGTCGCCCTTCTTCGGCACCACTCGAATTTGCGGATTGCCGAACAGCTTCTTGAAATAGGCGTCGAGCTTTTTTACTTCCTGGACGTCCACCGGGCCGCTCCTGATTGACAATGCGCCTAGTTGCCCGATTGCGCCCCCGCGTGCAAGCGCAGTTCTTGTTTGCGCGCACGCATCAGCCGTCGAGCATAATGCCGTAGAGCATCTGGTCCATGGCGCGCGACGGCTCCGGGCAGCCGGCCTCGCCGACAACCCGCGCCGGAACGCCGGCAACGGTGACGTTGTTCGGGACGGGCTTGATCACAACGGAACCTGCGGCGACGCGCGCGCAGTGGCCGACTTCGATATTGCCGAGGATTTTCGCGCCGGCGCCGATCATTACCCCATGGCGAATCTTGGGATGCCGATCCTCATTTTCCTTGCCGGTGCCGCCGAGGGTCACGTCGTGCAGGATCGAAACATCGTCCTCGATGACGGCGGTCTCGCCGACAACCAACCCGGTGGCATGGTCGAGGAAAATGCCGCGTCCGATGCGCGCGGCCGGATTGATGTCGCACTGGAAGACCGATGACGCGCGGCTTTGCAAATACATGGCAAAGTCCTTGCGGCCCTTGTTCAGGAGCCAATGCGAGAGACGATAAGTCTGAATCGCATGGAAGCCTTTGTAATAAAGCACCGGCTCCATGAAGCGCTGCGTCGCCGGATCGCGATCGACCGTCGCCACGATGTCGGCGCGGAACGCTTCGCCGATCGAAGGCTGGTCCTCGATCGCATCGTTATAGGCCTGCCGGATGAGATCGCCCGATACGTCGGAATGACCGAGGCGCTCCGACACGCGATGAATGACCGCGGCTTCCAGCGTGTCGTGGTGCAGAACGTTCTCGTAGATGAACGTCGCAAGCTCCGGCTCGCGCCGCGCCGCCTCTTCCGCCTCGTCGCGGATGCGACGCCATACCGGATCGACCTTGTCGAGCCCGCGGGCTGACTTCGCCTGCTGCTGCGCCATGAACTTACTCCGCGCCGAAATGCCGACTACCTAGATAGGCTTTCTACCACATTTTATCAGGGGCGGCTTAAAGCCCCAAAACCGGCAAACGCGTGGCTCATTTGCATGGTGCGGGAATGGCTTACGCGCGCACGTTAAGAAAATCGAGCACACCGGCTTTGTAAGCCTTGTCGCCCACCGCCAGCATGTGATCGCGGCCGGGGATGTCGAGCACGCGCGCGCCAGGAATAAGGGCAGCCAGTGGGGCTGCGGCCCCGGCAACAGTGTCTTTCGTGCCGACCGCGATCAGTACCGGCACCTTGATTGCGCCGGCCTGCTCGCGCGTCATGACTTGCCGCGAGCCGCGGATGCAGGCCGCAAGCGCCTTCAGATCGGACTTGGTCTGCTGCGCGAACGCGCGAAACATGTGCCCGGTGGGATCGGTCACATCGCCGAGCGATGGAGCTTCGAGCGCCTCCGCGATGTTGGCCGGAAGCCCCGCGCCATCGACCAGCCGGATGCCGATGCCGCCGAGAATGGCGGAGCGCACGCGATCCGGATGATCGAGCGCAAGAAACGCGGTGATGCGTCCGCCCATCGAGTAACCCATCACGTCGGCTCGCGCGATGCCGAGATAATCGATGAGCGCGCGCACGTCGTCCGTCATCAGGCCGATGTGATAGGCCGCCGGATCGTAGAGCTTGCTCGATTGTCCGTGGCCGCGGTTGTCGAGTGCGATCACGCGCCTGCCGGCGCGCGTGAGCGTCGCCACCCAATTCGGAAAAATCCAATTAACCTCTTTGTTGGAGGCAAACCCGTGCACCAGCACGATCGGTTCGCCCTCCCCCTCGTCGAGATACGCGATCTCGACGTCGCCATTCCTGAAACTTGCCATGCACGGCGTATCTATCAGCGCGCCATAGCCGCGGTAAAGCGGGCCATCCGGCGCGCCTTGCTGCGGCGAATGATGCGCAGCGTAATGCGCTCGGTGGCCCGCTTCACGGACACGACGAAGCCGAGCAGCGTGAGCAGCGCGCCGAGAATCCACGTTGCCAGATCGAAGGCCGCAAAAGTCAGCGCAATGGCGCCGCGTCCGAGAATCTTGATGATCGCGCGCGTCTTGCCGCCCTCTTTTTCGGCAAGCCGCGCCATCCGCGACATGTCGCGCGGGCCGTCAGCCACCTTGAGCGCATCGAAAGCGGCGCGCGTGCCCGCTTTCGACTGCACGCGTCCGAGATCGCGGGTCAGCCGCAACAGCCCGCCGGCCCGGTCAACCTTCACCGCCTCACGTGCCCCTCGGATCGCAAGCGTCGGCTCCGCCAGCGACGCTTTGGTCACTGCCGCCTTCATCTCGCCGCCGCCGCGGCGCAGCGCGCGGCCTAGATAGGCCGTAAGCCCCGCGCCGAGCCGGCCGGTTCTGCGCGCGGCTTTCACAAGCGAAATGCCGGCGCGGACCGGCGCGGTGATGCCGCCGGTTGCGTAGGTACCCGCGGTGATCGCAATGCCGACGCAGGCGAGGCCCAGGATCAGCTCATCCGCCTTCTCGCCGCGGGCGAGCCGCGTGCCCTCGCGCGCCGCGTCGCGTAAGTCGCCGAAGACGAACAGGTCGCCCGTCACCGTGCCGGCAAGGCTCACGGCATCGTTGGGCTCACCGGTGACGAAGCCGCGCACAAATCGAGTTGCCTTGGCGCCCGTCGACGTTGCCTCTGCAACCGCGGCGTTCACCTTTTGCGCGAGCGCGGGATCAATGTTCACATGCCGGTCTTGGGCAAGCTCGACGATACTTTTGGCAAGATCAGGATCGTTGACGGCAAGCGCCGCCTCGATTTCCCGCTGCGCGCGCGCGGCGTCAAACGTCTTCTCGAGACCGTAATTCGCGATGCGAACCGGGTCATCGGTGATCATCAGCGCGTGAGCGTCCAGACCGCGCGGCGCAGCATAGGTGGCGAGCGCGGCGCAAATCGCAACCGCCAAAACCGAAAGACCGATGTCGAGCCGAGCCATCATTGGATACGAGCGTCCCTGCCGCACCAATCGCCAGAGCTTCGCGCCGGCAATAAGGCGGAGGGTGCATTTTCCCCGACGCTCACACGAGCGACTAGGAATTGGGAGTTCCGGCGGCTATTGTCCGCCGCGATCGCGAGCCGGCCAGGCTCAAACTCGCAAGGGAAATGCCGACATGGCGGAGCACATCGTTCCTCATTTTCACAACGATCCGGGCGTGCCGGTGATCGAGATCGGCGCGAGAGAGTTCATGTGTGTCGGCGCGACGCCGCCGAACGACCATCCGCATGTCTATCTCGACATGGGCGACGAGAGGGAAATCGTCTGTCCCTATTGCTCGACACTTTACCGGCACGATCCTTCGCTCGACCCGCACGCCGCACGGCCCGCCGAGTGCGCCCTGCCGCAGACCGCCGCCGCCTGAGGGCGGAGGAGACCGACATTGGCGTCCGAACGCCACGTCATCGTTGCCGGCGCCGGTATTGCCGGGCTGACGGCCGCGCTCGCGCTCGCCAAGCGCGGCCTGCGCGTGACGGTACTCGAGCAAGCGGCGCGGCTTGAGGAGATCGGCGCGGGCATTCAGCTCTCGCCCAATGCGACCCACGTGCTGATCGGCCTCGGCCTGCGCGAGCGGCTTGAGGTGCGGGCCATCCTTCCACATGCGATCCGCGTGATGGCCGGCGGCGCCGGACACCAGATCGTGCGCATTCCCCTGGGAAAAGCCGTCGAGCAAAACTACGCGGCTCCATACTGGACGATGCACCGCGGCGATCTGCAAGCAGGGCTGCTGCAAGCGGCCGAGGCGGATCAAAAAATCGCGGTGAAGCTCGGCGCGCGCGTCGAGGATTTCGCCAAGGACAAAGGCGGCATGGTGGTACGAAGCCGAACCGGATCGCAAATTGCCGACGAACACGGCATCGCGTTGATCGGCGCCGACGGCTTGTGGTCGCGGGTGCGCGACCGGCTGCGGCGGGAACGCGCACTCCGGTTTCGCCATCGCACCGCATGGCGCGCGTTGTTGCCGATTCACGAAGCGGCGCCGGAATGGCGCGAGCCTTTCATCCATTTATGGCTCGGCCAGGATGCCCACCTCGTGCATTACC
>JAICMO010000184.1 GCA_025929185.1 Pseudolabrys sp.
CTCGGTGCCGCGAGGCGCCGGGGTCCGTGGGTCCGGTGGCGCAAATGCCACGCGGCGCCCGGCGTTCCGCGCGCCCTCGTTAGGGGGTGAAACGGAAAGCGCGATGGGAATACGAGCGCACCCCGCGCTCGCCAAAGAACAGGGGCGATAATGCACGTCCGAATAAAGAACGGACTATTCCGCACGAAAGCATCTCCGCCTCATCCTGAGGAGCCCGCCGAAGGCGGGCGTCTCGAATGATGCGGGCGGCCATTCGCGTCGAGCCTCATGCTTCGAGACGCGGTCCTGCGGACCGCTCCTCAGCATGAGGCCAACCTGGCGGCAGCGTTTAGTGATCCCTCGCCATCGCCATAGACGCACCTGCACCGCTACGCTAAGTGTCGCCACAAGAAATTCCACGAAAACAAAACCTGACAAGGGAGGAAACGGTATGGCGGTAAGGAATAGCAAAAATGGAATGTCACGCCGCGCGCTGCTGAAGGCAGGCGTGGCGATGACCGTCTTGCCTGCGCCGGCGGTGCTCGCCCAGACGCCGGAGCCGCTCAAGATCGGCTTCCTCACGGTGCTGACCGGCCCGCTCGCGGCCGGCGGCAAGCAGCAGGAAGAGGGCGCCGCGCTCTTCCTGAAAGAGCGCAACGGCATGATCGCCGGCCGCAAGGTCGAGCTGCTCACGCAAGACACGGCCGGCTCGCCGGCGCTGGCGAAAACCAAGCTGCAGGAGTTGGTCGAGCGCGAGAAGGTGCAGGTGTCGATCGGCCCGCTGGCGACTAACGAGGCGCTGGCGATGGACAGTTACGTCAAGCAGTCGAAAGTGCCGCTGATCACGACGACCTCGGCGGCAACCGTCGACCTGAAAGCGCGCCAGCCGCATCCTTATGTGCTGCACGCCTTCGGCACCGCGCCGCAGGTGACCTATCCGCTCGGCGATTACGCCGCGAAGGATTTGAAGTTCAAAAAAATCTGCATCGTCGCCGAAGACTTCACTTATGGCCACGAAGGCGCGGGCGGCTTCCAGCTCGGTTTCGAGGGCGCGGGCGGCAAGATCGTGCAGAAATTGTGGCCGCCGCTCAACGCGCCCGAGTACGGCGTCTATCTCGCGCAGATCAAGCCCGACGTGGATGCGATCTATACCGGGTTTGCCGGCTCCAACCCGCTGCGTTTTCTCAAAGCGTTCGCCGAGTTCGGCCTCAAGGGCAAGATGGCCGTGCTCGGCAACACCACTATGACCGATGAGGGCATCCTCAAGGTGATGGGCAACGAAGCGGTCGGCGTCTATACCGGCGGCTGGTACGCTGCGGGCCTCGACACGCCAGACAACAAGAAATTCGTCGCCGGCATCAACCAGCTTTATCACCACGATCCGGGCTTCTACACCGCCGGTCCTTACACCGCGCTGCTCATCGTCGAGGAAGCGCTCAAGCACACCGGTGGCAAGACCGACGATGCGGCCGCGTTCCTCAAGGCGATGCGCGAGGTGCGGCTCGACCACGGCCCCATCGGCCCGGTGCGGCTCGACGAATACGGCACGCCGATCCTCGACATCTACATTCGCAAAGTCGCGCGTGTGAACGGCAAGCTCACCAACACGATCATCAAGAAGTATCCGCAGGTGAGCCAGTTCTGGACGATGGATCCGAAGAAAGCCGTGCAGCAGCCGATCTTCTCGCGCGATTATCCGCCAAGCAAATATCTGGAGTAGGGCTTTCTTATCCCTCTCCTGAAAGGGGAGGGTCGCCCGCCGAAGCATTAGCGAAGGTGGGCGGGGTGGGGTTCCGTTTCAAATGAGTGCACCCCACCCGTCTACTCGCTCCGCTCGCAGCCACCCTCCCCGCGGGGCGGGGAGGGATAAGAAGCACACTGCTTCAGCGAGTGATAGACAACCTTCATGAAGTTCTTCGATTGCTGCTCGCTCGCCTTCATCTTTGCATCGAAATCGGCGAACGGCTTTGACGCGTAAATCTCCTCACTTTTGCCGTCGGCGATCAGCTTCGTCATGCAGTCGCGTGCGGCCTTCAGCATCCCGTTGAAACCCGCCAGCTGCGCTTTGTTGTTGGCGAGCGGTCCGTGGCCGGGCACGATCTTGGTCTGGTCGTTGGCCAGTGCGAGATAAGCGCGTGTTGACGAGATATTTGATCGGCTCTTTCGAGAAAGCGGCAATGGCCGCCTCGGCCGCCGCACCTACATGCTCGAAGGCGCGGGCGGCAACGTCACCGTCGCGGCCGACGACGACGGCATCATCATGGTCGACGGACAGTTTGCGCCGATGCACGACAAGCTCAAGGCGCGCAATGATTAGGTCTTTGAGACTAACGACACCGGCGCCACGATATTCCCGACGCGAGGGCCAACAAATCCGGTGATTGGACCGAAAGGCTACCTTGTCAGCGGGTGTGCGGCTTGTTGTGATTGAGCCGAGGTGCATCTCTCGGTGAGATCCCGCATGGGGGAGAGGAACCGCCTTTGTCGCTCTGCATTCGCGGCGCTTGCCGCGGCCGTGCTTTGTGCCTGCGCGCAGACGCACGAGGAGGTCAATGTCGGGATTGGCACGGCGGCCTTCGCTGTCCATCCCGCGCGACCCTATGCCGAGCTCTATCTGCCATATGCCGAGATGTCGGCGCTCGCCTACGCCGGCCAAGCCGACCGCCGCGGATGCCCCATGGTCGATGTCGACCACCTGAAATGGCTGCGCGCGCTCAATCATAAAGGCTGGCACTGCGTATTCGGATCGAGCCAATTCGTTCTTTGCCCGCGCGACCGGCAGTGCGCGAGCGGATTGACATTTCACGTCTGGCGCAAAGGCTGCTCGCAGGTCGCCATTGCATTCCGCGGCACCGATCGGAGCGATCTGGAAGACTGGCTTTCCGATCTGCGGTGGTTCATTCCCCGCCCGCAACCGGACGAGTACGATCAGACGAATTACGTCCATCTTAAGCTGATGGAACGAATAGTCGCGCTAGGCTGCCCCCATGCGACGCTGGTGGCGACCGGTCATTCACTCGGGGGCGGCCTCGCGCAGTTCATGGCGTATCTCGATCGCCGCGTCCGCTACGTCTACGCCTTCAACTCCTCGCCGGTGACGGCCTATCTCGAAGCGCCGCGCGACAGAATTGTCGCGACCGTGAGACGCCTTGGCATCGACCGCGCTTACGAAGCGGGCGAGGTACTATCCGCGCCACGCGTCATCGTGTCGGGCCTTTTCCCGCCCGCGCCGTGCCGGCCCTATGTGCGCACCGTCCGCTTCGACCTCGCGGAGCGCGGCGGACTTCTGGCGCATCACAGTATCGATGCGTTCACCAAAGGTATCGAACGATTGACTAAAATTGGCAAACCGGCGCCGCTGCCGACAGGCTTCCATGCCGCGACGGATTGCAAGCTCGATATGCCGATGAGTCGCGGCGGTTAGCGCCAACCACCGCCGCCGTTCACGTACACCGTGTCGGCCGTCATGAATGGGCAGGCGTCCGAGCACATGAACAGCACCAGTTCGCCGATTTCCTCCGGCTCGCCGAAGCGGCCCATAGGCACATCGTCGAGAAAGCGCTTGAGCAATTCGGGCGAGGACGCCGCCGCCGCGGCAAAGGGCGTCTTGATCGGCCCCGGTGAAATCGAGAGGCAGCGGATATTCTGTTTGGCGAATTCGCGCGCCACGCCGAGCGTCAATGAATTCACCGCGCCTTTGGCCGCCGCGTAATGCACCGACGAGCCGGGGCCGCCGCGCTTGGCCGCCATGCTGGCGATGTTGACGATGGTGCCACCGCCGTTTTCCAGCATGTGCGGCAGCACGGCCTGCATCGCATAGAACGTGCCTTTGAAATTGAGGTCGAAGGTACGTTGCAAGAGATCGTCGTCAATCTCGAGAAACTTCGCGCGCTTGATTGCCGCGCCCGCCGAGTTGAACAAAAAGTGCACCCGGCCGAATCCATCGATCGCGAGTTCGACCATTTCGTTGACGGCGGCGCGGTCCGTTACATCGATGGTTAGCGCGAGCGCCTGATTGCCGAGATCGTTGATCTTCTCGATCGTCTCCTTCACCCCGCTCTCGTTGATGTCCGCGCACACGACATTCGCGCCCTCGCGCGCGAAGATCAGCGCAGTGGCGCGGCCGATGCCGCTCGCGGCGCCGGTAATGACGATGGTTTTCCCTTTAAAATAGTCCGGGGTCTTCGGCATGGCCTTGGTCCCTAACGCTCGGCCACCACGCGATTGCGCAGCGTACCGATGCCACTGATCTCGATTTCGACGGTATCGCCCGGCGCGATGTTTTGCGGCAGGCCGTCGGTGCCCATCCACATCACGTCGCCGGGCTCGATGGTGCAGTATTTCGAAACTTCCGCGATATAGGTTGCGGTTTCGAAGATCATATTGTTGGTGGGAAAGCGATCGGTTTCCTTGCCGTTGACGCGGATCGTCGTCGTCATATCGGCGGGGTCCAGACCTGTGACGATCCATGGCCCCATCGGCTTGAACGTATCGCAATTTTTCGCCCGCCAAAGCGTTCGGTCGCTCGCTTGCCACGAGCGTTCGCTCACGTCATTGCCGATCGTCCAGCCGAACACGTAATCGAAAGCGTTCTCGCGCGAGACTTTGCGGCAGCGTTTGCCGAATACGGCCACCAACTCGCCTTCATATTGGAATTGCTCGCTCGCGTCGGCCGGCTTCACGATGTCTTCCTCGTGCGCGATCAGCGCATTGTTGGCGCGGTAGCCGATATCGGGTTTTTGCGGAAAGACCGGCTCCTTGCCGCGCTTTTCCGCCATTCTGCGGATGTGGTCGCCATAGTTGATGCCGACACAGAAGAACGTCTGCGGCACGACAGGAATCGAGAGCTTTACATCGGAAAGCGGAAAGGAGCGCTTGGTGCGCTGATGCGCCCGAATGAGCTGCCGTCGACCGCAATAACCGTGCCGCCGTCGACGATGCCGCAGCTTGTCACGCCGTTCTTGGTGAAACGGCACCATGTCGTCATCGTGCTCTCCCGCGCGTCTGCGCTGGCGAGCATACTAAGCGCCACGCCGATTGTGCTAGATGATGGCCACGAAAATGGAGGAGCTTGTTATGGCCACACCGCCGCCTGTCGAATATGCCGATGCGTCGCCCGCTATACGCGCGGTGTTCGATGATATCAAGAAAACCCGCAACGTGCCGGACCTGAATAATTTCTGGAAGTACCTCGCGCGCGACCCGGCGACCCTCAAGCGCACATGGGAAAGCATCAAGGAGATCATGGCGCCCGGCGCGCTCGACCCGCTGACCAAGGAAATGATCTATCTCGCCGTCAGCGTGACGAACGGCTGCAGCTACTGCATTGCCAGCCACGCCGCGGCGGCGCGCAAGGCGGGGATGACCGAGGCCATGTTTGGCGAAGTGATGGCGGTGACGGGAATGGCCAATGAAACGAATCGCCTCGCCAACGGCTATCGGGTTCCCGTGGATGCGGCATTCGAGCCGTGAGCGCGATATTGCGAAAACCCCGTTACCCGTGACAAAATATGTCAAAGGGCGGAAAGCCTGAGGGGGAGATGCGAATGAGCAATAGTGCGATCGTCAAGCGTTTGTTATGCGTCGGACTGGTTGCCGCGGTCATGCTTCCGCTTGGCCGCATGATCTTTCCGCACCTCGGCGACGCTATGACCGGAACACAGTTCCAGACGCTGGAAGCCATCGTCAGCGCCTCCCTCGGCTACGGCATCTACGCGCTCCTCGGCTGATATCGCACGGCCTGAACTTCGCTCTTTATTCCACGCCTTGCAGCCGCTTCAGGTGGGCTTGCGCCAGTACGGCTATTTGGAAGAGGGCGGATTTGGCTTCTGCGCCGCGTTGCCGCCGCTCTGGCCTGCCGAACCTTGACCCGTTGTCGCGCTGCCGCCGGGCGCCTGTGCCGCGTTTTGGTTGATCGTCTGCTGCGCCTTGTTCTCCTGTTGATTAGTCTTTGTCGACTGTGTCGGATTTTGCGGCTGATTTGCCTGCTGGATGCCGCCGCCACCACGTTGTGTCGAGGGCTGCGTGTTCTGATTGCCGCTTTTCTGGTTGGTCTGCTGTTGCGCTGCCGGCGGCGGCGTGGATTTGCCCGACTCGCCCTGCTGCGGCGTCGTTGGTCCGGCAGGCGAAACCTGCGTGGCGGCCACTTGCTGACGGCTTGCGTTTTCGGCTTCGTTTCGCTGGTTGCTCAACCCGAAAAAGAAAACGCCGAGAATGACGACCACCGCGACTGCGGTGATCCAGATCTGCAGCGTGCTGGCGCGTTCACCTGGGCGGTCTTCAAGAAGGATCGGATCGATTTGAGGCTCGTGACCGGTGGGCTGTCTGGATGCCATGACCGTCAGCTCCCGAAAGGTTGTCTGTTTGAACAACCCTTTGGAAACTGCCTTGGTTCCAGTAGGCGGAATCAGCCGCCGTATGAAATTCCGCCCATGCGCATGCGCAAGCCGACGCTGCCGATCACGAGACGCGACAAAATTTCCATGTCTTTCGGCATATTGCGCCGCCAGATATCGAGAAGAAGCGCGACGCGCACTTCATCGCTGCGATTCCATACTTCGTGCGGATAGGTGTCGTCCCACAACAGCGTTTCGCCATCGGCGAGACGGTACTCCTTGCCGTTCACATCCATGACGCAAGCGGGACGCCCGTCGGTATCGCTCGGCATCGACAGCATCAGA
>JAICMO010000241.1 GCA_025929185.1 Pseudolabrys sp.
TCGAACTGCACTTCGATGAGGCCACCGTTGCGTCCCACCTGAAGCCTCAGTTCGTTCTCACCGAGCCGCACAAGCCGCCTGCTTTCGCGGGTCACCAAGCGGCCGTTCATCTGCCCGGAAATGCGGCGCTTGCGTTCTCCCAACACGTGGTCGATCGCCGCGGCGACCGCCGCGAGCACTTCCGCGCGCCCGCCTTCCGGCACCGCCGGATGAACGCCACCCGGAAATTCCTCGGCGATGAAGCCGGCGGAAAGCTTGCCCGCGCGCCAGCGCCCGTTCGCCATGACGGCGGCGAGAAACGGAATGTTGTGGCGGATGCCGTCAATGACAAAGGCATCAAGTGCATCGGCTTGCGCGTCGATCGCCTGCGCGCGCGTCGGCGCGTGGGTGACGAGCTTGGCGATCATCGGATCGTAATAAAGCGAAATCTCGCCGCCCTCTTCCACGCCGGTGTCGTTGCGAACGGTGACGCTACCGTCGCTGCGCTCGGCCGGCGGCAGATAGCGCGTAAGCCGGCCGATTGACGGCAGGAAATTGCGGTACGGGTCTTCGGCGTAAATGCGCGTCTCGACCGCCCAGCCGGTGAGCTTTATGTCTTTTTGCGCCAGCGCAAGTTTTTCGCCGGCGGCGACGCGGACCATCTGCTCGACGAGATCGATGCCGGTGACGAGCTCGGTCACCGGGTGCTCCACCTGTAGTCTCGTGTTCATCTCGAGGAAGTAGAAGCTGCGGTCCTGTCCGGCCACGAACTCCACCGTGCCAGCGCTGTCGTAACCGACGGCTTTGGCCAGCGCGACCGCCTGCTCGCCCATTTTCCGGCGCGTCTTCTCGTCGAGCAACGGCGACGGTGCCTCCTCGACGACTTTCTGGTTACGGCGCTGGATCGAGCATTCGCGCTCGCCGAGATAGATCACATTGCCGTGCTTGTCGCCGAGCACCTGGATTTCAACATGGCGCGGATTGGTGATGAATTTCTCGATGAACACGCGGTCGTCGCCGAACGAGGATTTCGCCTCCGAGCGCGCCCGGACAAAACCTTCCGTGACCTCCACCTTCGAGTGCGCGATGCGCATGCCTTTGCCGCCGCCGCCCGCCGAAGCCTTGATCATCACGGGATAGCCGATCGCGTCAGCGATCTTCACCGCCTCTTTTTCGTCGGCAATAGTTCCGAGATGGCCTGGAACAGTGGACACTTTCGCCGCCGCGGCGACCTTCTTGGATTCGATCTTGTCGCCCATCGCCGCGATGGCCTTCGCATTCGGGCCGATGAACACGATGTTCGCCATCTCGAGCGCCTTCGCAAACGCCGCGCGTTCCGACAGAAATCCGTAACCTGGATGCACCGCCTGTGCGCCCGTCTGCTTGCAGGCGGCGACGATCTTCTCAATCGACAGATAGCTTTCGCTGGCCGCGGCCGGCCCGATTTCGACCGCCGTATCCGCCATCGCCACGTGCAACGCGTCGCGGTCGGCTTCCGAACAGACGGCAACCGTCTCAATGCCCATCCGGCGCGCCGTTTTGATGATGCGGCAGGCGATCTCGCCGCGGTTGGCGATTAGGATGCGTTTGAACATGCGAGATTAAGCTTGGCGGTCTGCTCTTCGCGTTTTCGGTTGCGCTTTCGTACCTTACCGTCCGGTTGCACGGCAAACCAAGCGCCGCGGAAAATCTTTTCCCCACATGCGGTCTCCCGCCAAAGCACTGTTTTGCCGTACCACCAGTCGACAGGCAATCGATGCTCTTTTTGCGCTAATCCGCATGCGCTCTATCCCCTCTTGGATGAGATGTTTATATTACAGGCGGAATTCAGCCCGCATCGGTGAAAGCTGAGCAAGTATTGGAGGTTAGTCATGAGTTTGGCCATCAACGATACCGCCCCGGATTTCGAGGCGGACACGACAGAAGGGAGGATTCGCTTTCACGAGTGGCTCGGCAACTCCTGGGGCGTTCTCTTCTCGCATCCGAAGGACTTCACGCCGGTCTGCACCACCGAGCTCGGCACGATGGCGCGCCTGAAACCCGAGTTCGACAAGCGCAACGCCAAGATCATCGGTCTCTCGGTCGATCCGGTGGACAACCACAAGAAATGGTCGCAGGACATTCAGGACGTGGTGGGCTTTGCGCCGAACTATCCGATGATCGGCGATACCGACCTGAAAATCTCGAAACTCTACGGCATGCTTCCGGCTTCGACTTCCGGCACGTCGGAAGGCCGCACGCCGAACGATAACCAGACAGTGCGCAACGTCTTCATCATCGGGCCTGACAAGAAGATCAAGCTGATCCTCGTCTATCCAATGTCGACCGGCCGCAACTTCGACGAGGTGCTGCGCGTGCTCGACTCGCTCCAACTCACCGCCAAGCACCGCGTTTCGACGCCGGCGAACTGGAAACAGGGCGAGGACGTGTTTCTCGGCGGTACGATCACCGACGAGGAAGCTAAGAAGCTTTGGCCGCAAGGCATCAAGCAGCCCAAGCCCTATATCCGCATCGGGTCGCAACCGCAGGGCTGACGCACAAGCGGAATGCGCAACAAGAGCGCGGGTCGTCCCCGCGCTCTTTTTATTTTTTGAATCGGATATGCGACAACAGTATCCGCCAATGCGGAGCAAGACTCATGATGGAAAATGCCGAAAAGCAGCCGCCTTACGCCCAGTTCCTGGGCATCAGGGTGACGCACATATCGCCCGAACGCGTTACCGCCGAGATCGTCGCACGGCCGGAGTTCAACAACCGCCACGGCATCATGCACGGCGGCGCCATCATGTCGTTTGCAGATAATCTTGGCGGCACCGCAACCACCGCCAACCTCAAACCGGGTCAAACGACGGCAACGATCGAGAGCAAAACCAATTTCTTCGCCGGCATTCCGATCGGCGATACCGCCACCGCCGAATGCATCCCACTGCACCGCGGCGCCAAGACCATGGTTTGGCAGACAAAAATCACCCGCAGCGACGGCAGGCTTGCCGCGATCGTCACGCAGACGCAGATCGTGCTCGAGCCGCGCGGCAAGTAACGAGACGTCGAAACCTCCGGCGCACCCCTACGGCTTTGCGGGTTTAGCACGGCGATGACCGGATCGTTGCTGGACGATGGCTACCGGCAGCGACTATGATTCCGCTACGGGCCGAACGGGGGTTCACGCCTTTGAGTTTTTACGATCAGGCTTGCGATGTCATACGCTCGATTTACGACCGGCGCATCGACGCACCGGCCATCCTCGATCCGCGGATTTATTTTCCGGACGCCGGCCGCTTCAGCGCGCGCTGGCAGGATATCCGTAGCGATGCCCTCACGATCCGCGGCAACCTCGATAAGGTGCCGCGCTTCCACGAGATCATGGGCGCGCAGACCGACATTTCGGCCGGCGACGGCCGCGATTGGCGCATGTTCATCTTGAAAGCGTATGGGGTCGAGATCGAACAGAATGTGAAGCGCTGTCCGACGATCGCATCGCTCATCAAAGACCAGCCGCACATCGTCTCGTGCGTGCTGTCGTTCCTGGCGCCGGGCAAGCATCTTCCAAAGCATCGCGGCCCATTTCGCGGAATCCTGCGGTTTCATCTGATGCTGTCGATGCCGAGCGATACCGACGGGCGTCCCGCTTGCGTCATGGATGTGAACGGCAAGGAGTACCGTCTCGCCGATGGCGAAACGCTGTTGTGGGACGACACCTATCCGCACGAAGTATGGAATCGCAGCGA
>JAICMO010000046.1 GCA_025929185.1 Pseudolabrys sp.
CCTAGTAATGCTTATGGCGGCGCCGGCCCTGGCCGCGACCTGCCACAACACAGGCCGTTTCGAAAGCTGGCTTGCCGCCTTCAAAAAGGACGCGATTGCACAAGGCATCTCGCCGCAAGTGCTGGCGGAGGCCGCGCCGTCGCTGACCTTCGATGCCGCGATCATCAAGCGCGACCGCGGCCAAGGCGTGTTCTCGCAGACGTTCCTGAAATTTTCCGATCGCATGATCGCCGGGGGGCGGATCCCGAACGCGCAGAAACTCATCAAGAAGCACGCCGCCCTGTTTGCCCGCATCGAAAAGACGTATGGCGTGCCGGCGCCGGTGCTCACCGCGTTCTGGGGCCTCGAAAGTGACTTCGGCGCCAACTTCGGCAACTACAAAATTCTGAGCGCGCTCACGACACTCGCCTATGATTGCCGCCGCCCGGACTTCTTTCGCCAGCAGCTTCTGGACGCGTTGCGCATCATTCAGCGCGGCGACCAACGCGCCGACGAGATGATCGGCGATTGGGCCGGCGAATTCGGCGGCATGCAGTTCACGGCGTCCGATTATCTCAAACGCGCGGTCGACTTCGACGGCGACGGCCGGCGCGATCTCATCCATAGCATTCCCGATACGCTCGCCTCGGCGGCGAACTTCCTGGTGAGACTCGGCTGGCGCCGCGGCGAACCGTGGCTCATCGAAGTGCGCGTGCCGGTGAAAATGCCATGGGAAGAAGCGGACGTTACGATCCAGCATCCGGTCTCGCAATGGGAGCAATGGGGCGTGCGGGCGGCGCACGGTACATTGCCGGACAAGAATCTCGACGCGTCACTGCTGCTGCCGATGGGCCGCTTCGGGCCGGCGTTTCTTGCTTATCCGAATTTCAAGGCCTTCCTCGGCTGGAATTCGGCGATCGTCTATTCCACCACGGTCGCCTACTACGCGACGCGGATTGCCGGCGCGCCGCCGATCTATCGCGGCAGCAGCGCGCTTTCGCCATTAAGCGCTCAGCAGGTGCAGGAATTGCAGCGGCTGCTTAATCGCCATGGCTACGACGTCGGCGAAGCCGACGGCAAAATCGGCGCGGCGACGCGCGCCGGAATCAAGAAAGCGCAGCTCAAAGCCGGGCTTCCGGCGGACTCTTATCCGAGCATTGAATTGATCGAAGCGTTGCGCGGCGATCCGGTCGAGCAAGCCGCCGAGCACACCGCACCGTCCCCGAGAAAATAAACAAAAATGGCGGTCGCAAGGGGCCGCCATTTCGGTGTGAGCCGGATTACCCCGCTTTCGCGGTTGACAACAACTTGCGCCTACTCCGCCGCGATCCGCACTTCCGGCGCGGCCGCCTTCACGTCCGGCGTCACGTGCTCCTCGAATTTGGCGAAGTTTTTCTGGAACATGCCGACGAGGTCGCGCGCGGTCTTGTCGAACTCGGCCTTGTCCCGCCAAGTCTTGAACGGATTGAGCAGATGCGGCTCGACGCCGGGCACGGAGGTTGGCACCGAGAAACCGAAATAAGGATCGGTGCGGAAGTCGGCGTTCTTCAGCGAGCCGTTGAGCGCCGCGGTGAGCAGCGTCCGCGTCGCCTTGATCGGCATGCGGCGACCGACACCATACTTGCCACCGGTCCAGCCGGAATTGACCAGCCAGCAATCGACCTTGTGCTTCTTGATATAGTCGCGCAGCAGGTTGGCGTAGACCGAGGGATGCCGCGGCAGGAACGGCGCGGCAAAACAGGTCGAGAATTCCGGCTGCACGCCGACAAGGCCCTTCTCGGTGCCGGCGACCTTCGCCGTGTAGCCGGAGAGGAAATGATACATCGCCTGGGTCGGCGTGAGCTTGGCGATCGGCGGCATCACGCCGAAGGCGTCGGCGGTCAGCAGGATGATGTTCTTCGGATGGCCGGCACGGCCGGTGCGCGATGCATTCCTGATGAACTCGAGCGGATAAGCCGAGCGGGTGTTTTCGGTCTTGGAGGCATCGTTGTAATCCGGAACGCGCGTCACCGGATCGAAGCCGACATTTTCCAACACGGTGCCAAAGCGATTGGTGGCGTCCCAGATGTCAGGCTCGGATTCGTGCGAGAGCTTGATGGTCTTGGCGTAGCAACCGCCCTCGAAATTGAAGATGCCATCCGGGCCCCAGCCGTGCTCGTCGTCGCCAATCAGCGTGCGCGCGGGATCGGCGGAGAGCGTGGTCTTTCCGGTGCCGGAGAGGCCGAAGAACAGCGCGCTGTCGCCGTCCGGCCCGACATTGGCCGAGCAGTGCATCGACACGACGTTTTGCGCGGGCAGATAGAAATTCAGCGTCGTGAACACCGACTTCTTCATCTCGCCGGCATAGGAAGTACCGCAGATGAGCACGATCTTGCGCGTGAAATCGATGGCAACCATCGTGTCGGAGCCCTCGCGGCCGCCGTGACGTTTTGCGTCCGGCCGGAATGACGGCATATCGACCACTGTCATGTCGGGCACGTAGCTCGCGAGCTCCGACTGCTCGGGGCGCCGCAGCAATTGGCGAATGAAAAGAGAATGCCAGGCGTATTCGGTGAAGATACGCGCCTTGATCTGGAATTTCGGATCGGCGCCGCCGATCAAATCCTGCGCGAACAGCTTGCGGCCTTTCGCGTGCGCGAGGAAATCGGCGAGAAGATTATCGAAATTTTCCTTGCTCATTTTCCGATTGCCTTCCCACCAGACCGAATTCTCGGTCAGCGCATCGACAACCGTATGTTTGTCTTTGGGGCTGCGGCCGGTATGGTGGCCGGTAGCGGCGGTCAGCGCGCCGCCTTCGACGATCGTCGCCTCGCCGGCGGCAACGGCATGTTCGTAGAGAGCGGGCGCAGGCAGATTCCAATGAAGCTCAGCAAGGTCCTTGAAACCGAATTTATCGGCGCCGTAAGCACCGTTGCGCACGCCCGTTTCTTTCACGGAAAACCTCCTACCACGCGGAGCACTTAAACGAATCGCAGAAGTCGCGGCAGCGTGGATCACCAACGCCAGCCTGAGGACCTCCCTGATTCCGGAACATAGTCATCACGCAAACGAATGCCAACATCAAATGCTTTGCATGAGCCATCAAATTCCAAGAATGGAAAATAACAACGTTGCACTGCACCAATAAAAATCCCAATCTGCTCTTTCAGCCCATTCGCGCCGCTTGTCGGCAACTTGGAATCCGCATATCCGCGCCAACGCGGGGCGCACCTCCTAACTAACAAGATCGCGAGGCGGCAAGCGCACCTGACGACTGCGCCTCGACAGTTTGGCCGTGGCAGCCCTTACCGATCAAGCCATAGATGGCGTCGAGCACCTCATGTTCGCGGATGTCTTCCATACGATCGATTCCGCTGACGATGCGGTGCGGCACACCCCACGGGCCAAACTCCGCGCCGATCTTCGGCAACGGCACGAGATCGACGACCGGCTTGCCCAAGGCGGCGGCGATATGAACCATCGAGGTATCGGGGCTCACCACGAGTTCCGCGAACGAGAGCACGGCGGCGACTTCGGCAAGGTTGGCATTGGGCGAAAGAGCCCTTGCCCCGCTGTCGCGGGCGATCCGATCGACCAAGGCATAATCCGCCAACGCGCCGAGCACGATCACGGGAAATCCCACCGCTCTCAGCTCGCGAATGGCATGGACGTATTGCGGCACGCCCCAAAACTTCGCAGGTGACGAACCGGAAATGTTCACGGCGATGAGGCGGCGGCCCGGCGCAGCCAGGTCCTTTAATATTTGTCGCGCCGCATCGACTGCGACCGCCGGCAACTTGATGGAAAGAGATGCCCCTGCCGGCTCAGCCTCAATACCCAAGGGCGCGAGCAGCCGCAGGAGGATCGGCACGTGGTGCTCGGGACGTGTGGGCCGGGCGACAACGGACTGGTACAAGGCCGAAAAGGACCCTCCAAAGCCGATCTTCTGCCGCGCGCCTGACGCGATGGTAATGAGCGCCGACGTGATCGAATCGTTCAACAGCATGTCGATGGCGACATCGTACCGGCCGCGCCGCAGCCTCCACATGAGTTCCGCGACGCGCCAGGGGCGTCTGCTGAAGGTGAAGACGTTATCGACGAACGGCAGCAAAGGTGCGACGGTCCGGTTGCGCCGGCCAAGAACAATGTCGATGGTTGCCTCCGGCATGGATTTCCGCAAAGCCTCGATTGCCGGCGTAGACAGAATGGCGTCGCCGATCCGATCGGGGCGGATGAGCACAATGCGTTCGACGATGCCCAGGTCAGCGGAACGGCTTGGCGCGTGACCGAAAAGCTGCCGTATCGCAGCAAGGAGCAGCAGCTTCAAAGAGCGTTCGAGGCGCTTAAAAAATTGCCGCAAGACAGACCTCTGGCGTTCACGAGCCGCACGAACCGAAGCGATGCATCCGTTTTATCGTAGCAAAAACATACGCGATGCGACCGGAGCCGCAAATTGGTGCGAGCGACTCCAGCGCTTCATCACCGGCATCCTCGCCGCGATGCCGCTTATCGCTGCCATCCATTTCCGTTGGATCGACTTGGTCATTCCGGCCGCCGTTGCAGCCCTTGTCATAATGGCCGCCACCGCTCCCGACTACCGGCGGGCCGTCGAGGAGCGGTGGACACTGAATTGGCGGAACCCGATCGTCCTGTTCGCGACCGCAAGCGCCGCGTGGATGGCTTTATCCGTGTTTTGGGCGCCGAACGTTCATCGCGCGGCATTCGGCGCGCTGCAAGCGGCAGGAATCGTCGGCGGCGCGCTGACGCTTGGCGTCGTCGTCAAATCTATTCCGCAAGAGCGGCTGTTTCCGCTGCTCGTCAAATTGACCTTTGCCGCGGTTGTTGTCGCTGCCGTCGGCTCGATCGGCGTCAAGGTCCTGGAGCATTTCGGCATCCATGCGCCGCTTGCCAGCGACATCCGCGGGGCGGCGCCAAAGCTCATTCTTTTTGTTTGGCCTTGCCTCGGCTGGCTCGCGCAACAACGCCGAGCAAGCGAGTTCGTCCTGTTGCTGATCCTCGCCGTTCTTCTTGTCGCGGTGTCCAGCAGCGGCGCTGCGGGACTGGCCGTGGCCGGCGCGACCGTCGTCATCGGCATTGGGCAAGCGCGGCCGCGGTTCGCGATCATTGCTCCCCTGCTTTTGCTCTTGTTCGGCTTTCTCGCTGCGCCGCTGTTGAGCAAACTGGAGTTCATTCTGCATTGGCCGCATGTCTTCGGCTATCTTGCCCGTTTCGAGCCTGACCAACGCATCCACATCTGGACCTTCTATGGCAATCTGTTCTGGCAGCATTCATGGATCGGGTTTGGATTTCGCGCCGAGCGCTTCTTCGACGCCTCACTTTTTCCCTCCTCGATTCCAGCGGAGGGGCATCTTCACCCCCATAACGAGCCGCTTCAGGTTCTTCTTGAGTTCGGCATTGTTGGAGCGGCGCTGCTGCTCGCAACGCTCGCATTGGTGACCCGCGCGCTCTGGCGTGACGAGCGCCGCGAAGCGGTCTACGTAGCCGCGTGCATCGCGGCCTTCTTGTGCGAAGGATTCGTGAACTTCAGCCTTTGGGAATCTTGGTGGCTCGCGGTGATCGCAATCGCTTTTGTCTTTTCCGCGCGCCTGCTCGATAAACCGGATTTCACTCCGCGCGCGCGCGCAATGCTAAATCCTTCAGCACCTGCCGCAACGCTATAGGCGTCGTCACACGCGCGGGAAACGGCAGCCAAAGCGCGGCGCGCCCGCACTGCAATTCGATTCCCTCCGGATTGATGCCGGCGCAGCGCCATTCGCTGTCGGCTCCGCCGAGCAATTTCGTGGCGTAGAGGCGCATAGCGTCGGCATGATCCGCATTCATGTGCGCGATCGCGTCGGCTTCCGCTTCGATCAACGCGCCCGCATCCGAC
Organism: Pseudolabrys sp.; assembly: GCA_025929185.1. Classification (GTDB taxonomy): domain Bacteria; phylum Pseudomonadota; class Alphaproteobacteria; order Rhizobiales; family Xanthobacteraceae; genus Pseudolabrys. The sequence continues at coordinate 5,849 of JAICMO010000046.1, forward strand.
GTATCGGCGAGCACGTCGCGCGCGGCGAGATCGACGATGCGGCCGAATCCCGCGACCAGGTGCGCGCGATCGATCGACACTTTGTAAAAAGCGAAGTCGCCGAAATCTGCATACTGTGCGGCATCCGGATGGCGCGCGAGATAGCGCCTGCGCACGTCGGCCTCACCGCTGACATCGGCGCGGCCCATCAGCATGACGCGGGCGCCCTCCAAGGGGTCACCTTCCTTGCGCTCATCGAGCATCAGCGAGACGCGGGGGTCGGCGAGAATATTCTTTGTGTGCAGCGCAAGAAGCGACAGCAGCAGCAGCGGCGCCCCGTCGATATCGGTCGCCACATTGACGAGCGAGCAATAAGGGTCGCCCGAGCCCGCCATCAGCGTCGCGAGCGCGCCGGACCGCCCTTCATGCAAGAGCTTCTTGCTCGCCAGTCGCGCGTCCAAGTCGGAATTCGATTTCATGCGCAAAACCTCATCACTCGCATCGCCTAAGACCCGGCCTTTTCTTGGCCTTGCGGGGTTGAATTCGCTACGGAATCACATAGTTGTTGCAGAGATGTCACATTTCAGCCCACGTTTGCGGGCTTCAAGGGCGCCGGGAACCGTCACGATTAAAGGGGCTTCATGCCAACAATTGCTCTCGTCGACGACGACCGCAATATTCTGACTTCGGTCTCGATCGCTCTCGAAGCCGAGGGCTATCGCATCATGACTTATACCGACGGCGCTTCGGCGCTCGACGGCTTCAAGACGTCGCCACCCGATCTCGCCATTCTCGATATCAAGATGCCGCGCATGGACGGCATGGAGACGCTGCGCCGGATGCGGCAGAAGACCGACATCCCGGTGATCTTCCTGACCTCCAAGGACGAGGAGATCGATGAACTGTTCGGGCTCAAGATGGGCGCCGACGACTTCATCCGCAAACCGTTTTCACAGCGCCTGCTGGTCGAGCGCGTCAGGGCCGTGCTGCGCCGCGTCACGCCAAAGGACGGCAGCGCGCCGAAGGAAACGGACGCCAAGGCGCTCGAGCGCGGCTCGCTTCGCATGGACCCGGAGCGGCACACCTGCACCTGGAAAAACGAGCCGGTCACGCTCACCGTCACCGAATTCCTCATTCTGCAAGCCCTGGCACAACGGCCGGGGGTCGTTAAAAGCCGCAATGCGTTGATGGACGCGGCTTACGACGATCAAGTCTACGTGGATGACCGTACGATCGATAGCCACATCAAGCGGCTGCGCAAGAAGTTCAAGGTTGTCGACAACGACTTTGAGATGATCGAGACGCTCTACGGCGTGGGCTATCGTTTTAAGGAAGCGTGACCCGGCCGCGGCGACGGCATAGGTGGACTGACGGGTGCGGCGGTTTGCGGTAAAATCTCGGGGCTGTCGAAGCCTCCCGAACCAACCCGACGGAACCGAACGCAGTGCTCGACCGAACCGCGGAAATTGCTGCGCAAGATGCCGAGAGCGAGCGGCAGGACGAGGAGTCTGCCCGCACTGAGCACGGCTGGCGCGCCGGCATCAAAACGCCCGTGCGTTCGGCCTGGCAGTTCTTCGTCACGCAGAGTTTCTCAAGCCTCACCCGCCGCATCGTCTTCCTCAACCTTGCAGGCCTCGTCGCGCTCGTCGTCGGCGTTCTTTATCTGTCTCAATTCCGGGCCGGGCTAATCGACGCCCGCGTGCAGAGCTTGCTGGTGCAGAGTCAGATCATCGCCGGGGCGATCGCCGCCTCGGCGACCGTTGAAACCAATTCGATCACCATCGACCCCGAGCGGTTGCTCGAATTGCAAAACGGCGAAAGCTACGGGCCGTCCGACGAGTCTTCGATCGAGTTTCCCATCAACCCGGAGCGCGTCGCGCCGGTGTTGCGCCGCCTGGTATCTCCGACCAAGACACGCGCCCGCATCTATGATCGCGACGGCGTGCTTATTCTCGACAGCCGCAGCCTCTACGGCCGCGGCGACGTGTTGCGTTTCGATCTGCCGCCGCCCAATGCCGAAAAGCCCGGCCTCGTCGAGCGTGCTTTCATTGCCCTGCGCCAATGGTTCGGGCGCGGCGACCTTCCGCTCTACAAGGAGCTTGGGCCGGAAAACGGCAAAGGCTACCCGGAAGTCGCGCAAGCGCTGAAGGGGATTAACGCGAGCCTCGTGCGCGTCAACGACCGCGGCGAGGTGATCGTTTCGGTCGCCGTGCCGGTGCAACGTTTCCGCGCCGTGCGAGGCGCGCTGATGCTCTCGACCCAAGGCGCCGACATCGACGACATGGTGGAGGCCGAGCGGCTCGCCATTGTCAAAGTATTTCTGGTTGCCGCCAGCGTGATGGTCGTGCTCTCGATGCTGCTTGCCGGCACCATCGCTGGACCGGTGCGCCGTCTGGCCGATGCCGCCGAGCGCGTGCGGAGGCGCATTCGGACGCGCGTGGAAATTCCCAATTTCAAGCGCCGCGACGAAATCGGGCACCTGTCCGGCGCGTTGCGCGACATGACGAACGCGCTCTACAGCCGCATCGAAGCGATCGAAAGCTTCGCCGCCGACGTCGCGCACGAGTTGCGCAACCCCCTCACCTCATTGCGATCCGCGGTCGAGACCTTGCCGTTGGCAAAAACCGAGGAAAGCCGCGCGCGCCTGCTCGGCGTCATCAAGCATGACGTGAAGCGGCTCGACAGGCTCATCTCGGACATATCCGACGCTAGCAGGCTCGATGCCGAGTTGCAGCGGCAGGAGGTGGGGACAGTCGACGTCGCCAAATTGCTGAAGACGCTCGTTACGGTCGGTAACGAGACCTGCACAAACGGCGTGTCAATTTCCCTCGCATTCGAGGGCGGCGGCCCATCCGATTTCCAGGTGCCCGGCCACGATTCCCGTCTTGGCCAGGTGATCAGCAATCTGTTGGACAACGCGCGCTCGTTCTCGCCGGCCGGCGGGAACGTGCGCGTGCGCTGTCGCCGTGTGAAGAATGAAATCGAAATCGTCGTTGACGATGACGGCCCCGGCATCCGTCCCGATGCGCTGGAGAAAATTTTCGAGCGTTTCTACACCGACCGACCGCACCAAGGCTTCGGGCAGAACTCCGGCCTGGGTCTTTCCATCTCGAAGCAGATCGTCGAGGCGCACGGCGGCCGCATCCGCGTGGAAAACCGTACCGGCGTTCCTGCTCCCGGGACGGAGCCGCGCGTGCTCGGCGCCCGCTTCATCGTTCGCCTGCCGGCGACATGACGTGCCGTCGCTCGCGCCCTGCAATGACGGATGAGTAGCACGCCAACGGTGCACGCTTCCGCCGTCCTGATCGGCCGCGAGGCGGCGTTGATCCGCGGACCGGCGGGCGCGGGAAAATCCCGTCTGACATGGCGGCTGATCGAAGCGGCCGGCAGGCCGCCGCTGCCCTTCGCGCGGCTTGTTGCCGACGACCGCGTCCACGTGGAAGCGCGCCACGCAAGATTGCTGGCGCGGCCGCCCGCCTCGCTTGCCGGGCTGATCGAAATCCGCGGCTTCGGAATCCGGCGCATTGCGCACGAGCCGATTGCCGCAGTGGGCCTTGTGATCGATCTTGCCGCGCCCGACGCGCAGCGCCTGCCGGAGGGCAAGGTACAGGAAGCGCAGATAGCCGGCCTCCGCATCCCGCGGCTGGCGGTCGCAGCCGGTATCGATCCGCTGCCGGCGGTGTTGGCGTTCCTGACCACGGCGGCGGCGGCCGATTGACCCGAGGTCCGAACTTGCGCTACCTCCGGCGCCCGCCATCCGGTTGGGAAAATTAACTATAACGGGCTTAGCGTCCCCACCGGAACCGGACTGTACCGAGCCTGCTTTGGCCCCATCTTTTCGCAGTGCAGCAGAGAGCTTATATAGCGAATGCGGCCCGAATGACGGGCCTTCGCTCGGGCGCCAAAGGCAGCCCGTTCGTGCAGCGCAACATGGCGCGCGCGAGGAGTCCGGGATGATCGGTCTCGTTCTTGTCACTCATGGGCGGCTCGCCATCGAGTTTCGCTCGGCCCTCGAACACGTCGTCGGCCCGCAGCGTCAGATCGAGGCGGTAACAATCGGTCCCGATGACGATGCCGAACAGTGCCGCAAAAACATCGTCGAGGCGGTCAAGCGCGTGGACAGCGGCGAAGGCGTGGCGATCCTCACCGACATGTTCGGCGGCACGCCGTCCAATCTGGCGATTTCAGTGATGAGCCAGCCGAAGGTGGAAGTGCTGGCCGGCATCAATCTTCCGATGCTGATCAAGCTCGCAAAGGTGCGGGAAACCTGCCCTTTGGAAGATGCCGTCGCAGCGGCGCAGGAAGCGGGGCGCAAGTACTGCACGATCGCGAGCCGGGTGCTCACCGGTAAATGAGCGATCCGACCGAAGGCAATAACTCATTACCCGAGGATGAATCCTCGTTTCCTGTCACGCGAACGGTCGAGATCATCAACAAGAAGGGGTTGCACGCCCGCGCCTCGGCCAAATTCGTGCAGATCGCTGAAACTTTTGACGCGGCCATCACGGTGACGCGCGGCAACGAGACCGTCGGCGGAACTTCGATCATGGGGCTGATGATGCTCGCAGCCGGGCCCGGCTCCATAATTACCGTGCAAGCCACCGGTGTGCAGGCGGAAGATGCCGTCGATGCCCTATGCACGCTCGTGTCGTCGGGCTTTGACGAGGAAGATTAAGCGTCGGCCTACATAAAGAAATCTTTATATCGCATTGCAGCCGTTGCCCGGCCCTGCTATAGGCCCGCGGCAGAAGTCCGTTCGCGTTTGTTGCACAGGATGGTCATGACCGCTTCCGCAAAACCCAAGCTCAACACCGGCGACTACGTCGTCAAAGACATCGCGCTCGCCTCGTGGGGGCGGAACGAAATCAACATCGCCGAAACCGAAATGCCAGGTCTGATGGCGACACGCGAAGAGTACGGCCCCGAGCAGCCGTTGCGTGGCGCGCGCATCGCCGGCTCGCTGCATATGACGATCCAGACCGCCGTGCTGATCGAGACGCTGACCGCGCTCGGCGCCGACGTTCGCTGGGCATCGTGCAACATCTATTCGACGCAGGATCACGCCGCCGCCGCCATCGCGCAAGCCGGCGTGCCGGTGTTCGCAGTCAAAGGCGAGAGCCTGAAGGATTATTGGGACTACACGCACCGCATCTTCGAATGGGCGGACGGCGGCGCGCCGAACATGATCCTCGACGACGGCGGCGACGCGACGCTTCTGCTGCATCTCGGCATCCAGGCGGAGTCAAACGCGAGCGTGCTCAATCATCCCGGCAATGAGGAAGAGGAGGTGCTCTTTGCCGCGATCAAGAAACGGCTGAAAGAGCAGCCTGGCTGGTACAGCAAGACGGCGAAGGACATTCGCGGCGTCACCGAAGAAACGACGACCGGCGTTCATCGGCTCTATCAGATGGCGAAGGAAGGGCGCCTGCTCTTTCCTGCGATCAACGTCAACGACAGCGTGACGAAATCGAAGTTCGACAATCTTTACGGCTGCCGCGAGTCGCTGGTCGACGGCATCCGCCGCGGCACCGACGTGATGATGGCGGGCAAGGTCGCCATGGTTTGCGGCTTCGGCGACGTCGGCAAGGGCTCGGCCGCCTCGCTGCGCCAGGCCGGATGCCGCGTGATGGTGTCGGAAGTCGATCCGATCTGCGCGTTGCAGGCGGCGATGGAAGGCTACGAAGTCGTCACCATGGAAGACGCCGCGCCGCGCGCCGACATCTTCGTGACCGCGACCGGCAATGTCGACGTCATCACCATCGATCACATGCGCAAGATGAAGCACCGCGCGATCGTGTGCAATATCGGCCATTTCGACAGCGAGATTCAGATCGCCAGCCTGCGCAATCTCAAATGGCACAACGTCAAGCCGCAGGTGGATGAGGTCGAATTCCCCGACGGCAAGCGCATCATTTTGCTGTCGGAAGGCCGGCTGGTGAACCTCGGCAACGCCATGGGCCATCCGAGCTTCGTGATGTCGTCGTCGTTCACCAACCAGACGCTGGCGCAGATCGAGATTTGGACGAACCCCGGCAAGTACGAGAAGAAAGTCTACACGCTGCCGAAGCACCTCGACGAGAAGGTCGCGCGGCTGCATCTCGACAAGATCGGCGTCAAGCTGACCAAGCTTTCCGAGAAGCAGGCGACGTATATCGGCGTGCCGCCGGAAGGGCCGTTCAAGGCCGATCATTACCGGTACTAGGCCGAATTCCGGCACGAGAAGCCCTTCAACGCCGCGTGAACGCCCATGCGGTGTTTTTCGCGGCTGCATTAAAAAAATAGCAAGGTTGATGCGCTAGCAAAGCCCCGCCCGCGGGGATCGATGAGCATCGCAGAAACATTACGCGACCGTTTGCCAACCGCGCGTATCGGCCGGCAAATGGCGACGGCTCTGGGCGCGGCCACGCGGCGCCACCGCTTCCTTCATGCCGTAGCCCTCGGCGCGTTGTTGCTGGCGGCCGGCGTCGGCGCGAAGACCGGCAATCGGCTTGATTTCGAAACCGTCGAGCAATTCGGCGGCTATCTTTTTTTGGCCTTCGCCCTGTTCGGCTGCGGCTTCGCGGTCGTCCGTTTCCTCTGGCTGGCGTTAGTGGAAAGAGACCCCGCGCCGCTCGGCGCGTTCTGCGGCTCGTTCGTCCGCTTTTTCGGCGATATCGAGCGCATCGCGAACGGCATCAACGGCATGGCCGTTGTCCTCGCGTTCAGCACGGCCTTTGGCGTGCTGAAGGGCGCGATCGCGATCCTTTCCCCTTTCGCCTGGGACCGCGCGCTGTCGCAGGCGGACCGTTTCCTCGCGTTCGGGCGCGCGCCCTATGAGCGGCTGTGGGCGCTCGTCGACAATCATTTCGCGGTGGCGACGTTCAACGACGCCTATAACTTTTGGTTCTTCGTGCTGCTCGGCACGCTTTTCACCGCCGTCTTCGCGCGCCGCGACACCACGCTCCGCCATCAATTTCTGGCGGCGTTCATGCTGACGTGGATCGTCGGCGGCTTCTTCGTCGCAATGGCCGTCTCCTCGGCCGGACCCTGCTACTTTGCCCGGCTTGGCCTCGGCGGCGACTACCAGCCGCTGATGGATGCGCTCGCGTCCGCCACGCGCGATTATCCGGTCTGGGCGCTTGCGACGCAGGACGCGCTCTGGAAGGGATACCTCGATCCGAGCGCCGGCAGCGTCGGAATATCCGCCTTCCCTTCCATGCACATCGCAACGGCGATGCTGTTTGCGCTTTATTGGCAGCGGCGGTCGGCCGCCGCCGGCGCGCTGACGTGGATTTTTGCGAGCATGATCTTCATCGGTTCCATCGTGCTCGGTTGGCACTATGCAGTCGACGGCATCGGCGCCGCGCTGATCGTATTGCCTTGCTGGAGATTGGCGGGCCATGCATTCGGTCGTTTCGCCGAAGAGCCTGAGCGCGCGGGCTGTCGCATCGGCCCAAGCTTGTCGAAATAAGGCACGCCTGCTAAAGCGCCCGCGCCATGACGGCGGCGCCCATAAACAACATCCGCAACTTCTCCATTGTCGCGCACATCGACCACGGCAAGTCGACGCTCGCCGACCGGCTGATCCAGCTCACCGGCGGTCTTTCCCTCCGCGAGATGAAGGAACAGGTGCTCGACTCGATGGAAATCGAGCGCGAGCGCGGCATCACCATCAAGGCGCAGACCGTGCGCCTCAACTACAAGGCGCGCGACGGCAAGGACTACGTGCTCAATCTGATCGACACGCCCGGCCACGTCGACTTCGCCTACGAAGTCAACCGCTCGCTCGCCGCCGTCGAAGGCTCGCTGCTCGTGGTGGACGCGAGCCAGGGCGTCGAGGCGCAGACACTGGCCAACGTCTACCAGGCGATCGACAACGGCCACGAGATCGTGCCGGTGCTCAACAAGGTCGATCTGCCCGCCGCCGAGCCGGACAAGGTGAAGCAGCAGATCGAGGACGTGATCGGCCTCGACGCTTCCGACGCGCTGATGATTTCCGCCAAGACCGGGGACGGCGTGCCCGACGTGCTGGAGGCGATCGTCACGCGCCTGCCGCCGCCGAAAGGCGACCGCGACGCGACGCTGAAGGCATTGCTGGTTGACAGCTGGTACGACAGCTATCTCGGCGTGGTCGTGCTGGTGCGCATCGTCGACGGCGTGCTGAAAAAGGGCCAGCGCATCCGCATGATGCGCAGCGGCGCGGCCTACGAGGTCGACCGCACCGGCGTTTACACGCCGAAGCTGCTCCCGGTCGACGAGCTCGGCCCCGGCGAGATCGGGATGCTCACCGCCTCGATCAAGGAAGTCGCCGACACCCGCGTCGGCGACACCATTACCGACGATAGAAAGCCGGTCGACAAGCCGCTGCCGGGTTTTCGCCCGGCCATTCCGGTCGTGTTCTGCGGCCTCTTTCCGGTCGACGCCGCGCAATTCGAGGATTTGCGCGCGGCGATGGGCAAGCTCCGCCTCAACGACGCGAGCTTCAGCTACGAGATGGAAACGAGCGCCGCGCTCGGCTTCGGCTTCCGCTGCGGCTTCCTCGGCTTGCTGCATCTGGAGATCATCCAGGAGCGACTGTCGCGCGAGTTCAATCTCGAGCTGATCGCGACCGCGCCCTCGGTCATCTACAAGATCAAGCTGCGCGACGGGCGCGAGCTGGAGATTCACAATCCGGTCGACATGCCCGACCCGAATCATATCGAGGAGATGCAGGAGCCCTGGATCGAGGCGACGATCCTGACGCCCGACGAATATCTCGGCTCCGTGCTCAAGCTTTGCCAGGACCGCCGCGGCGAGCAGAAGGAGCTCACTTACGTCGGCAATCGCGCGATGGTGAAATACGACCTGCCGCTCAATGAAGTCGTGTTCGATTTTTACGATCGGCTCAAATCGGTGTCGCGCGGCTATGCGTCGTTCGACTATCACCTCACCGATTACCGGCCGGCCGATCTCGTAAAACTACAGATGCGGGTCAACGGCGAGCCGGTCGATGCGCTGGCGATGCTCGTGCATCGCACGCGCGCGGAATCGCGCGGCCGCGCGATGGCCGAGAAGCTGAAAGAGCTGATCCCGCCGCACATGTTCCAGGTGCCGATCCAGGCCGCCATCGGCGGCAAGGTGATCGCGCGCGAGACCGTGCGCGCCTTCCGCAAGGACGTGACGGCGAAATGCTACGGCGGCGACGCCACGCGCAAGCGCAAGCTGCTCGACAAGCAGAAGGAAGGCAAAAAGCGCATGCGCCAGTTCGGCAAGGTCGATATTCCGCAGGAAGCGTTTATCGCCGCGCTGAAGGTGGATGTGTGAGGCTCGCGAACTCTAAGGTTTAAATGACCGAGCCCAAGCCCCTCCAGTTCACAAAGCACGCTCGAGACGCTATTTTAGAGCGTGAGCTTGATTTGAGTTGGATCGACCGGACGGCACGAAATCCGGAGTGGTCTCAACCAGATCCGAACCGTCCCGGTGTTGACAGACGACGAAATTCGAATCGTGACTGTCTTTTTCGATCGAGATGCACGGAAACGGCCATGAAACCGACAATCAAATATCATGCCGAGGACAATGCGGCTTACATACGTTTGTCTCAGCAAAAGATTTTAGAAAGCGCCGAGGTCGCGCCGGGCATCGTATTCGATTACGATGAACAAGGCCGCATTGTCGGCATCGAGCTACTCGATGCAAAGGCGCAACTTTCCCCGGAGCTTCTTACGGCCGCTGCCTGACGGAGGGCAAGAAGCGCATGCGGCAATTCAGTAAGATCGACATTCCGCAGGAGGCAAGCGTTTATCGCGGCGCTGAAGGTGGATGTGTCGCGCTGCCGCGAGAGCATCTCACGGCATCTTGGCCGGCACCGAGAATGGCTTGGTGGCATCCACCACGAACATGATCAGAGCGTCCAGATCGGTCGTGCCGCTATTGAAGACTTGCATGGCCATGCCCGGAGCATGCCCATTCATCGTCTGCCCGGCCTCGGCGTTCGCCACGCCGTGTGCCGTCCTCTGGCCCAACCGGCCGGCGATGACATAGAAGGCCTCGGACCCTGGATGCATGTGCACCGGCGTTTTGGCGCCGGGCGGCCCGAAACCATGGTTGATGCGCAGCAGATATTCGGGTGCGGCGATCTGCGGCACGGGCCCGATCTCGACGACCTTGGTTCCGCCCGGCGTCGCGCCCCCCTTGGCGCCCAGCGTGAACACCCAGACCTTGCCGTCGACCTCGGCAATCAGGGACGTCGTCGTCTCATACCGTACCGAAGCAGGATTCCACCCGTCAGGACCAACAGCGGCCCGCGCATCCGCCACCGTGGGGAAATTCTCCACCCGCCAATACAGCGGACCGGGCGGAAGTTGCTTGATCTTCTTCTGGACGAGCGGCTTGACGACATATTTCACCTGCGCCGCCGCTTCCGGCGGCGTCAGCAGCCAACCGATGGCGCACAGTGACAAAATCAAAACGATGAAACGTGGAGCACGGCCTATGCGGGAATTCATCTTCGTCTCCTCCGGTTGATCCCTCGCGAGATAACCGGAGTGAAGATTCGCGGTAACGAAGAAGGGGGAAGGAAACGACGAAAAATGGCCGAGATTTGAGGGTGCGGGATGGCTATAATCGGGTTCGCTGGTTGAAACGAACATGGATCCCCGGCAGGCCTGAAATTTCGGAGCTTTTTCGGCGTTTCCTTCGCCTTCTCTCGTTACCGGGCCCCACCGAGTGCGATCTACTGGCCGGCGTCGATGAAGCTTCCTACTTGGGCTCTCCCCGCACCAGGAGAGCGACTAAAAGGGAATTCGTCATGCACACTCTCTCCCGGCGCAATACCATCCGCTTCGCCCTGCTGGTCGCAGTCGTGCCGCTCATGACCTCGCTACCGGCGGCCGCGGCGGACGTGCCGCTCGCGATCAAGGGCTACGACCCGGTCGCCTACTTCACCGACGGCAAGCCCACGAAGGGGGTGCCCGAATTCACGTATCAATGGGACGAGCACCGCTACCAATTCGCGAGCGCGCAACATCGCGACATGTTCAAGGCCGATCCCGTGCGCTACGCACCGCAATTCGGAAACTTCTGCGCAATGGCGCTGGCGCTGAACCAGGTCGTGGTGGCAAATCCGGAAAACTGGCTGATCAGCGACCGCAAGCTCTACATCTTCGGCAAAGCAGCGCCGGGCGGGCCGGTTCTTTTCCAGAAGGACCTTGCGGCGAATATCGCCAAGGCGAACGAGCATCGGCCGATCCTCCCCAAGGAATAAGGGTCAACGGCCGCGGCCGGCCTCTTCGGCCAAGAAGCCGGCCTTGCGCAATCCGTCACGCAAGTGCTCGAGATCGACCGAATTGAGAAACTTGGTGCCGAATGCCTTGGGATCGAAGGCCGGATCGATGCGGTGGATCATCGTCACGACCCGCGCCGTATCTTCGGTGCGGTTTTGCTCGGCATAGGCGGCCGCCAGCACGATGCGGCTGAAGTTCGCGCCCGAGGTTTTACGCAAATTAAGCTCGCCCTGCTCGATCGCCGCATCGTAGCGGCCTTTCAGATAGTAGGCGAGGCTGAGCGCAAAGCGGTCGATCGGGTTGAGTTCGGGATCGATGCGCTGCGCCAGCTCCAAAATCTCGATCGCCGCATCCGTCTGCCCCGACCACATAAGGATATTGCCGCGACCGGCGAGACCGTTGGCGTCGCTCGGATTGATCGCAATGGCGCGGTCCAGTTCCGCCTTCGCCTCCTCGAAGCGATGATGGAAAATGTCAATGCGTCCGAGAAGGACATGCGCGCGCACGTCGGAGTCGTTGAGAGCGAGCGCCTTGTTTGCCATTTCCTCGGCGCGGTTCAGGAAATCCACCGGCTGTTCGGCCCAACCCATCGTTACGGCGATATAATACGTCTCGCCGAGCGCGGAATAGGCGGCGGCGTAGCTCGGATCGAGCGCGATCGCGCGCCGTAGCAATTCGCGCGCCTCCACGGTGTTTGCACGCGTCGGACGCAACACCGCAGGCCGCGCGCGCAGCACATAATCGTAAGCCTGGAGGCTTCCGGTCGGCTTGGCGGATACACGCCGCTGCTCGGCCTGCGAAACGCGGATTGCCAAAGCTCCGGCAATTTGTGTTGCGATCTTGTCTTGCAAGACAAAGAGATCCGCCAGCGCCTCGTCGAAACTGGCGGACCAAAGCACCTGGCCGCCGGTATCGACGAGTTGCGCATTCACGCGCACGCGGTCGCCGGTTTGACGGACGTTGCCCTCGACCTGATAGCGCACCGCAAGATTGCGAGCGATTTCTACCGGATTTGCGGGCTTGCCCTTGTAAGGAAGCACGGCGTTCCAGGACATTACTGTGAGCGAGGAAAACCGGCCGACCGCGCTGATGATGTCCTGCGTCAATCCATCGGCGAAATAGTCGGGCGTTGCATCGTCGCCCGGGTTGACGAGCGGGAGAACGGCGATCGCAGGCTTCGCACCGATGTCGCCGGTTTTGATCGGGGATCGGCTACCGAGCCCGCTCCACAGCGCGCCCACGGCGAGCAAGACCGCGAGAGCGAGAAAGGCTGCCACGACGGCGCGGCGTATAAAAGCTGGCCGTGGCGATTGAACGATATCGCCGGAAGCGGACGAAGCCGGCCCGGCATCGGCCGAAGATTGGCCATTCGACTCAACGGCCGACACCTCGGATTCGAAGCGATAGCCGCGGCGTGGAATCGTCTTGATCAGGCGCGTACCGTCTTCTCCAAGCGCGCGCCGCAGTTCGCCGATACTCTGCACCAGCACGTCGTCGGTGATGGCCAGATTTGGCCACACCGCAGCGAACAGATCGTCCTTCGAAACAAGGCGGTTGGAATTTTCGACAAAATAACGCAGCACCGCGAAGGTCTTGGGCCGCAACGCGACCTCGTTACCTCCCAGAAGGAGAGAGCCACGATCCAAATCCAGGACGTAATCATTGAATTGCAGTCGCATGCTCATCCCGGCGTTTTGTAGCGCTTTGCCGTGTATTTTAACCGCACCGCCGCCACGAGGCGAGCCAGATAAGATCTGGCGCAATGGCCTGTTATCGCAGCGCCCCTACGCGCAAGCGCAAACTGCTCGAACAAGCAAGAGAAGAAGGCAAGAAGCGCATGCGCCAGTTCGGCAACGTCGACATTCCGCAGGAGGCAAGCGTTTATCGCGGCCAAAAAGGATTTTGCAGTCATTATCGTCCGCAGCGTAACATGTTACGTTAACTGCATGGCAACGGCTTCGCGCAAGTCAAAGTCCAAACCGAAGACGGCCCGTCAGCGGATGCAGGCGCGGCGCAAGCGCTTGCGCGCGCAGGGTCTGCGGCCGGTGCAACATTGGGCCCCCGATCTGCGCGATCCGCGCGTGCGCGCCGACTTGCGCCGCCAAGGCAATCTATTGGCCCGCCACCCCGAAAACGCCGCCATCGATGCATGGATCGAGCAAATCTATGATTGGACGGAATGGCGCTAAAACGCGGCGCCGTGGTCATTGTTACTTACGGCGAACTGGGCCGGCCGTGCCCCGCTGTCGTCGTGCAGACAGACGAACTGGGCGATAAGACAACAACTGTATTGGTCTGTCCGATTACGTCACAATTGACAGAACGCCTCCCCGTCAGACCAACCGTCGAAGCCGATTCCGGCAACGGGCTTCGGCTCCGTTCTCAAATTATGACTGACAAGACGCTGGCGGTCCCACGCGAGCGTATCAGACGCGTGCTCGGTTCGCTCGATCCAGCAGCAAATGATCAACTCGATCGCGCATTCCTCGTCGTCCTCGGCCTCGCACGCTGAGCGACAACAACAGGAACCGGAACACTTGCGCTGCGTTCAACCTCGCGTGTGAACACACGAGAGGAGAACGTCATGCCACGAGGCGACAAGTCGAGTTACACCGACAAGCAAAAGCGCAAGGCCGAGCACATCGAGGAAGGTTACGAAGATCGCGGCGTCTCGCAGGACGAAGCGGAGCGGCGCGCGTGGGCGACCGTCAACAAGGAATCCGGCGGTGGCAAGAAAGGCGGCTCCGGCCGCGGCAAGCGGCGCAGCAAGTCGTCGTCGCGAAAGGGCGGACGCAAAGGCGGGCGCGCCTCCGCGCGCCGTTCGAAAGCCGCGCGCTCGCGCTCGGCCAAGAAAGCCGCCCGCAGCCGCAAAAAACGCCGTTAGCTCAAAAGCGGGCGCCGCAGTGCCGTCGATCCTTGCGCCGTATCTCGGCGCGCTTGGGTTTTGTTAACCATAAAAACCGCTGTACCGCTTGCGTTTTTAGCGATGAGGGAAGGAGCACGGAACTCACCGCCGCTTACCAACGGGCGCAATTAACCTGACAACGGGCGGCCGAAACGCTACACCGGCTCTCATGATGGACCGCCGGACCCTTTGCGCAGCCGCCCTCGCTTTTGCGCTGATCGCGCCGACGCCGTTTGCCGTTCGCGCAGCGACCCCCACTTCGCATATCGCGCCGAAGGCTAAGCCGAAGCCGAGCACGGTCATGCTCCACGCCAAGAAAGAGGCAGGCGAAAAGACAAAGAAAGAATCCGCCAAGCACGAGAAGGATGAGGCGGCCCCGCCCTTGTTCGCTGCGAAGGAATTGCCGAGCGCCGGCAAACCGATGGCAATCGGCTATTACCCGCGCGGCTGCCTGCAAGGCGGTGTCGAGCTGCCGCTGACCGGAAAGACCTGGCAGGTGATGCGGCCTTCCCGCAACCGCAACTGGGGCCATCCCGAGCTCGTTCGCTTTCTCGAACGCTTTGCGCCGCTTGCCGCCAAAGCAACGGGCTGGAACGGCATTCTCGTCGGCGACATGGCGCAGCCGCGCGGCGGGCCGCTGCCCTTTGGGCATAAGAGCCATCAGATCGGTCTCGATGTCGACGTCTGGTTCAAGCCGATGCCCGATCACCTGCTCAGCACGGAAGAGCGCGACACCATTCCGGCGCCAAGCCTCGTCGAGCCGAATGGGACGCATCTCGATCCGAAAATGTGGAGTGCACAGGACGCGGCGTTCATTCGCACGGCGGCGGAGCAGCCGGAAGTCGAGCGGGTCCTGGTGAACGCGGCGATCAAGAAGGAGCTGTGCCGCCTCGAGGGCAGCCATCATTATGCGTGGATGTCGAAGGTACGGCCCTGGTACGGGCACAACGATCACATGCACGTGCGACTCAAATGCCCCGCCGGCTCGCCGCAGTGCCGTAAGCAGCCGCCGGTTCCCGATGGCGACGGCTGCGACAAGTCGCTCGATTATTGGTTCAGCGAAAAAGTGCTGCATCCGCCGAAGCGAGTCGGTCCGTCGAAGCCGGTCATGATGTCGAGCCTGCCCGCGGCCTGCCGCGCCGTGCTCAACGCGCCTGCCAAGGCGACCGCCAGCAAGTAGAGCGCCTCGATGTTGCGGTGCCGAACACGCCGGACCGGCATCATCCCCCGAGTTGCCGAAGTCCTGCGCGAACCTGAAAAGAACGTACCGTGGCTCGCCAACTGGACGATCCACAATGCCGGTCGCCTGCGCGAGAATGCCGACAGTTGACGGTCGGCGTTCTGCAGCCGGGATACCGCGTCGCGGTCAAGCCGCAAGCCCGAGAGCAACCACTGCTGCAAGCAACAGGTCTATTCAGTGTCCATGTTCGCCGCCGCGGCGCCGGGCCAGGGTATCCGGCGGCCCTACCCGTTTCCTGCGCCCATTCGCGCGCGTTATGTCGCTTTACACTGAGCCCGTCATTGACTGTAATGGGTCTTGGAAGGGATGAGGCTGACATTTCATTGGGACCCACCTCATCCAACCGCAATAAGCAATAAACAATATAATCCAGAGGAGGAGCCCACGATGACAACAAACAGATTCACTTCTGTCACTCGACGCCGCTTCCTGAAGGAATCGGGCCTTACCCTTGCTGCCGCCGGCGCAGCACCGGTGCTATCCGCGCCATTTGTCTCGCGTGCGATGGCCGCCGACAAAGCGCTGTCGATCGTGCAATGGAGCCATTTCGTTCCGGCGTACGATACGTGGTTCGATAAATTCGCCAAAGACTGGGGCAGCAAGAATCACGTCTCCGTCACCGTTGACCACATCAACGAGCACGACATCCCCGCGCGCGCGGCGGCCGAAGCGTCGGCCGGAGCGGGCCACGATATTTTCGGATGGAACGGTGGCGCCAGCGGTGCGCATCTTTATCGCAAGTTTCTCGTCAACGTCACGGACCTGGTCGAGTCTACCGCGAAGAAGTACGGCAAGCCCACCGTCATCGGCACACAGATCGGCTATAACCCGGACGACAAGACCTGGTCCGCGTTTCCCGACTTCTACATCAACTTCCCGCCCTTGTATCGCAAGAGCATGTGGGACGAGATCGGGATGAAGCCGGACAGTTGGGATAATGTGCGCAAAGGTGGCGCCAAGCTGAAAGCCAAAGGCCACCCTGTCGGCATTTCGCTCGGCCACAGCAACGACCCGAACACGACCTGGCGCGGCGTATTGTGGAGCTATGGCGGGGCCGTTCAGGACAAGACCGGCAAGCGCATCGTGCTCAACAGCAAGGAAACGATCGAAGCGGTCAAGTTCGTCGCCGCGCTCTACAAGGAAGCGATGACCTCGGAGGTCCTTTCGTGGAACGACTCCAGCAACAACCGCTACCTCGTTTCCGGAGTCGCCTCGATGATCGAAAACCCGATCTCGGCTTATCGGACGGCTCAGAAAACCAATAAGAAATTGGCTGACGACATCTTCATGGTGAAGCCGCCGAAAGGTCCGCACGCCCGGCTCATGGGCGCCGCCGCGGGCTTCTACGGCATCTGGAAATTCGCCAAGAACAAGGAAGCGGCGATCGAATTTCTTAAATACTACGCCGATCACTGGCCCGAAGCCTTCAAGGCGAGTGAGGGATACAACAATCCTTGCTTTGCCAACATCGTGCCCAAGCCGATGCCGATCCTGTCAAACGATCCGACGTCGACCCCGCACGACAAGCTCGCGGTCCTTCAGACTTCCGACGAATGGTCCGCCGCCCCAGGCTATCCGGGGCCGGCCGCGCCCGCGATCGACGAAATCTACAACAGCTTCATCATCATCGACATGTTCGCGAAAGTCGCGACGGGTTCGATGAACGCGGAAGACTCGGTCAAGGCGGCCACGCAGCAGTGCGAAGCCATCTTCAAGAAGTGGCAGCAAAGGACCTGAGCGCCTGGCATCCGGGCCGCGCATTCGCGTGTGCGGCCCGGAGGCGTACAGGCATGGTTGGCTGTCGGCCAAGTGGGGACCACGGCTGACGCTCCGCCACAGGGAACGGCGGGACGAATGTCCTGCGTTGGATTTTTCTGGGAGGTTCAATGGCTGCGGTACTGACAAGGGACATCGTCAAGAAATTTGGCGAGGTCCCCGCCGTGAACGGCATCAGTCTCACGGTGCCGGACGGCGAATTCATGGTGTTGCTCGGGCCGTCGGGCTGCGGCAAGACGACGTTCCTGCGCATCATCTGCGGGCTCGAGCAGCAGACGAGCGGCGACCTTATGATCGGCGGCGCCATCGTCAACGACATTCCGCCGCGCGCCCGCGGCGTGGCGATGATGTTTCAGAGCTACGGCCTCTATCCGCATTACACCGTGCGAAAGAACATCGCCTTTCCGCTGCGCACGCAGCGCGTCCCCAGCGCCGAAATTGAAAAGAAAGTCGCGTGGGCCTCGCAACTGTTCGGCATCGGGCATCTTCTCGACCGGCGGCCGCGCCAGCTCTCGGGCGGCGAGCGCCAGCGTGTCGCGCTC
>JAICMO010000037.1 GCA_025929185.1 Pseudolabrys sp.
CGGTGGCGAGACGGTTTTCCGTCGTGGCCATCAGCTGGGCCGTGTTCTGCAGAGAGAGCAGGTTCTGCCGAACGCCGGCTGAGAGCGTAATATCGGACATGTCCGTAACCTTTCTGGTTGCCGTACTGGCGCTAGTACCCGTGCCGATCCCCCTGATCGGCGCGATGTGCCGGGAACGTTACCCATGGCGACGTAATGCAGCGTAAAAGAATATGGTTAATGAATACCGGCGCTTGCGCGCGTCGGCTTAAACGCTTTGGTAACGGTGCCGCTTAAGATTTCGGTAACGAACGCGATCTCGATCGTCATCCTTCGAGGCTCGCCCTTCGGGCGAGCGCCTCAGGATGACGGTGATGCGCGCGCTAACGTTTATCCGTCACCCTGTGGTGCGCGGGTTAGCGCGCCTCGAAGGGCGACGCCCCCCAGCTTTTCGATGAACGAGCGGCTGTCTGTCTGCTGAAGCTGTTGCGGCCGATCATCCTTCGAGGCTTGCCCACGCAAGTCGGCTATTGCCGACTTGCGGCATTAATGTTGCCGATCTCGGGTAAACCCGAGTTCGGTGGGTGAGCGCCTCAGGATGACGGTTCGCTACAACACCCGGCTGATCGCCAGGGGACGGCCGGCTTTTGGACCCGGCGCATTGGCGCGGCCGGAGGCGCCGTAGGTCTGCGGTACGTGCTTGCGGGCAAGCTCGCCGGAGACGCCGCGGATGATGCCTTCGGACACCGCGTGTGCTGTGGCGAGCACGGTGAGGTTGATCTGGAGCAGCGCGTGGAAATTATCGTGTCGCCTGCGTAGCGCGGCGAGCGCGTCGGGCAGGGATCGCGAGAGGAATTCGCGGCTGATCTTGATGCGATCCGTTTCGGCGGCATAGGCGCGAGCAAATTCGGCTTTTGCCGGCTCGAGCGCCGCCGCCTCGTGCAATTGGCCGGCGCGGACGAGCGCGGTCTCTTCCTCGACCGTCGCCAGCAGCGAATCCATAATGCTTTCGAGACTGGAGATGACCGCGGTGGCATCGCCGATGCTGTCGATCGGGCGCGTCGTGGTGCGCGCTTGCGCGGGGCGGGATGCGCTCATTGTCGCGTCTCCTGCATTGCCATCAATGATTGATACACATGGTCGGCGAGACCGATGCCGCCGGATTTGGCGAAGCTGCGCGCGTACTGGTCGGTCAGCATCGAGCGCCACACGGCCGTTGCGCCGGAACCGCCAAACGGCCCATCGCCGTCGATGCCCGTGTACATCTGCTGAAACATGGTGTTGAGGAACACAGCCTCGAAATCCTTTGCGGCGGCGCGCGCTTTCGCCTGCGTCAGGTTCGTGCTTTTCGGCAGCGGCGGCGCCGGCCGGCTCATCGCATCGAGCGCGCCGATGCCGGGCGCGGGCAAGGTGAGGGCGGCATTCATCACATCACCTCGATATCGGCTTGAATCGCGCCGGCCGCCTTGATCGCTTGCAGAATGGCGATCATGTCGCGCGGGCCGATGCCGAGCGAATTCAATCCGTCGACGAGCTGTTGCAGCGACACGCCGTCATGAACGACGGCGAGCTTCTTGCCGTCCTCGGACACGCCGATGCGCGTGCGCGGCACTTGCGTCGTCTGCCCGCGCGAGAACGGCGCCGGCTGACTGACCTGCGGCGTCTCGGTGATGGTGACGGTGAGATTTCCCTGCGCGACCGCAACCGTCGAGACGCGCACGTCGCGGCCCATGACGATGATGCCGGAGCGCTCGTCGATAACGATCTTGGCCGCGAGATCGGGATCGACGCGCAATTGCTCGATGTCGGTGAGCAGCGAAAC
The DNA here is from genome assembly GCA_025929185.1 of Pseudolabrys sp. Classification (GTDB taxonomy): domain Bacteria; phylum Pseudomonadota; class Alphaproteobacteria; order Rhizobiales; family Xanthobacteraceae; genus Pseudolabrys. The sequence continues at coordinate 1,802 of JAICMO010000037.1, forward strand.
CACGTTGCCTCGATACTGTTGCGGAACGGTGATCTGGATGGTGCCGGGATCGAGCGGCTCCGCCGTCGGCTTGCCGATGAAATCGTTGATCGCCGCGGCGATGCGCCGCGCGGTGGTGAAGTCGGGATTGCGCAGCGCCATGCGCAACGTGCTGAGGCGGTTGAGCGAGAAGTCGATCTCGCGCTCGATCAGCGCGCCGTTGGCGATGCGGCCGACCGTCGGAACGCCGCGCACGATTTTCGCGGCCTCGCCTTCAGCCTGGAATCCGCCGATTGCGACCGAGCCTTGCGCGACGGCGTACACATTGCCGTCGGCGCCGAGCAGCGGCGTCACCAGCAGCACGCCGCCTTGCAGGCTCTTGGCGTCGCCGAGCGCGGACACGGTCACGTCCATGCGCGTTCCCTGCGTGCCGAAGGGCGGCAGGTTCGCCGTGACCATCACGGCGGCGACGTTGCCGGTGCGCAGCGTCTGATTGCGCACGTTGACGCCCAACCGTTCCAGCATCGCGGTGAGCGACTGTTTCGTGAACGGGATGTTGTTGAGCGTGTCGCCGGTGCCGTTGAGCCCGACCACCAGGCCGTAGCCGATCAACTGGTTCTGCCGCACGCCCTCGATGTTCGCGAGGTCTTTGATGCGCGACGTCGCCCCGGCGCTAACCGGGACAAAAAAAGCCAGAACCGCCGCAAGCATTGCGGCCTTGAGCGTCCTCGTCATCACTGCTCCCCAATGTGAGGTCGGACCGCCGTTCATCATGCGAATGGCGTGCCAATCGAGCTCGCCGATTCAAGTGCTTGCAATTGCGCGCTAAATCAAAACGCTGGGCCGCGGCGCGGCATGGCGGCGGCCGGCAATGATCGGCCGGAAGGGAAAATTTTGCCGAGCTTTACCGGTCATTAACCATAGCGGCTCAGGGTTGCTGCATGATTGGCCGGCCTGTCCGGCGGGAGCATCCGGCAATGCGTGTTCAGGGACCGAGCGGAGCAGCGCTTGCCGCCGCACAAAGCGCCATCCGGCGCGTCGGCTCGGGAAATTTTTCGGTCAGCGAAGAGGAAGCGCCGCGCGGCAACGTCGCCGCCTCCAATCTGCGCGCGATTTCGACCGTCGATGCGTTGATTGCGTTGCAGGCGGTTGACGATCCTGCCGAACGAAGGAAGCGCGCGGTCCGGCACGGCCGCAAGGCCCTTGACGAACTCGATGCCCTCAAGCTCGGCCTGCTCGACGGAAGCGTCGACCAGTCGACATTGGCGCGCCTGAAGGTGGTCGCCGAAGGTCTCGACCAAAGTTCCGGCGACGCCGGGCTCGATGCCGTGTTGAATGAAATCGGGCTGCGCGTCGCCGTCGAACTGGCCAAGGCGGGCGTGCGGTAGTCCTTCCTGAGGGGAACTCGCGGCAGGGTTACCCGACCCCACTAAGCCACTGAAACCGATACGTTTTCGTGACGCCGGTGCGCGCAACAGGGATATTGTCCGTTTGCGCGACCGCGTATATAAGCCAGCCGCGCGAGGGAGGAAGACTCGCAAAAAAGCCCAAGAAGACAGGGAGTCGAGTGGGGATGCTGGCCAAGACCAAGACCTATCGGCCATCCGAAAAAGAACCGTTCATGAACGAGCGTCAGCGGGAATACTTCCGCATGAAACTGCTCGCCTGGCGGGAAGACATACTGAAGGAAGCCAAGGAAACTCTTCTGCATTTGCAGGAGGAAAACCAAAACCATCCCGATCTCGCCGACCGGGCGTCGTCGGAAACCGACCGCGCCATCGAGTTGCGGGCGCGCGACCGCCAGCGCAAGCTGATCTCAAAAATTGACGAGGCGCTCGGGCGCATTGAGGACGGCACTTACGGCTATTGTGAAGAAACCGGGGAACCGATTTCGCTGCGCCGGCTGGAAGCGCGGCCCATTGCAACTTTATCAGTCGAGGCGCAGGAACGGCACGAACGGCGCGAACGGGTCTACCGAGACGATTGATTGCGGGCCCGCCGCGATTGCAACCTTGGGGGCGTCCAAACGGCTCTTGATGAAATCGCGACAGGAGTACGCCATGAAATATTCCCGGCTTCTCTTTTGTGCCGCCGTTTTCGGCGCGTTGTCGACAACGGGTGCTTCGGCGGCGACGGCCTATGCCCTCACAACCGTCAATCTGCGGTCGGGGCCCGGTACGGATAACCAGATTCTCAGCCGCATCCCCGGCGGCAGTCGCATCGACGCCGCCGATTGCAAGGATGGCTGGTGCGCGGTCACCTGGAACGGCAAGAGCGGGTTTGCAATTCAGACCGCGCTCGACACCAGCGGACGTCCGCCGGTGCGCCGCGCCCCGCGGGCGGTCTACGGTGAAGAACCGGTCTACGTTGAGGGCCCGCCGGTCTATTACGGGCCGCCGCCTGCTTATTATTACGGTCCACCCGCTTATTACGGCCCCTATTGGGGATGGGGCTGGCGCCGGCACTGGCGTCGCTGGTAGGCGCCGCCAAGGCCATCGGCCGCGTTCGAAACACAGCAAAGCAAGTCGTTCATCAAAATTGATGCAATAGATGCGCGGCCTCCGGCGGGGAGCTGCCGGAGGCCGCGCGTGGACGCCGTGTTCGCTCGCGCGATGCGAAACGGCGCGGGAGCCAGTGATCAGTAGCCAGGGATCAGGGATCAGGACGGATAGGATCGTTTCTTTCGCTATTTCCTCCCTCAGATTGATTCCTGATCCCTGGTCCCTGATCCCTGATCCCTGATCCCTGACTAGAATGGCAGCAACACGTCGAGCACCTGTTGTCCGTATCGCGGCTGTTGGATATCGGTGATCTGACCGCGTCCGCCGTAAGAGATTCGCGCCTCCGCGATCTTGCTCGAGTCGATGGTGTTGTCGCTTTCGATGTCCTCCGGCCGGATGATGCCGGCGACGATCAACTCGCGGACCTCGAAATTGACGCGAACTTCCTGCTTGCCCTCGATCACGAGGTTCCCGTTGGGCAGTACTTGCGTGACGACGGCGGCCACGTTGGTCGTCAGGGCTTCCTGCCGCGTCACCGTGCCTTTGCCATCGGTGGCCGAAGAAGAATCCTCGGTGACGATGCGGCCTGGAATGACCGTGTTGAAGATCGGCACCTTGGCCAAGCCCAAGAAATTATCGACGCCCGTGTCTTCCTTGTTGGTGCGGGTGCGTTGCGTCTCGTTGCTGATGTTCGCTTGATCCGTGAAGTTCACCTTCACCGTCAGCAGATCGCCGATCTGGTGCGCGCGCTGGTCCTTGAAGAAGGCGCGCGAGCCGTTTCGCCACAGCGAGTTGGGGTTGTAGGAGGCGGGTTGCGCTGCCGGCATCGGCATTTGCACCGGCTTGTAGCCCGGCCTCGCGGTCGGGTTGCTGAGCGCCGTCAGCGGCGGCGGCTCGCCGATGTGCCTGAGCCGATCGATCGCCGCGCAGCTCGTCAACAGCGCGGATGCCATCGCGCTCAGCAACGCTCCACGCAATACCGAAACGACAGTCATCGCGGTCACTTTCCTTGAGCGCGCTTCGGCGCGTTGGACAACATTTCATTTTGCACGCTCGCGTTCTCCGCGATGCGTGTCGTCGTATCGCCGACGACGACGTGACCCGGCCCGGAAACCACGCCTTGCACCGTGCGCTTCGATTGCTCGTTGAGCACGCCGACGACGTCGCCCTCTGCGCCGGATTCGACCGCTTTGCCGCGCACTGTGAGCGTGATGCCGGGCACGCGATAAACAAGCGTTACCGCCTGATCTCGCTGCACGAGATCGGGCTTCATGAGCTCGAAACTGCGCAGGGGACGCCGCGGCTGCAACGAACTGCGCGCGGCGAGACCAATGGCCCGTTCCGGATTCGAGATCGCATCGTTGCCGACCTCGGCGCGAGGCCGCCGCTCGGTGATCACGTCGGACGACTTGACGATTTCGCCGCGATTGATCGGACGCACCAGCATCGTGACGGTGGTCGTGGCCGTCGCGGTGCCTGTAAAGCGAAGGCCGTCGTCGGCGCGGGCGCCGGAAATTTCGATTCTGGCGCTGAACCGTCCGCTGCGCCGATCATACGTCAGATGGGAAACGCGCGGCTCTCCTTTGGCGCTCGGCGGGACATAGACAGAGCGCAGTCCGCGATCGAAATTCAGCACAAGATCGTCGGGGTCGCCGAGCGAGTAGCGGGTGGCCAATGCGCGCGCGATATGAGAGTCGATTTCGCCGGCCGCAATCGTGCGGCTTGCCCGCTTCACAACGACCTCGTCGAGTCCGGCAGTATCGAGTCCGATAATCGCGTGCTCGCGCACCGCTTCGGCTACGCGCTGAGCGGATACGGTGCCGGTCGAACCGAGATCGGGCGCGCGGAAGATAGGGACGTCGGCGACAATGCCGGCGTTTTCCACCAGGTCGCCGATGCGAACGATATCGCTTGCAACGATTGCTTCCGCGCGCAGCCGCGGCTTTGGCGGATCCAACGCGGCGAGCGTTTGCGCCGTCGCGGCGGGCGAGAACGCCAGCAGGGCCATCCACGCTGCCACGATTATGCGCGTCATTGACCGGACCATTGGCCGCTCCTAGTGCATCAGATTGGAGGCGGTCGACAGCATCTGATCGGCCGCTGTGATCACCTTCGAGTTCATCTCGTACGCGCGTTGCGCCGCGATCAGGTTGGTGATCTCGGTGACCGAGTCGACATTGGATTGCTCGAGACTTCCCTGCTGGAGATCGCCGGCGCCATCCGTCGCGGGCAATCCGTCCTGTGGCGTGCCGGACGCCGGGGTCTCGGTGTACATATTGTCGCCGATCGACAGCAGGCCGGCCTGATTGATGAACCGGGTGAGAATGAGCTGGCCGAGGACCGTCGGCGTGGTCGAGCCCTGCGGTATGACCGACACTTGACCTTGCGGGCTGATCGTGAGGCCGGTCGAATTAGGCGGGATCGTAATGCTCGGCTGCACGAGATTGCCCTGTGCGGTCACGATGCGGCCCTGCTGATCCATCTGAAAAGAGCCGTCGCGCGAATAGGCGAAGGTGCCGTCCGGCAATTGAATCTTGAAGAAGCCGTCTCCGCGGATCGCGACGTCCAGGCTGCCGCCGGTTTGCAAGAGCGTGCCTTGCGTCATCAACCGCGGCGTGCCGACCGTCTTCACGCCGGAGCCGATGTCGATGCCGACAGGAAGAATGTTTCCTTGGGTTGAAGTCTGTGTGCCGATGCGGCTGACGTGATCGTAAAGCAGATCCTGGAATTCGACACGCTGGCGCTTGTAGCCCGTCGTCGTCATGTTCGCGAGGTTGTTGGAGATGACCTGGACGTTGAGTTCCATGGCCATCATTCCCGTCGCGGCGGTCAGCAACGCACGCATGATTTCAACTCCTCTTCGTCATCAGGCCGGAACGTCGGCGAGCTTGTCGATCGACGACTGACCGAGATCCGCTTGTTGTTGCAGCATCGCTGCTACTTGCGCATAACTGCGCGTGAGTTCGATCATGCGCGACATCTCGACGACGGCGTGCACGTTTGATTTTTCCACTGTGCCTTGAACGACGGTGGTCGTTGTGTCGACCGGCTGCGACTGCACGCCGTTGCTGGCGGCGAACATGCTGTTTCCGTCTTTGTGCAGCTGCTGCAAATTCGCAAAATTCACGAGCCGCAACTTGCCCCGCTGCGAATCCTGGATCGACGTGCCCTCGCGCACGCTGACGGTGCCGTCGGGACTGATCTGGATCTGCCGATCGTTGCGCTGAAATCGTATCGGGCCGCCGTCGCCGAGAACTTCATCGCCGTCGCTGGTGACGAGCACGCCGTCCGCGTTGATCTGAAACGAGCCGTTGCGCGTGTAGCGCTCGCCACGCGGCGTCTGAACGACGAAAAAGCCCTTGCCGCTGATCGCAACGTCGAGCGGGTTGCCGGTTCGCTCGATGGAGCCGCCGCTCATGTCGTGCCAGATGCCGCGGTCCTGCACGAAGCTCACGCGACTGCCGGTCTCCGCGCCGCGCGCCGTCGCGGAAAGATATTCCTCGAACACCGAACCGTCGGCCTTGTAGCCGGTGGTGTTCATGTTCGCGATGTTGTTGGCAACCACGCTGAGTTCGCGCTCGAGCGCGACCTCACGCGACAGCCCAACAAGGACGGCATTCTGCATTCGTATTCTCCCCTTGCCGGCAAGGCGGTCCTCCCGAGACCGGAGCTCGTCGAGCAATGCAGCAGGCTCTCCCAAGCCTGCGAGCGAGGGGCGCGTTGCAGTCTGCGTGCCAATTCCGAAATGCACGGCCGATCAGCGATTTATGGAAAAACTGGCGCGAGGTGGCGCGGTAAATTTAGCCCGCGTTTCGCGATGGATCGGCAAAAGATGCCGGCTAACAAGCGGCCGGAAATAATCTGTTAACCATACCGACCTACCTTTGCCGACGGGGGCGCTGAAACGGCGTCCGCGGCCTTTGTTTTGCGTGTTGCCGCCGCTCGCGGGGCGCCGCACATCAGGACGCGAACGGGGTCGAAGTCATGGCGGATAAAAAGGCCAAGCAGGCCGAAGCCGACAAAGAACCGGAAGAAGAAGTCGAAGAAGGCGCGGAAGGAGAAGCCGCCGCTCCGGCAAAATCGAAATTCAAGCTTCCGTCGCTCAAGATCATGATCATCGCCGTGGCCGCCTTCGCTGTGCTCGGCGGTGGCGGCGCCGGCGCGTACCTTTTTCTCGGCCATTCGCATGCCGAAAAGAAAGCTGCCGCGGCGGCCAAGCCGGCGATCTTCGTCGACATGCCGGACGTGCTGGTGAACCTCGCCAACCCCGGCTCGGAGCGCACGCAGTATCTCAAGGTGAAGGTCGTCCTGGAGGTCCCCGATCCGTCCGTGGTCGCGCAGATTCAGCCGCTGATGCCGCGCGTGATGGACGCCTTCCAGACCTACCTGCGCGAATTGCGGCCGACGGACCTCGACGGTTCCGCCGGACTCTACCGGCTCAAAGAAGAATTGACCCGCCGCGTCAACGCGGCGGTCGCGCCCAATCACATTACCGCGGTGCTGTTCAAGGAGATCGTCGTCCAGTGACGGCGTAGCCATGGCCCAGAAAGACCAGGTCGATCAGGACGCGTTGGCAGCGGAGTGGGGGGTAGCCCTCGAAGCTGAATCCGGCGCCGCCACGCCTGCCGCGGGAGGCGCCGGCGAGCCGAGCGGCAATGACGAGGCGGTCGCGGCGCAATGGGCCGCGATGGTGGAAGACGGCAGTCAATTCACTCATTCCGCCAAAGGCGGCGCCGAGCGCATCCTGAATCAGGACGAGATCGACAGCCTGCTCGGTTTCAGCCTTGCCGACGTTACGCTCAACGACAATTCCGGCATCCGCGCGATCATCGACTCGGCGATGGTCTCCTACGAGCGCCTGCCGATGCTGGAAATCGTCTTCGACCGGCTTGTCCGGCTGATGACGACATCGTTGCGCAACTTCACCTCCGACAACGTTGAAGTCTCGCTCGACCGCATCACCTCGGTGCGGTTCGGCGATTATCTCAATTCGATTCCTTTGCCGGCGATCCTTGCGGTATTCAAGGCGGAGGAGTGGGACAACTTCGGGCTGGCCACCGTCAATTCAAGCCTCATTTATTCCATCATCGACGTGCTGCTCGGCGGGCGGCGAGGGCAAAGCACGATTCGCATCGAAGGGCGTCCCTACACCACGATCGAATCCAATCTCGTCAAGCGCATGATCGAGGTCGTGCTGGCGGATGCAGAACTAGCGTTCCGCCCGCTCTCGCCGGTGAAGTTCAACATCGACCGGCTGGAAACCAATCCGCGTTTTGCCGCGATCTCGCGCTCCGCCAACGCCGCGATCCTGGTGCGCTTGCGCATCGACATGGAAGATCGCGGCGGCAATATCGAATTGCTCCTGCCTTACGCCACCATCGAGCCGATCCGCGCCGTCCTGTTGCAGATGTTCATGGGCGAGAAGTTCGGCCGCGATCCAATCTGGGAGGGCCATCTCGCCACCGAAATCGGGCAGGCGCAGGTCGAGGTCGATGCGGTGCTCTATGAGGCCAAGCTGCCGTTGCGCCGCATGATGGATCTCAGCGTCGGTGACACGCTCGCGCTCGAGCTCAAGGCGGACGCGATGGTCAAAGTTCGCTGCGGCGAGGTCATGCTGACGGAAGGGCGCATGGGCAGGGTCGGCGACCGCATCGCCGTGCGCGTCGCCAAGCCTCTGCAAAAACCGAAAACGACATTCGCAATGTTCGAGAACGCGGACGGACCCACCAACCGGCTGGAGGCACCGTGAGCTACCATTACGGCTACATGATCGAAAGCATGGTTTCGATCCTGCTCCTGCTCACCATCCTTTATTGCGTGAAGCTGAACCGGCAGTTGCGCATGCTCAAGGCCGACGAGCAATCGATGCGCTCGACAATTTCGGAGCTGGTCACCGCCACCGACATCGCGGAACGCGCAATCGGCGGCCTCAAGTCCGCCATGCACGAGGCCGAGCAGCCGCTGGCGGCGCGCCTTGAAAGCGCGGAGCGCGTGTCGGTAAATATCGAGCGCCAGATTGCCGCCGGCGAAGAATTGCTTGCGCGCTTCGCGCGGCTTGTAGCCGCCGCGCGTCATTCGGAGCTCGCGCCGGCCGAGCAGGCTCCGGCCCCCGACGCCAGATCTGTCGCCGCCGCCGCGGAGGCATTCGCCGCGCGCGCGCGGGCGAGGCTCAACGGCCTTGCCGCATGATCCGCTTCGCGCGGAATTTCAGGCTTATTCCGCTCGTCCTGTTGGCGACGAGCTGCTTGCTTGCGCTCAAGGTCTCAGGCCTCGTTCTCGACGGCGGTTATACGCTTGGCGAGCGGCTTGCACAGCGCGGCAATCCCGGCCTGCACGCCGGCGCAAACGAAAGCCTGCCGGATTATCCCAAGATCGTCGTCGCCGATCGGGGCGAGCAGGCAAGGCGGTCGTGGGCGAAGGAAATGTTCAATTTCGGCGGCGACCCCAGTGACATTACCGGCTCGACGGGCGAGAGCGAGCCCGCGGCAACTCCGGCAGGAGAGCCTTTAAGGTCCAGCACGAAGCCGCCGCCGCCGGCCAAGCTCGATGTCGCCGGCAACGAATACAAGATGGAGCCAGGGCAGGTTAATTCGCCGGGAGAACGCGCCATTCTCAAGCGGCTACGTGAACGCAATCAATCGCTGGAGAAGCGCAACCGCGACCTGGACATGCGGGAAAATCTTATCAAGGCGGCGGAAAAGCGCGTCGAAGCGCGGGTCGAGGAGCTCAAGGACATAAAGGCGCACGTCGACAGCGTGGCCGTGGACCACGACAAAGCCGAGCAGGAGCGCTTCAAGAGCATCGTCACGATGTATGAAAACATGAAGGCGAAGGATGCCGCGCGCATCTTCGACCGGCTCGATCTGAGAATCCTGGTTCAGGTCGTCACGCTGATCAATCCGCGCAAGATGTCAGAGATCCTCGCTCAGATGACGCCCGAGGCGGCCGAGCGGCTGACCGTCGAGCTCGCCAATCGAGCGACCGATGTCAAAAAGCCGCAATCCGCCGACGCCCTTCCGAAGATCGAAGGCCAACCGACCGCGCAGTGAATTCGGCACGGTTAAGGCCGCGTTAAACGCGAAAACATAGGCTGTTGCGGCCGGCGCCATGGCCGGTGGAGTGGTCATGCCGGTCGGATCGATCAGCCTGAGCAGCGTGCGCGCTTGCGCCTTGCGGCGCCTGGCCGAATTTTGCTTTGCGCTCTGCGCGGCGATCCTTGCCCTTACGCCATGGACGACGCTCGCCGCCGCGGCCGAACCGATAAAGGGCGAACTGGCCGTCGATACGGATGGCGGCTATGCGCGCCTGGCCTTCCGGTTTGCCGACGAGGTCAAGGCGCAGGTGACCGTCTCCGGCGCCATTATGGTCATCAAGTTCGACAAGCCGGTTGCCGTCTCGGTCGACAAGATCGCGGTGCGCGCCGCCGATTACGTCAGCGCCGCGCGGCGCGACCCGGACGGTACCGCAATTCGCCTCGCGCTCGCGCACAAGCTTAGGTTCAACATCATTCCGGCCGCCGAACGCATTTACATCGACCTGCTGCCGATGACATGGACCGGCGTATTGCCCGGCCTGCCGCAGGAGGTGATCGACGAACTTGCCGAGCGCGCGCGCACGGCGGAACGTGAATTGCGCCGCGCGCGCGGTAACCGGCCCAAGCCGGAGGCGCAAACCATACGCGTGACGGTCGGCACCCAGCCGACGTTTACACGCTACGAATTCAGGTTGCCGGATGGCGCGAACGCTAACGCGAGCCGCGCAGACGGAAAGCTTACGCTCAGTTTCGACCAGCCGATCAAATGGGATTTAGCCGACGCGAAAATCTCATTGCCAAAGACGCTCGCATCGGTGGAAGCGACGCGCGACGACGAATCCGCGCAAGTCTTTTTCACATTGAAGGGCAAGCCTGAGGTGCGCGCGTTTCAGGATGGCCGCAGCTTCATGGTTGATCTCGGCAGTGGCGCAGGTCCGCTGGCGCCGGCGACCAAGCTCAACGACAAGCGTGCAACCGCTACTCCTGACGCCATGCCGCTCGCCGCTCCTGCGCGCCCAACACCCGCGCCGCAGTCGGCTGCGCGTGGCCCGCAAACTGCACCGCCGCTGCCGGGACCGGAACAACCGTCTCTCGCCATACCGCGGGAGAGCCACGCCGTTGCACCATCGGTGCCGAAATCGAGAGAGCAGACGGTTCATGCCGCGCCGCCCGTGAAGCCGCAAACGCAGAGCGCCCCCGTTCAGAGGCGGCAGGTGGAAACCAAAGCGAATACGCCGCCGCGCCGTTCACTGCCGATCGATCCCAAGGCGCCGGTGGTGGCTGCCATGCAGTTCGCAGGCGACAATTTGAACGTCGATTTTCCCTTTGCGGCGCCGACGCCGGCGGCGGTGTTCCGGCGCGCCGATACGTTGTGGCTGGTGTTCGATAGCCCCGCCAAGATCGACATCTCGGCCCTGAAAGTCGACACCGCGCGCATCGTCCGCTCCGTCTCGCTTGACCATGGTGGAGACGGCGAGGCAATTGTGCGGATCAGGCTCGTGCGCCCGCAGCTTGCGGCGTTGGTCGCGGACGGACCCGGCTGGAATCTGACCATCGGCGATTCAATCATTGAGCATACCCGGCCGCTCGGGATCGCGCGCAACATCGTCGGCCGCAATCGCGCGAGCATCACCATCCCGATCGATGAGCCGAAGAAGATCCATCGGATCACCGATCCCGACATGGGCGATACGTTGATGGTGATCACCGCGCTCGGCCCCGCGCGCGGATTTCTCAAGGAACAGGACTTCGTCGAATTGCGGGCGCTGGAGTCGAGTCATGGCGTGGTCATCCAGCCCATCGCCGACGACGTTTCCGCCGAACTTGCCGTCGACAAGATCGTCATCAGCCGGCCCGGCGGGTTGACGATCTCGGCCGTCGAGTTGGACGGCCGCGTCTCCGGAATGTTTCACACGCTCAACTTCGACACGCAACTTTGGAAATACAACAGGAAAATCAAATTCAGCGCGCGACAATCCGAGCTCATCGGCCGTGCCGCTTCGGCGCCGGAGCGGCGGCGCAATCGGGCGCGTTACAATCTCGCGCGCTTCTATCTGGCGCGTGGGATGTCGGCGGAAGCAGGTGCGGTCGCGTCCGTCGCGCTCGACGACCGCAAAGGTGGCGGCGACGAGGTCTCGGGGCTCGTGCTCAAGGCGGTATCCGATGTGCTGATGCATCGGCCCGAAGCGGCGCTGAAAGTGCTGTCAAACCCGCAGATCGGCAACCAGCATGATGCGCCGATCTGGCGTGCGATGGCCTACGCGCAGCTGCGCCGCTGGGATGACGCACGCGACGGCTTCAAAAATGTGGAAGGCTCGATGGCTGCTTTGCCGATCGAGTTGCAAAGGCTTGCCCTGATGACGGCGGCACGGGTTGCGATCGAGGTGAGTGATTTCAGCGGCGCAGCCAAACTCATGGACGAAATCGCGACGCTTGGCATTCCGCCGAAAATGCAGCCATCGATTTCCGTTCTCACCGGCCGCCTCGACCAGGGCCTCGGGCGCAACGAAGAGGCGCTCGCCGCCTATCACAGCGCGGTCGAATCGGACGATCGCCGGGCCGCCGCGGAGGGGCAACTACATGAAATCGAATTGAAGTTTTCGTCCGGTGAGATGTCGCGCGATGACGCCATTCGGGCGCTCGAGACGCTCACCACCATCTGGCGCGGCGACGACACGGAAGTGGAGGGGCTCAAGTTGCTCGCCCATCTCTACACCGAGGAAAAGCGCTACCGCGACGCCTTCCACGTGATGCGCAGCGCGATGATGTCGCATCCGAATTCCGAGATGACGCGCAAAATCCAGGACGAAGCGGCGACCACGTTCGATCGGCTCTTTCTCGATGGCGTCGGCGATTCGATGCCGCCGGTCGAGGCGCTCGGATTGTTTTATGACTACCGTGAGCTCACGCCGATCGGCCGCCGCGGCGACGAAATGATCCGCAAGCTCGCGGACCGCCTGATATCGGTCGACCTGCTCGATCAGGCGGCGGAGCTGCTCCAGCATCAGGTCGATCACCGCCTGCAAGGCGCGGCGCGCGCCCAAGTCGCCACCCGGCTCGCCGTCATCTACTTGATGAACCGCAAAGCGGACCGCGCGCTCAAAGCCTTGCAATCGACCCGTTCGACCGGCCTTTCCAACGAATTGCGTGACCAGCGCCTGTTGCTCGAAGCGCGCTCGCTGTCGGAGCTCGGCCGGCATGCGCTTGCGCTCGAAGTGATCGCGGACTTGAAGAGCCGCGAAGCGATCCGCTTGCGCTCCGACATTCTATGGGCGGCACAGCGGTGGCGGGAGGCGGCCGAGCAGATCGAACTGCTTTACGGAAATCGCTGGAAGGATTTCACGCCGCTCACGCCAGCCGAGCGCCAGGACATTTTGCGGGCGGGAATTGGCTACGCGCTCGGTGAAGATGCGATGGGCCTGCAACGTTTTCGGGAAAAATACGCGGCGAAGATGGCCGATGGCCCCGATCGCCGCGCGTTCGACGTGGTGACGGCGCCGATCGGCACCAGCGGCGCCGAATTCCGCGATATCGCGCGTCGCATCGCCAGCCTCGATACGCTCGACGCTTTCCTGCGCGACATGCGCAAACGCTACGCGGACGCGAGCCCGCTTTCGCCGCGCGCGGCGCCGCCGGAGGAAAAAGCAGAAAAGCCGCCATCTCCTCCCTCGACTCCGCCGGCCACGCAGCCGGCGGCGCCCAATCCATCCAATGCAGCGGCCACCAAGGCTCCGGTGCCAAATCCTGCGTCGCTGTTGCTGCCTTCGAAAATACCGGAAGGCGCGCCACTAAGGCCCGATCCCGCGCCAACCGGCTCGATCGCCCGTTTGCATCTCCCCCGATTGCATATCGAGGGCCGCGGGTATTAGGGAATGATTGCTTAAAACGGAAGCGCCGCTCGCCGCAGCGTCATTGCCGGACTTGATCCGGCAATCCAGCGTTGCGACGAAGATGGACCCGCGGGTCAAGCCCGCGGGTGACGCCGAAGACATTGAGACGATTCAAATCCAAAGCAATCATGCTTTAAGTCCCGTAGCTTTGGATCAGCGATCCGGCGACCAGGCTCCATCCGTCGACCAGCACGAAAAAGATCAGTTTGAACGGCAGCGACACGACGACCGGCGGCAGCATCATCATGCCCATCGACATCAGGACGGAGGCGACCACCAGGTCGATGATGAGGAAGGGGAGAAAGAGCAGGAAGCCGATTTCAAACGCGCGCTTGAGCTCGGAAATCATGAAGGCCGGCACCAGCACGCGCAGCGACAAATCTTCGGGCTTTGCCGGCGCGGCTTCCTTGGACATGTCGACGAACAGCTTCAAGTCCTTCTCGCGCACGTTCTTTTCCATGAACGCGCGCAGCGGCTGCGAGCCGCGCTCGAAGGCCTGCTCGGTCGTAATTTGGTTTGCAAGCAGCGGCTTTATACCGACTTCGTAGCCCTTCTGAAGTGCGGGCCCCATTACGAACGCGGTCAGGAAAAGGGCAAGCGAGACGATCACGGCATTGGGTGGGGCGGTCGCGGTACCCAACGCGGTGCGTAGCAATGAGAGCACCACCACGATGCGCGTGAACGACGTCATCATTACAAGGATGGACGGCGCCAGCGACAGCACCGTCAGCAGCGCGATCATCTGGATCACGCGCTCCGTCAGCCCGGTGCCCTGACCGAGATTGACGCTGATGTTCTGCGCGGCAGCGGGCGTCGCCGCGGCCACGATCGCCACTGCTACTCCAACCGCCACCGTCGCCAGACGGACACGGCGGTCGGAAGCGCGTGTCACGATTTTCCTAAAGGACGGCCCAGCAAGCTGGCCATCTCCTGTTCGAGGTTGTCGAAGGAAGATTTCGTGGAAGACGGTTCCGGTTTCGGTTCAATCTTCGGCTCGGTTTTTGTCTCCAGTTTCGGCTCAACACGCGGCCTGAAGTCACGGCCGGGTCCGCGCACCGGCTCCGCCGGCTTCACAGGCGGCGCCGCCGCGGGGACGGCGAGCGGATCGGTGACCGGCGGGCGATTTTCAGCGGGACGGCGCAGGGCCGCCTCAAGTTGCAATGCCATTTCAGCGAGGTTGTGATCAGTCTGTGGCGGCGCTGCCGGCGTCGCCGGCGCGACGCGAACCGGCTCAGGTCGAAGAACGGGCGGCTCCTGCGGCGGCGATTTGGTTGCGGGCTCGAGATTCGGTGCGGGCGCGCCGTCGGCCGCAGGCCTTGCGCGCGCGCCGGGCTCGGCGGCAAGCCACGGCTCGTCGGTGACGCCCGGGCGCGCAGGTCGTGCCGTCGGCTCGTTTGCTGCGGGCTGTAGCGGCCATGCCGTTTCGGCGGGCGGCGCGACGCGCGGCTGCTCGCTCAACGTTCGCATGTTATCGCGTGACACGTCGCGTGCGCTCGCTGCGCGTACGATGTTCGATTCGATCACGATATCGGAAGGACCGATCATCAAAAGGTGCTCGACATTATCGCGTCGGATAAGAACGAGACGACGGCGACCGTCCACTGTCGCGGCATCGATGACGGCGAGGCGAGGCTGTCGTCCGCGCGCCGAGCCGCCGCCGAGTCTGCTCGCCCCGAAGCGGCGCATCAGCCACGCCGTCAGGCCGATGAGGCAGAGCACGACCAGGAAGGCGATAAAAAATCGTGCCGCCAGCGGAAGCTCACTCCCGAACACAGATGAAAACATCAATGCGCTCCATACTGCGCGCCCCGGCACACCCGGCGTGAGTCGCCCGAATGGTTAACGCCGTAGGCACTATTTGCCGCCCCGAATACTAACAGATGATTAACGGGATGCGACCTTGTCCGGCCCGATTGCCCGTTTGCCGGCACTTCTCATGGTAAACGTGTCGTCAACATGGCCGGCCCATGGCGGCGGCCTTTTACCCGCCATTAACCATACCGCCGGCAAAGTCTGCCTACCGCGGCTTTAGTCCGCGGGGAAGGGCCCGCCATGGCAATCGTCGACATTCCGATCTTTTCGATGTTGCGCACCCGCATGCAATGGGGCCAGGAACGCCAGCGCGTCCTTGCCGAGAACATCGCGAATGCGGACACGCCCAATTTCAAGCCGCACGATCTGGTGCCTCCCGATTTCGATGCAACCCGAAGCACGTCGCCGCACGGCCCTTTGGTCGTGCTGGCGCAAACGGAACCGGGACATATCGCCGGATCGGACGAGCCATCGGCAATATTCCGCAGCCGCAAGGACGAAGGTTACGAGGTGCGTCCCGCTGGCAATGCGGTCAGCCTCGAGGACGAGATGATGAAGGTCGCCTCGAACCAGATGGATTACCAGGCCGCGGCCGCGCTCTACACGCGCAGCCTCAATCTGCTCAAGACAGCGCTCGGCAAGGCATCATGATTCTATTTTGCAAGGGGCGGCGCACCGCAAGGAGTTGAACCGTGGACTTCTTCAGGACGATGGCAATTGCCGCTTCCGGTTTGCGTGCGCAGGCGGGACGAATGCGCGTGATCTCGGAAAACGTGGCCAACGCCGATTCAACGCCGACCGCCCCGGGCGGCGATCCTTATCGCCGCAAAATCGTGACGTTCCGTTCTGAATTCGACCGCGCGCTCGGCGCGCGCCTGGTCGAACTTGGCCGTGTGAGCCTCGACAGATCCGCTTTCCAGCTGAAGCACGAGCCCGGCCATCCGGCAGCCGACGCCAATGGCAACGTCAAATACCCGAACGTCAATCCGATCATCGAAATGACGGATATGCGCGACGCCCAGCGATCGTACGAAGCCAATGTCAACGTGATCGGCGCCACGCGCCGCATGATCCAACGCACGATCGACATCCTCAAAGCGTGAACAGGTGACCCATGCCGACCCCGCTCGCCGCCGCCGGTGCCTACGCCAATATCGCCCGCCTCACGTCCGATCCAGCACTTGCGCGCGCCGCAAAGCCGGAAGGGATAGGCGCCGCCGACACGAGTTTTGCCGGTGTGCTCAAAGACGCGCTCAACGCGGTCAACGAAGCCGGCCAGAAATCCGACGCGCAGGCGCGTGCGATGGTGAGCGGCAAGGGCAATATGGTGAACGCGGTAACGGCCGTAGCCGAAACAGAAGTCGCGATCGACGCAATTGTTGCCGTGCGTGACCGCGTTATCGCGGCTTACGAAGACATCATGAAGATGCCGATCTGATCCTGGTCGAAGCAAGCGGGGAGAAAACACGAGATGACCGGCGCCGAAGTTCTCGATGTTGCGCGCGACGCGATCATGACGCTCATCTACGTGGCGAGCCCCGTCATGCTGGTTGGGCTCCTGGTCGGCGTGGTTATCTCGCTCTTGCAGGCCGTCACGCAAATCCAGGAAATGACGCTTGCTTTCGTGCCCAAGATTCTGGCGATTTTTCTTTCGCTTTTGATCGCCTTGCCGTTCATGGCGGAAAAACTACAGGCTGAAATGATGCGCATCGCTGCGCGTATTGCCAGCGGCTGATGCATGACCATCGATATCTCCTTTCTTCCCGCGCTCGGCGCAGCCTTCATGCTGGCGTTCGCGCGCGTCGGAACCATGGTCATGCTGCTGCCGGGCATCGGCGAGCTGAATTTGCCCACCCGGGTACGGCTGGTGATTGCGCTTGCGCTAACCGCGGTTTTGCTGCCGCTGCATCGCGCGGCTTACGCGATAGATTTACAAGCGCTCGGCCCGGTCATCACGATGGGCGGCGAAGAGATGCTGATCGGAGCGATGCTGGGGCTGACCGCGCGTCTTGCAATTTCGTCCTTGCAGGTGGCGGGATTCGTCGTCGCCCAGCAACTCGGGTTTGGCTTCGTTACGGCGGTCGATCCGACTCAGAACGAGCAGGGCGTGCTGGTCGGCAATTTCCTGACCATGCTCGGCATCACGCTGATCTTCGCGACCAACCTGCATTATCTGATCATCGGCGCGCTCAACGACAGCTACAATCTCTTTCAGCCCGGCGCCATTCCGTTCACCGGCGACATGGCGCAGATGATCACCGGCGTCGTCACCACCTCGTTCCGCATCGGCATCCAGCTTGCGGCGCCGTTCCTGGTGTTCGGCTTGCTGTTCAACGTCGGCCTTGGCGTGTTGTCGCGCTTGATGCCGCAGATGCAAGTGTTCTTTATCGGGCTGCCGCTCTCGATCATGCTCGGGCTCGTGCTGCTGATGCTGGTGATCGGCGCGATGATGGGGACGTTCGTCGGATATCTTGAAGATGTGCTTGGTCAGCTTGCGCCGCACTCACTGTAGCCGGAGGCGAGCGCGGGCATGGCCGAAGAACACGACGACAGCCAAAAAACAGAAGACCCGACACAAAAACGGCTCGACGAGGCCATTAAGCGCGGCGACGTCGTCAAAAGCCAGGAAGTCAGCACCTGGTTTATCATCGCCGGCGGCACGCTGGCGGTGACCGCGTTTTCCGGCGTCACCAGCACGAATTTGGCCGTGACGCTGCGCGGATTGATCGAGCATTCCTGGCAAATTCGTGTGGACGGGTTTGCGCTCGCGCAGCTTGGTGAAAAACTGGGCGTTAGCGTTCTCGCCGCCGTTGCTATTCCCTTTTTGCTGCTCGCGCTGGCGGCGCTCGGAGGCAATCTCATTCAACACCGGCTTGTGTGGTCATTCGAAGTCTTGCAGCCGAAGCTGAGTCGGATTTCGCCGGCCGCCGGTTTCAAGCGCCTGTTCTCGAAGCAAGCCTTGGCAAACTTCGCGAAAGGACTGGTGAAGCTCGTCGTGGTCGGCACGGTGCTCACGGCGCTGATGTGGCCCGAGCGGGCAAGAATCGAAAACCTGGCGTGGACGGATGTTGCATCGGCGTTGCCGCTGACGCGGGCGCTTGCGCTCAAGCTGCTCGGCGCCGTGGTCGCCATGCTCGCGATCGTTGCGGCGGCCGACTACCTCTTTCAGCACAGGCAGTGGTACGAGCGGCAGAAGATGTCGCTGCAAGAGATGAAAGAGGAGTTCAGGCAGTCCGAGGGCGATCCCGCCATTCGTGGTAAGATGAAGCAAGTGCGGCAAACGCGCATGCGCAAGCGCATGATGGCCGCGGTGCCGAAAGCGGCGGTGGTGATCACCAACCCGACCCACTACGCGGTCGCCCTGCAGTACGAGCGTGGCATGGAAGCGCCGGTTTGCGTCGCCAAAGGCGTGGATGCCGTGGCCTTGAAGATCAGGGAGGTCGCCGGCGAGCACGCGGTTCCAATTGTTGAAAATCCACCGCTTGCCCGCGCCTTGCACGCCACGGTCGATGTCGATCAGGCTATTCCGGTCGAGCACTACAAGGCGGTGGCCGAAGTCATCGGCTATGTCATGCGGCTGCGGCGGCTGGTTCATCCGGCCCGTGAAAAGCGCTGAATTGCCGGCCGCAAGCTCTTGCGCCCGTAGGCCGCCTTAAGGCACTCAGGGGACGCGGGACTTCGCCACCGCGCGTCGGGGCTCAAGATCGATGGCAGCGCAGGAACCGGCAGCGCAGATTTCGGCAGTGCCCGATCGTGGCGACGGGCGGCGCGCGTCGGCATTCGATCGAAGTCAGCATAATTTGCGTAGCGGCAGCGTCGGCATGGTGCTTGTCGTCGCCCTGCTGCTGGTTGGCGCCGCGGTCGGGCTCGTCTACGTCGGCTCGGAGCACGCCCAGCCTTACATCATGGGGCTGCTGGCCATCCTGGCGACTGTCGGCGTCTTCTCTCTCTTTGCGATCGCGGCCGGAATCCTGCGCTTTGCCGGCAAGGATGAGGGCGGACCCTTGTTCAAGACGCTGGTCGATAACGCCTCCGACGGCCTGCTTGTTACCGATCAAGGGGGGCGCGTCTTCTACGCCAACAGCGTCTACCTCGATCTGATTGAAGCCAGTGGCCCGGACGACGTTCGCCCCATCGAACGCGTCTTTATCGGCGACCCGGACGTTTCCGAATCGATTTACCGGCTGCTCAAGGCCGCGCGCGAAGGACGGCGCTTGCAGGAGGAGGTGCGAATAGCCGGCGCTCAGGCCGCCGGTGCGCGCTGGCTGCGGTTGCGGGTGCAACCGCTCGGCGAGAGCGGGCAGGAGTCGAGATTTACAGTCTGGTCGATCGCCGATGTCACGCGCGACCGGCAGCGCCAGGAGAACGTCTTCCAGGAGCTTCAGCACGCGATCGACTATCTCGACCATGCGCCGGCCGGGTTCTTCTCGGTCGATGCGCACGGCTCGATCATCTATCTCAATGCGACGCTTGCGGCCTGGCTCGACCACGACCTGGCGCAGGTCGGCACCGGCTCGCTCAAGCTTACCGACCTTGTCGCGGGCGAGGGCGCTGCGCTGCTGACAACGCTCAACGCCGCGCCCGGCGACGTCAAGACCGAGGTGCTCGATCTCGATCTCAAGACGAGAACGGGCAAGCGGCTGCCAGCCCGCATATTTCACCGCATCGCGTTCGGCGCAGACGGTGCCGCGGGCGCCTCGCGTACGCTGGTGCTCAACCGCGCGCGCGACGGCGGCGTCGATCCGCAACGCGCAGCGGAAGTGCGCTTTATGCGTTTCTTCCAGAATACGCCGATGGCGATCGCTACCGTGGACAAGGCGGGCCGCATTGCGCGCAACAATGCACGCTTTGCGAATGCCTTTGCCAACGGTCTCAAGGGGGACGACCGCTCAATATATATGTGCGTCGCCGCGCGCGATCGCGGCGACCTCGAGGCGGCGATCCGGAAAGCCGCGGAAGGGCACGGCGATATTGCCCCGGTCGAGGCCGCCTTGAGCGGGACGGAGGAACGCTGGGCAAGCTTCTTCGTCTCGGCGGTCGAGGAGGAAGACCGCGACGGGGAAGCGGCTATCGTCTACGCGCTCGAAACGACCGCGCAGCGCACGCTCGAAAACCGCATCAATCAGCAGCAGAAAATGGAATCGGTCGGTCAGCTCGCCGGCGGGATCGCGCACGACTTTAATAACGTGCTGTCCGCGATCATGATGGCGACCGATTTTCTGCTCAACGCCCACCGGCCGACCGATCCGTCGTTCCAGGACATTATCCAGATCAAGCAGAATGCCAACCGCGCGGCCGCGCTGGTGCGCCAGCTGCTCGCATTCTCGCGCAAGCAAACATTGCGGCCGCAGGTGCTCGATCTCAACGAGGCGCTGAGCGATCTGATGATGCTTTTGCGCCGGCTGATCGGCGAACGGGTAACGCTCACGCCGGCGCTGTCGAACGATCTATGGCCGGTCAAGGTCGACATCTCGCAATTCGAGCAGGTGATTGTCAATCTTGCTGTCAATGCGCGTGACGCCATGCCGGGGGGAGGAACGCTGACGGTGCGAACGGCCAACATCACCGCCGCCGAATGCGCGTCTTTCATGACCAAGGGCATGCCGGCGGCCGATTATGTTCTGGTCGAGGTGAGCGATACCGGCCTGGGCATTCCGGAAAGCATTATCGATAAAATCTTTGAGCCGTTCTTTTCGACCAAGGAAGTCGGCAAGGGCACCGGCCTTGGCCTTTCGACTGTGTACGGGATCGTCAAGCAGACCGGCGGCTTCATCTATGCCGAATCCAGACCGGGCAGCACGGCGTTCCGCATTTTCCTGCCGCGCTACATTCCGGGCGTGGAGGCGGATGCCAAGCCTGTGGAAGTGCCGGCGATTGCCGGCGCCGCCTCCGCAGCCGGCGATCTCGCGCACGCCGCAACGATCGACCTTACCGGGCAAGGCACTATCCTTCTGGTCGAAGATGAAGAGGGATTGCGCGCGCTCAACGCGCGAGGGCTTGCTTCGCGCGGCTACACGGTCCTCGAAGCAGGAAACGGCGTCGAAGCCATCGAGGTCCTGGAGCGCGAGGGCGCCATCGATCTCGTCGTATCGGACGTCGTGATGCCGGAAATGGATGGGCCGACGCTTCTGAAAGAGATGCGCAAACGGCATCCCGATATCAAATTCATCTTCGTGTCGGGCTATGCCGAGGATGCGTTCTCAAAGAGCTTGCCGGAAGGAAATATGCCGGCTTTCTTGCCCAAGCCGTTCACGCTCAAGCAGCTGGTCGCCGCCGTGAAGGAGACGATGGCCGGCTAGCAGGCGCGCGCGTAACGAATAAGGCCGGTGAAGAACACCATGTCGCGTGGGCGGCACTGAAAGATCTGTCCGTAGGCCGGCTGCGGCGCGTTGAAGTAGGCTGCCTCACGTTGCGTGGCCACATCCGTCGTGCCGATCGGCGTGTCGACGGGAAGCAATTCGGTCAAGCTGCGGTCCACTGGCGAAAGCGCTGCAAACGCACTACCGGCCGTCGCCACCAACAATACTGCAATCGCCAATATTTTTGTCATGGCCCAAACCTCACCATTGCCGGAGAGGCAATCGGGATGTGGGGCGGCACGTTCCCGGCGCCCAATGACAACAGCGTGAGGACGGCCCCTTACAAAGGCATGGAACCATTCCTATTTTACGTTCCGGCTCTCACGCTGGAGAAAAGCAGCCCATGACTCGTCTGCGCGCATTGATCGGTTTTGCGGTGATTGCATTTGCGCTCGCGTTCACGGCAATTGCTGCCGATGCGCGCGTCGGCGGCGGTTTCTCCGGCGGCAGCCGCGGCTTCCGCACGTATTCGCCGCCGCCGATCACGCGCACCGCGCCAAATACCGCGTCTCCGATTCAGCGATCCTTGACAGGCCGGCCATCGCAGTCGTTCGGGTCGCCAAACCAGCCCGGCGTTTTCGGCAACGGCTTCTTCGGGCGCGGTCTTTTTGGCGGACTTGCGGCCGGGTTCCTCGGCGCCGGTTTGTTCGGCTTGTTGTTCGGCCACGGATTTTTTGGCGGGCTCGGCGGCGCGGGCTCGATGCTTGGATTGCTGTTGCAGATCGGACTGATCGTGTTGCTGGTGCGGTTTGCGCTCAATTGGTGGCAGCGCAGGAACATGCCGGCATTTGCCGGCGCTTCTCCTTCATCGGTGCATGCGTTCGAAACAGACCGATCGGGTTTTGGCGCAAACGCCTCGGCCGGATCGCCGCTGGCGATTACGAAGGCGGACTACGACGCGTTCGAGCGGCTGCTGGGCGACATTCAGCGCGCCTACGGCGCCGAGGACCTCACCGCATTGCGCGCGAAGGTCACGCCTGAGATGCTCTCGTACCTGTCGGAGGATTTGACCAAGAACGCGAGCCGCGGCGTCGTCAACGAAATCTCCGACGTCAGGCTTTTGCAGGGCGACCTTGCCGAGGCCTGGCGCGAAGGCTCGACCGATTATGCGACTGTCGCCATGCGTTTCTCGTTGATCGATCGCATGATGGAGCGATCGAGCGGACGCGTCGTCGAGGGCGATGCGGACCCGGTCGAAGTGAGGGAAGTCTGGACATTCAGGCGCGAGCAGGGCGGCGACTGGCTGCTCTCGGCCATTCAGCAAGCCTAGGTGTCGCTCTTTGCCGGCTCCGGCGCGCCGCTCGCGGGAGCAGCGTCGGTCATGGTAAGCTGATGTTCGAAGTTGACGCCGACCTGCTTTTCCCCTCGCCACACGACATGACAGAACCGGCGCGGCCCCAGATCGCGATTGGACAGCAACAGTTCAAAGCGTTCCGGCAGAGCCTCGGCATTCTCTACCTCAAGGCGCGCGCCGGTGTCCGAAGCATCGGCGAGCGCACACCCCTCCAGTTGACCGTCTTCCAAAGCAATCCAGGCCGAATACCGTATCGACTGGCGGCGTGACCTGCGTTTATCGTGCTTCATTGGTTTCGACGCTGCTGATGTGGCGCTGGGTGGTTGAGTAACGCTTTTTTAACGAGCCCCGCGTCAGCACCGCACTCTAAGAGTTTGCAATTACCAATTCATAAACCGCCGGAAGTCGCCGCCTGACGGGCCTTTTCCGCGCGACCGACGTTCTTTTTGACTCGCGCCGGGCGTTGACCTTGTGACCAAATCCGTCTATTTGGCCGCCCGCAACCTGGTTTTCGGCTTAACTTGCACGCTCCCGGCTTGGGCCAGCGACCTCAAGTGATCTCCCAAAACTCGGATAGTTGCCGCCTTCGCGATGAGCGCGCGGGCGTACAACGACAAAGCGTGAAAGGAAC
>JAICMO010000242.1 GCA_025929185.1 Pseudolabrys sp.
CGGCGTGCCGGAAGACGTGCGCATCCAGCTTTGCATCGGCACCTCGCTGGCCATCATCGTTCCGACGACGGTGCGCTCTTACCTCGGGCACAAAAAGAAAGGCGCCGTCATTCCGCACGTGCTGCGGATCTGGACGGTGCCGGCCGTTGCCGGCGTCGTGATCGGCTCGATCGTGGCGGCCTTTGCGCCGGCGCCGGTGTTCAAGCTCGCCTTCGTCGTCTTCGCATCCTTCATCGGCACCAAGATGCTGTTCGGGCGCGAAGGCTGGAATCTCGGCACGCAATTGCCCGGCCGTGGTTTGCTTACTTTCTTTGGCTTCATCACCGGCCTGTTTTCCTCGCTGGTGGGCGTCAGCGGCGGGGCGGTTTCCAATGCCGTGCTCACGCTTTACGGCGAATCGATGCAGCGCGCGGTCGCCACCTCGGCCGGCATCGGCGTGCCGATTACGATCGCCGGCACGATCGGCTACATGATCGCCGGCTGGAAGCACATGGCAGTGCTGCCGCCATTGTCGATCGGCTTCGTCTCTTTAATTGGGCTCGTGTTGATGGCGCCGGTGTCGAGCTACACGACGACCTTCGGCGTCCGCCTTGCGCACTGGCTGCCGCGGCGCAAGCTCGAGATTGCGTTCGGCATTTTCGTGCTGCTGGCGGGATTGCGGTTCCTGCTCAGCCTTATCTGAGCGGCGCCGATATGGTCCGGCTACCGTCCGCCGCGCAAACGCAGCTTGTCGCCGTGGACTTCCCAGCTTTCGAGGCGATTGAGAAAACTCATCCCGAGCAGACTCTTTTTTAGCTGGCCGGCTGGCGCGACGAGTGCGGGGACGGCGTGTTCGGTGACGCCGCCGACGGCGATCCGGTCGAGCGTGATCGGCGCCGCGCGCGTCACGCCGTTCGCGGTCTCGACGTTGACGGAATAATTGAGCACCTCGATCGGCAGGCCGGCGGCCTTTGCGGCGTCGTGCGTGAGCACGACCGAGCTTGCGCCGGTATCGAGCACCATCGAGACGTGCGCTCCATTGACGTGGGCGGACACGGCAAAATCGCCTCCGTGCCCGCGCACCACCTCGACCGTGCGGCCGTGCGTCACGACGCGGCCCGGGATCAACTCCGCCATCACGCGGTCGACCACATCATGCATTTCGGCGCGGTACGTGTAGCCGGTAACGAGCAACAAGCCGACCGCGGTCCACACCAGCGCCGCCTCGAACATCCGCGAGAGCCGCCTGCGGAAAAGGGTGAGGACGAATCCGGCCGCGAATACCGCCACCGCCACCTTCAGCAGCATCATCGCGGAATCGCGCCGCAGCAGATCTGCGATCGGGTCCTGATCGTTGCTCGCGACCATGATCGCAAGCGACAGCGCGGCCCCGAACAAAAGCGCCCAGGTCAGACGGCGGCTCACGGCATCACCCGGCGGCCGTTTCAGGAGAGCAGGCGGAGGCGGCGCGCCGGGCGGGCAATTCCGCCATCACGCGGGCGCGGTCTTCATCGCTCAGAAGCGTCCATTGCGCGATTTCCTCGATTGTGCGGCCGCAGCCCAGGCAGCGCTTGGACTCGGGGTCGAGCGTGCAAACGTTGATGCAAGGCGTGGCAATCGTCGTCATCGGATTCGCCCAGGCTAAATCGGGAGCGACCATAAGCACCGCGGCCGGGAAGGCAATTGGGTGATTGGCCGCAAGGGCGGGGATCAGGTTCCGACCCTGAATAATGTGCGCCGAAGCAGCTTTCGCCGCTCGTCGCGTGTGCTTTCGGCTGCTTCATTTTCATTCTCCGGCGCGACCCGGGGAGACGCGTCGGGCAGGGGCGGCATGGCCGCCACCACCCGTTCGGGCGGAAAGGTCACCATCACCTCGGTGCCGATACGCAGCTTGGAGGTGAGCGCGAAAGTCCCACCATGCAGATCGACCAGGCTCTTCGCAATCGGCAGGCCGAGGCCGGCGCCCTGTTCGGCCGATTTGATGGAATTCGAGCCTTGCCCGAAGGAGGCAAGGACGATCGGGATTTCCTCTTCCGGAATGCCGGGTCCGGTGTCCTTGACGCTCATGAACTGCCCTCCCGCGGCTGTCCAGCCGACCTTGAGCCAGATTTCGCCGCCTTGCGGGGTGAATTTGATCGCGTTGGAGAGCAGATTGAGGCAGACCTGCCGCAATGCGCGTTCGTCGGCCCAAAGGCGCGGCAGGCCGATTTCAAATTCCTCGTGCAACGTAATGCCGCGGTTGGTCGCCCTGAGCTTGAGCAGATGGTGGCAGTCTTCAACGACGGCGATGAGCGAAATTGCCTCCTCGTTGAGCTCGTAGCGGCCGGCTTCGATGCGCGACAAGTCCAAGATCTCATTGATGAGGCCGAGCAGATGCACGCCGGAACTATGGATGTCGGCGGAATACTCTTTGTAAACGGGCACCGAATGCGCGCCGAACACTTCCGCGTTCATCACTTCCGAAAATCCGAGAATGGCATTGAGCGGAGTGCGCAACTCGTGGCTCATCTGTGCAAGGAAGCGGGACTTTGCGATATTGGCAGCCTCGGCGCGGCGCCGCGCTTCGTCTGAAATCGCCTTCGAGTGCTCGAGTTCGCCGATCAGCGCGTCCTTTTCCGCGCGCGCTTGCAAGGTCGCGAGCGTGGTCGACTTTAGTCGGTAGGCCAGGAGCGTGAAGTAGCCCTGCACGGCGACCGCCATGGCGGCCAGGATGTAGTTGCGAACATTGTTCTGGAGCATGAAGTCGAGTGCGATTGCCGCCGTGACCGGAAAGGTCGCTGCCAGCACCGCCATCGGCAAGGACGACGCCAGCATGCTGGAGACGGCGACGATCAGCAGCATGACGAAGAGCATGAACATCGCCGATCGCTCGTCGGCGCCGACCGGATGGATGAGGATGAACATCCACGCAAGGCCGTAGAAAAGGTCGAGCAAGATGAAGCGCAGCCGCCAACGCCGGCTGGATGTTTCGGCCGGCTGCTCGAGGAACTGGCGGCATTTGGCGATGATGACGGCGTGAATGACCAGCACCGCGGCGGTCCAGGCGCCCGCGGCTCCCGCGCCGGTCCAAACGCTTGCCAGCACGCCCACGGTGCCGACCAGAAGCAGGATGACCGGAGATGCCGACAGCCGGTTCTGCGCGTAGTGACGCAAAAGCTCGTAGTCGAAGGCAGGGCTGCCGCTGGTCGAGGTCAGGCGGTCGCGCGCCTCGCGCACGTATTGCGCGGCCAAGCGGCGCTTGACCGCGGACGTTTCGGGCGCGGCTATGCGAGGCGGAGGATCGCTGGCAAAAGTCATTTCCGCGCGGCTTTACGCACAATTCGGGCGGCAACCTTGGGCCGCAATCCTTAAAACCAGCCTTAAGGTGAGACTAAAAAAAGCGGTTAACGGCCGTTAGCCATGCCTTTGACACGCCTTTTCGCGCGTGCTCGTTCTTGTGCTCGAATATGCCGAGAGGCCGCCGATGAAGCTCTACGACAGCAACAGGGCGCCCAATCCGCGCCGTGTGCGCATGTTTCTGGCGGAGAAAGGCATGACGGTGCCGACGCGGCAGGTCGACATCATGGCGCTTGAGCACAAAACGCCGGAATATTCCGCGATCAACCCGCTGCAACGGATGCCGGCGCTCGTGCTCGACGACGGCACGATCATAACCGAATCGGTCGCGATCTGCCGTTACTTCGAGGCGCAGCAGCCGTCGCCGCC
>JAICMO010000264.1 GCA_025929185.1 Pseudolabrys sp.
GTCGCATCGAAATCCTCCTACGTGCTCAAGATCGGCAAGGAAGCCTTCTATCGTCAGCTCGAGCTGGGGCTTGCCGATGCCTACAACTACGCCTCCGAAGTCATGACCGAAAACATGATGGCGCGCGACGCCGAGGAAGGCATCTGCGCCTTCATCGAAAAGCGCGACCCGAAATGGGAAGATCGTTGAGCGGAATAAATCGGGACCACGTTTTGCCGACGAACAATTCCAGCATCGTCTTCACGCCAGCGGCGCGGCAAGCGCAAGCCGAACGCGGCTCGGCCGAGCGTTATGACCGGCGCTTTGCGGAAGGGTTCCCGGACAAGATCACGCCGGAGCTGGCCGCCTTTATCGCCGAACAGGACACGGTCTTTCTCGCGACCGCAAGCGGCGACGGCGCTCCCTACGTGCAGCACCGCGGCGGGCCGAAGGGATTCATCAAGATCATCGACGAGAAAACACTTGGCTTTGCCGACTACCGCGGCAATCGGCAATACATCACGCTCGCCAACCTGTCGGAGAACGATCGCGGCTTTCTGTTCGTGCTCGACTTTGCACACAAGCAGCGTGTCAAATTGTGGGGACGCGCGCGCGTCATCGAAAACGATGCGTCGTTGGTCGAAAAATTGTTCGATGCCGGCTACAAAGCCAAGCCGGAGCGGGTCATCCTGTTCACCATCGAAGCCTGGGACGCCAACTGCTCTTCGCACATCACCGCGCGTTTCAGCGAAGCCGACCTTGAGCAGGCCTTCAACACCGTCAGGGCGAAGATCGAAGAGCTGGAGACGGAGAACGCGCGACTGCGCGCCGCACTCGCGCAAAAAGAACCCGCTGAGAAAACATCCGCCGAATGAATCACGACACTTACGCCGACAGTTACATTCGCGGCATCCTCAATACCGTGAAAACGATTGCGATGGTCGGCATTTCGCCGAAAGACAACCGGCCAAGCTATTTCGCATTCAAGTATCTGCTCGAGCGCGGCTACCGCATGATCCCGGTCAATCCGGGCCAGGCCGGCGAGGAAATCCTTGGCCGAAAGGTCTATGCCAAGCTCACCGACGTACCCGAGCCGGTCGACATGGTCGACATCTTCCGCGCCGCGCAATTTGCGCCGCAGATCGTGCGCGAGGCGCTGGATATGAAGCCGCTCCCGCAGGTAATCTGGATGCAGCTCAGCATCCGCAACGAAGAGGCGGCAAAGCTCGCGGAGGACGCCGGGCTTAAAGTCGTAATGAACCGCTGCCCGAAGATCGAATACGGCCGCCTGTCATCCGAGATTTCCTGGATCGGCGTCAACTCCCGCACGCTGACGTCGAAGCGCGCCAAAATCCTTGGCAAGGGCGTGCAGCGCATGTCGCTTAACCGCATTTCCATGCAAGGCGGCGCAACGGAGGCGACCGACAAGGCGATGCAGGAAAAGGACGGCTAGCATTCGTCATGGCCGGGCTTGTCCCGGCCATCCACGTCTGTCTCGCTGCCATTTGGACGAGAACGACGTGGATGCCCGGCACAAGGCCAGGCATGACGTATGGGGATCGATTTTCCGCCGCCTTGACCCCCCTGCCCGCGGCTGAATAAATCCGCCGATTGAAGCGGCCGGTAGCCGCACAACGACAGGCAGGCAACCGATGGCCGACCAGACCGAACATACGCCCGGCTTTGCGACGCTCGCGATCCACGCCGGCGCGCAGCCCGATCCCACGACAGGCGCGCGGGCAACGCCGATCTATCAGACCACCTCTTTCGTGTTCGACGATGTCGATCACGCCGCCTCGCTGTTCGGCCTGCAAACCTTCGGCAACATCTATACGCGCATCGGCAACCCGACGACGGCCGTGCTGGAGGAGCGCATCGCCGCGCTCGAAGGCGGCACTGCCGGCCTCGGCATCGCCTCCGGCCACGCCGCGCAGGTCGTCGTGATGCACAACCTGATGATGCCGGGCGACGAATTCGTCGCCTCGAAGAAGCTCTATGGCGGCTCGATCAATCAGTTCAATCACGCCTACAAGAATTTCGGCTGGAACGTCGTATGGGCGGACCCGGAGGACATCTCGTCATTCGAGAAAGCGGTCTCGTCGAAGACCAAGGCAATCTTCGTCGAATCCATCGCCAATCCGGGCGGCGTCATCACCGACATCGAGGCCGTGTCGAAGATCGCGCGCAAGGCCGGCGTGCCGCTGATCGTCGACAACACGCTGGCGACGCCCTACCTCTGCAAGCCGATCGATTTCGGCGCCGATATCGTGGTGCATTCGCTCACCAAGTTTCTCGGCGGCCACGGCAACTCGATCGGCGGCATGATCGTCGACGGCGGCACCTTCAACTGGTCGCGCGGCGGCCGCTATCCGATGCTGTCGGAGCCGCGCCCCGAATATCAGGGCATCGTGCTGCACGAGACGTTCGGCAATTTTGCCTTCGCCATCGCCTGCCGCGTGCTCGGCTTGCGCGACCTCGGGCCGGCGCTGTCGCCATTCAACGCGTTCCTCATCCTCACCGGCACGGAGACGCTGCCGCTGCGCATGCAGAAGCATTGCGA
>JAICMO010000126.1 GCA_025929185.1 Pseudolabrys sp.
GAGGAAGAGCCGCCCGGCGTGCGTTCGGGATCCAGCGGGTGGCGGGTCGCGCCGGCGTGGTAGTACGCGAATTCGGTGGTCACCGCCTTGCCGATGATGACCGCGCCGGCCGCACGCAGCCGCGCCACCGACCCCGCGTCTTGCTGTGGCCGATGCCCTTTGCGCAAAGGCGAGCCGCATTCGGTCGGATAATCCTTCGTGTCGAAAATATCCTTGATGGCGACCGGAATCCCATGCAGCTCGCCGAGCGGCTCACCCTTGCGCCGGCGCTCGTCGAGCGCGCACGCCTGCGCCAGCGCGTGATCCGGATCGAGGTGGATGAAAGCGCGAACCTTGTCCTCAAGCGCGGCGATGCGGTCGAGACAGGCGCGGATGTAATCTTCGGCGGATAGTTTTCCGGCCGCGATGCGCTGCGCGGCCTCGGTTGCCGTCAGCGCCGTCAATTCAGCTTCCGCCATAGCCGACCTCCCGAAGTGCGACGATGCTGCCGCCGGCAGGCGAGCCGTGCTCAATTCACCGCCGGCTGCGGCGCATTCGCGGCGTGACTGGGCGTTGCACCCTTGCTGCTCGCGCCGGCCAGCTTGTTGACGAGCTCGGTATCCTTCGCAAGGTCGGCCGCCTTGCCGGAGTAAACGACCTTGCCGTCGTCGAGAATATAGGCGCGGTCTGCTATCGACAGGCATAGCGGCGCGTTCTGTTCGATCAGCAGCACCGAAAGCCCTTCCTGGCGCATGCGCTGCACCACCTTCATCACCTCGCGCACGATCAGCGGCGCCAATCCCTGGCTCGGCTCGTCGAGCAGCATGATGCGCGGATTAAGCAGCAGCGGCCGCGCAATCGACAGCATTTCCTGCTCGCCGCCCGAGAGCTGGCGGCCGAGTTGCGACCTGCGCTCGTTGAGCCGCGGAAAGAGCTCAAGCACGCGATCGAGAGTCCACTGGCCGGGCCGCGCCTGCGGCACTTTCAGGTTTTCCAGCACCGTCAGGCTGCCGAAAATCTTGCGGCCTTCCGGCACGTAGCCGACGCCCAAACCGGCGATGCGATGCGCAGGCCATCGCGTCGTGTCCTTGCCGAAAATTTCGACGCTGCCCTGCCGCGGCGGCGTCAGCCCGATAAGGCTGCGCACGGTCGTGGTCTTGCCGGCGCCGTTGCGGCCGAGCACCGCGACGATTTCGCCTTCGTTCACCTCGAGCGATACGCCGTGCAGGATGTGGCTCTTGCCGTAGAACGAATGGATATCGTTGGCGCGCAGGACCGTGGTCATTCGATCGACCCCAGATAGGCTGCGCGCACTTTCGGATCGTTCGAGATCGCGTCCGGCGTTCCGTCGGCCAAAACCCTGCCCTGATCGAGAACCGTGATGTGCTGCGCGATGCCGAACACGATGTCCATGTCGTGCTCGATGAACAGGATGCTCATGTTTTGGTCCTGGTGCAGCCGCCGGATCAAATCGACCATGTGATCGGTTTCGGTGTCGCCCATGCCCGCCGTCGGCTCATCCAGCAGCAACAGTCGCGGTCGGCCGCTCAACGCCACCGCAACCTCAACGACGCGCTGATCGCCATGCGCCAACTCGCCGACCGTGCGATTGGCTTTGCCGGTGAGATTGACGATCTTCATCAGTTCGGCCACGCGATCGTTGACCGCCGCGCGCGCGCTGCGGCTGATCCACGGTTTGGAATTGAGCTTCTCGGCGGTCTCGACACCAACCCGGATGTTTTCGAACACGCTGAGATCGGGAAGAATTTCGGTAATCTGGAACGTGCGAATGATGCCCTTGGCGACGCGCTTGACAATCGGCTGCTCGGTGATGTTCTCGCCTTCGAAGATGACCTGTCCTGAGGTCGGCGGCAGCAGGCCGCTGATGAGATTGAAAAAGGTCGTCTTGCCCGCGCCGTTCGGGCCGATCACCGCGCGCATTTCGCCGGCGTGCATCTCGAAGCTCACGCCGTCCACAGCCTTCAGGCTGCCGAAATGGCGTGACACGTTGTCCATGCGCAGAAACGGCGTTTTCGGCGCTTGCGCCGCCGCGGGCGGCATCGTGCGTACCGGCTCTTCTGTGGCGGCAACGCTCATATTGCCTCCGCGCGCCGATTGAAAATGCCCAGAACCCCCCGCGGGAACAGCAGCACAATGCAGACAAAGATCATGCCGATGAAGGTCATCCAGTTGCCGGTGACGCTCGACAGGTAATCCTGCGCGACGACAAAGATGATGACCCCGATCAGCGGGCCGAAGAAGCTGCGCATGCCGCCGAGGATGATCATGATCACGAAATTGCCGGACAATATCCAATGCAGGTCTTGCGGCGACGTGAAGTTGAACAGCATGGCGTTCAACGTGCCGGCAAACGCGGTGATGAACCCGGCAATCGCAAACGCCGCCCACACGTACCGCTCGACGCGGATGCCGAGAAACTCCATGCGGCGCCGGTTCTCGCGGATGGCGACCCAGGTGTGGCCGAGCGGCGATTGCAGGATGACCCACATGATGGCGACCGCGACCGTGAAGCCGAGCAGGACGAGGTAGTAGAACGCGTCGCCCGACGACGAAATCGGAATCACCGCCGGGCCGAGATGAATGTCCTGCCGGCCGAATCCGGCAAGACCGTCCTCGCCGCCGGTCACGTTGTTCCAGCGGACCATCACGAAATAGAACAGCTGCCCGATGGCGATCGTGATCATCGCGAAGTAAATGCCGCGGCGGCGCATCACCAGCGGCCCGAGGATGGTCGCCGCGAGCCCACCGACAAGCGTGCCTATAAGAATTGCGAGCGGCGTACTGAGGGCGAGGTATTTGAGCGTCATGCCGGCGCCGTATGCGCCAAGCCCGAAATACGCCGCCTGCCCGAATGAAAGCCCGCCCGTGAAGCCGAGAACAAGATTCAATCCCATCGTGGCGATGGCGTAGATGAGAACCTTCGAGCCCAGCGCCGTATAGCCGCCGATCATCGGCAGCCACCACGGCAACAGAATCAGGATGATCCACATCACCCCGACTGAGATGAGGCGCGTCATTCGAACAGCCCCTCTTCGCCGAAAAGTCCGCGCGGCCGCACGACCAGCACGATCAGCATCATCAGATAGATCACCGCTTCGCTGGCGGCGGGATAGTAGGTCGTGACCACGCCCGCGGCTAATCCAATGATAAGGCCGCCGAGCACCGCACCGAACAGGCTGCCGACGCCACCGATGATGATCGCGACGAAGCTCGGCATGATAAGGCTGTTGCCCATCGGCGGCGTCAGGCCCAGGACCCCGGCGGCGAGCACGCCGGCGAGCCCCGCGAAGATGCAACCGAAGCCGAAATTGAGCGCACGCAGCTTATAGATGTTCACGCCGAGCGCGGCCGTCGTTTCGAGATCGCGGATGCCGGCGCGAATGCGGATGCCGAGCAGCGTATAGCGCAGCAGCAAATAAAGCCCGATCGCGGCAGCCGCCGTCACGCCCATGACGAACAGCCGGTATCCGGTGATAAAGAAATATACCTCGCTGACCGGCGAATTGATGATGTCGGGAACTTCGAGCGGCAGCCCCTGCGGCCCCCAGATCGTGCGCGTCATGTCTTCGATAATGAGGGCCAGTCCGAACGTAAGCAGCAGACTGTAAATCGGATCGACGCGCTTATAGATCGGACGGATCAAGATGCGCTCGACGATCAGTCCGATCACGCCGGCGAGAACGGGGCCCACGATCAGCGCGCCCCAAAATCCAAGATAAGGTATCAGCGTGTACGCCAGATAGGCGCCGATGACGAGGAAACCGCCATGCGCCATGTTGATCACCGAATTCAAACTCAAGATCAGCGCTAATCCCAGAGCCATGAGCGCGTAGAACACGCCCTGGATCAGGCCGTTAAAGGCGTTGAAAAGAAGAAGCTCCATGTCAGCCCGGTCGCCCCGCACCCATATTATGAAAGGCCAGTCTTAAGCCACACCGCGCCGCCCTCTTGCAAGGGCGGCGCGGCATTTCGTCTGTGGGTTAGCTAGTCTCTTAAAGAGCTACGCCGGATAGTCGAGCTTGCAGCCGGTATCCTTCAACGCGATCTTGTCGCCGGGCACGATGTCCGCGACCTTGAACACGTTCGGATACTTTCCGTCCTGGATGATTTCACCCGGGAACTCGCTCGACATCAGCTGATGATCGAAGTCCCGGAAGTAGACCTTGTTCGGCTGTAGCTTAACTTCCGGCGGCAGTTCGAGTCCTTCCAGAGCCTTGGCGACCTTCACCGACTCAAGAGACTTCGCCTTGTTCGCACCCAACGCGATCGCATGGAGGCCGGCGTAGCCGAACCACGTGCGCGCGCTCGGATAGCTGCCGTCGGTGTAAGCTTTCCGATACGCAGCGACCCATTCCTTGACGTGCGGCGTCTTCGGCTGATCCCAATACCATTCGAGCGTCCACCAACCGAGCTTCGCTTCGCGCGGAAGCGCCCGCAGCACTTCAAGCTCGCTAAGGCCGCCGCCGATCGGGAACTTTTTCGTCAGGCCGAACTGCGCGGCCTGCTTCATGCAGTTCACCAGATCCTGGCCGTCGACCAGGAGAACGAGCACGTCGGGCTTCGATTGCTGCGCCTTGATCAGATACGAGGAATAGTCGGTGGTGCCGAGCGGCGACAGCGAATTGCCGAGCACCGTGCCGCCCATGCCTTTGAGCAGCTTGGCGTAGGAGCCTTGCAACGTGTGGCCGAAGGCATAGTCCGGCGTGATGAAGTACCACTTGCCGCCGAATTTCTTGTACAGCGTTCCGGCAAGGCCGGCTGCAAGCATGTAAGTCGTGGTGCAGATGCGGAACGTGGTCCAGTGGCACTGCGTGCCCGTGACCGGATCGGTGTGGCCGCCGGTGACCATGTAGAGCACGCCCTTGTCGTGCGCGACCTGGTTGACCGAAAGAGCGGTCGCCGACGAAACGGCGCCCATCAGGAAGTTGACTTTGTCCTGTTCGATCAGCTTGTGGGCTTTCTGCGCGGCGATACCGGCGTTCGCGCCTTCGTCCTCGGTCACAAGCTCGACCTTGCGGCCGTTGATGCCGCCTTTCTTGTTCACTTCGGCAAGCGCCATCAAAGCGCCCCGCCGCTCGCTTTCGCCTTCGGCGGCATAGGTGCCGGTGAACGGATCGTGCATGCCGATTTTGACCGGCGTCTCACCTTGCGCGTACGTCAGAATCGGTGGCGAAAAAACCGCCGTGGCGCCGAGCGCCGCGCCTGTCTTCAGGACGGTTCGGCGATCGAGGCCTTTCGGCACAATCAACTTTTTCATCGTGTCATCCTCCCTTACGTGGCATTTTGTTTCGGATTGTAAAACTCGCGGGAGGCAATGACGCTGCGGGACGTCCTTACGACGCTGCCTCACCTGATCGGCATGCTAATGTGTGGCGCCGAGCAGGTGCAAGCGCGAAAAGCCCGAATTTCGGCGTTTTTGCCTCGTGACGACGCGAGCTTGCCGTCATTTGATGATCAAAAGCGTGGGGCGACGCCCGTGCGCGGCCCGAAGGTCCTTGCGCTGTAG
The DNA here is from genome assembly GCA_025929185.1 of Pseudolabrys sp. Taxonomy (GTDB): domain Bacteria; phylum Pseudomonadota; class Alphaproteobacteria; order Rhizobiales; family Xanthobacteraceae; genus Pseudolabrys. The sequence continues at coordinate 5,507 of JAICMO010000126.1, forward strand.
ACTTAAGTCTAAGGCCGTGTCGTAAGACCCTGATAGCAGATGAATCCCTCGTTGGCATTGGCCGGTGGCGCGCCTGAAATCACTGCCCGCATGGGCGCAAGACAGGAGACTCTCCGTGAAAGGCTATTTCGCGACGATCGGCGTAATCTGGCGGCTCGCTAGCCCCTACTTCCGATCCGAAGACCGCTGGCCCGGGCGCATCCTGCTTGCCGCGGTTATCGCGATCGAACTGTCGATCGTCGGCATCAATGTCCTTCTCAACAAGTGGAATAACGCTTTTTACAACGCACTGCAGAACAAGAACTGGGACGAGTTCGTCCATCAGCTGATGTACTTCTGCGTTCTCGCCGCGCTGTACATCGCGCTCGCCGTCTACCAACTCTACCTCAATCAATGGCTGCAAATTCGCTGGCGTCGCTGGATGACGCGGACCTACCTCGGCCATTGGCTCGACAGCGCCAATCACTACCGCATGCAGCTACTGGGCGACGCCGCCGACAACCCCGATCAGCGCATCTCCGAAGACATCCGGATGTTTATCGAAAATACCCTGACGATCGGCGTTGGATTGCTGGGCGCGATCGTGACCCTCGGATCATTTGTCGTGATCTTGTGGTCGCTGTCGGCAACGGCGCCGTTCCATGTTTTCGGCGTGAACATTGCCATACCGGGCTATCTGGTATGGGCCGCGCTGATCTATGCCATCGTCGGCACGGGGCTGACGCATCTCATCGGCCGGGCGCTCATTCCGTTGAATTTCCAGCAGCAGCGCTATGAGGCGGACTTTCGCTTCAACCTTGTGCGCGTGCGCGAAAATTCCGAGCAGATCGCGCTGCTCGAAGGCGAGCCGGCCGAGCGCGATCGCCTGCTTACCCGGTTTGCCAACATCGTCGCCAACTGGATGGCGATCATGACGCGGACGAAGAAGCTCACCTTCTTCACCGCCGGTTATCAGCAAATTTCGATCGTCTTCCCGTTCATCGTGGTGAGCCCCGCCTATTTCGCCGGCGTCGTGCAGCTCGGCGGGCTGATGCAGACGGCGTCCGCGTTCAACAGCGTGCAGAACTCGTTGTCGTTTTTCATCACCGTATACCGCACGATGGCGGAATGGCGCGCTGTCGTCGAGCGGCTTGCAGGCTTCGACACGTCGGTGAGGAACGCGCGCGCGATCGCGACGAAGCCGCCCGTCATTACGATCGCACCTCGCGAAGGCGCGACTGTCGATTTGCAAAATCTCGCCGTGCGATTGCCGAATGGGGCACCGCTGGTGAATGCAACCGATCTTACGATCAAGACGGGCGAGCGCGTACTGGTAACCGGGCCCTCCGGCTCCGGCAAGTCCACACTTTTTCGGGCCATTGCCGGTATCTGGCCGTTCGGCTCGGGCAACATCGTCGTGCCGCAAAACGCAAAAGTCATGATGCTGCCTCAGCGGCCCTATTTTCCGATCGCGCCGCTCGCGGCCGCCGTCATATATCCGGCGGAGCCCGGCACGTTCGATGAGGCGCGCGTTGCCGAAGTGATCGCCGCGGTCGGGCTCCCCTCGCTTGTCGAGCGCATCGAGGAAGAAACGCACTGGAACCGCATGCTCTCGCTGGGCGAACAGCAGCGGCTCGGCATCGCGCGCGCCATTCTGCACGCACCGGATTTCCTGTTTCTCGACGAAGCAACGGCGTCGCTCGACGAACCGTCGGAGGCAGCGCTTTACAAACTGCTCGACGAGCGGCTCAAAAAAACGACCGTCGTCTCCATCGGCCATCGCGCGACGCTCGCCGCCTTTCATCAGCGTCGCTGGAAGCTGGTGCGCTCGGGCGACCACGCGCAGGTGCAGGAAGGTGTGCTCACGCCGGCCGAATAGCGGCTGCGACGCAAAGCAAAAGGACGGAGCGTTGCGGCTGCCGCCCTCTTCGCCAGGTCGGAGCTTCGCTACTTCAGGCTGCCGAGCGTCAAGTCCGCCGACAATCGGGCGATGAAGGTCGCGCCACACCAGTTCGAGCCAGCGCCGCTTGGATTGATCGGCGTCACGTTGCTCGTGCCCGAAGCGCCGGGATCACTGGTGAAGGCATTGCAATCCCCCTTGTTGAGGTTCGTGTCGGAGTAGCGCAGATCAAGCGTGAAGCTTTTCCAGGTAAAGCCGATGCCGACATTCCAGGTGTTGTAGTCCTTGTACGGAATGCCGTTGGCGAAGATCGTGCCCGGAAGGCCGTAGAACGAATCGCTCGTGCCAAGCCACTGGCGGCCGAATTCGCCCGACACGTACCAGCCGACATCGCCAAGCGCCAATTTGGCCGGCGCCGTCCATTTGAACGTGCCTGACAAATACTCGCCGTCGGCGCCGGTGTTCAGGAAATTCGGCGAGTAATAGAAATTCGGGCCGAAGACGAAGTCGCCGAGCGTGTAGGCGGCCTTGGCGTATACCTCGAAAAAGCTCGCGTTCTTTTTGGCGACGTTGCCATTCGCAAGCGCGGGCAAACATCCCGGATCGGTGCCGCCGAAGCATGTGCCGCCAGGGTAGTAATATTCCCAAATACCGAAATCGAGCGCGAGCGGCCCAAACGTCGGCCGCACGCCGCCGTAGAAGTCGATCTCGGCCGCGGCATCGTTGGCGAATTTGATGCTTTCGCCGGAAAGCCCGGCATAAAGCTGCAAGTTGGCCAGGATGTTGTAACGCGGCTCGAAATAGGCGGCGACCGACGGTTTGTGGTCGGACTGTGTAACGCCGCGGAAAACGTAATCGTTCATGATCGCGGCGCCAAAAGCGATGTCCCACGGGCTCGGCGCCACGGCGGGCGCTTTCTCCGCCTTCACCGGCATGTCGGCCGCAAACGCAGGCGCCGCCGAAACCGCAAGCGCCGCGACAATCACCCCCATAAGCTTGCTCATTGAACTTGCCCCTTCGGTCCCAAACGAAAACACCGCCTGTAGCGCAAGACTACACAGTCGGCGGAACCGCGCGGCAAGACGAAAAGGTTGGCAACTGCTGCCTTTTTAGGCGGAGTCCGGCGTTGTCACACGAAATCATGCCATTTGTTGCAGAAATGGCAGGGAGTGAACCTGCGAACCGAAGGCAAAATTGTCCGCACAAAAAAGCGCCCGCAGGGTTCGCTCTGCGGGCGCAACGAGCAACCGATGGCTGCGATGGATTAAGCAGCCGCCTTCTTGCGGTTGGCTTCGAGCCGCGAATCGACCAGCGCGACGATGGCGTCCACCGCCGGATTGGTCATGCCTTTCTGCCGGCCGATAAGCTGCACCAGCTTGTCGGCGCGCTCGATGTTCGGCGCGCCGTTTTGCAGCGCGCGCGCCGCGGAAGCCGGCCGCGTCAAGCTTTGCGCCGCCGCGGCATATTTCTCGAACGGCACGAGATCGCTCGGATTGGCGCCGAGCTTCACGCAGAGGTCGAACACGAAATTATAAACCGAGCGCGCCTCTTCGAGATTGGAATGCACGGCTTCCTGTGCGGTGCGCATGCCGTCCCTGGTGATGCAACGATAGTTGCCGGCAAGCAGCATCGCCCACTTGGCGAGTGGCACGAAGATCGAGTCATAGACCTTGAGCTTCACCGGCAGTTCGATCTTGCCTTCCGGCGCATCGAAGCGGGCCGCTTCGACGTCCTTCTCGAGCTGGCGCAGGATTGCCGTGTCTTTGTCCTCGACGAACCTCGCGCACTTGAAATTCGTCGGCAGCGTGACAAGCAGCTCGTTCGCCTTGCCGTCCGGCGGGCGGATCGCCTGCGGGTCCGGGCTGTTGAGCGTGCACTTGTTCGGATCGACGTTGTCCCAAACGCGCGCATCGGTATAGGCGGCCTCGAGCGCTTTGTAGTCCAAGCCCGGAATGCGCTTGATGTAAGACAGCGGCGGCATGTTCATGATCGACATGCACGGCACGCGCGACTTCCCGACCGCGTCGAGCAATTCGCGCACGCCCGGCGAGCGGTATTGCGGCTCCTGCATGCAGAGGCCGACCAGATCATAATCGCCCGGATTGACGCCTGTCGCCGGGCCTGCCGTCACCTTGCCGGGCAGCTTGCGCGATTCCAGCAGCACCGGGTCCTTGCGGCCGCGCACGGGCAGCCTGACCTTGAAGCCTTCGGCATTGATCAGGTCGGCTTCGGCCGGAAGGCAGACAAGATGGATCGAATGGCCCCCGAACAGGAGTTTGGAGGCGAGCAGCGACCCATAAGACGCGCCCATGAGCAGGATTTTGTACGGCATAAACAACGAACTCCGTCTTTTGCGAGATGAGATGAGCCAAGCTCATCGCTTTGAATAAGCCATCGTATTCGGCCCGGCAAATCGATGCAATGCGTGCGGCTTTTTAGCTCATTGCATTGCACCATTCGCATGCGAGCAGTGATCCGTCAGCCTGAGGTGCCCGCCCGAACGGGCGAGCCTCGAAAGATGACGGGCAATGATTCACGGGCCATCGCCCTTCGAGGATCGCCTGCGGCGCTCATCTCAGGGTGACGGAAAAAGTTCGTGCGCGATGCCTGAATACATGGACTGTCCCGGTGAATAAAAGGCGCGCGTGCGCTATCACCCCTGTTGTTTGGCCGGCGCGGGGTGCGCCGATCCTTCTTTGTCCTCTGCATAGGCAGCGCGATCGCAGGTGTTGACCACCAAACGATGTGGCCCCAATAATCGTCCATGGCAGTGTTACGGGCGATTTTGGTCGCGTTGATCGCCATTTCGGTGTCCTTGCCGATGGCTAGGGAAGCTGCCGTCTCGGCAGCGCCCTCTCAAATGGCAATGATGGCTCCAGCGGATGTGACCTGCTGCCTGCCGTGCGGCGATCATCACAGTTCCAACGATTCGACCGCATGCATGTTCAAATGTATGACCGTCGCCGGCTTCGTGGTTCCAGCCGCAGCGCTTGTTAAGCCGGATTTGGCCGCCGCGGCTTTTTTGTCGTTCACGAACGATAGATCGCACGGCCACACGACCAGCCCGCCCACCCATCCGCCGCCGGTCTGACGAATTTTCCGACGCTGAACCGTGGACGCGGTCATTCCGCGCGTCCAGACGTTCATCCTCACGAAAATCGGAGACGGCTATGAAAGGTTGTTTCAAAACCGCGCTTGCGGCATTCGCTTCAGTTTTCCTCGTTTCGCAAAGCTTTGCCGCCGGAGGCGATGCCGCTCGCGGGCAACGCATATTCGGTGCGTGCGCACCCTGCCATTCATTAGA
>JAICMO010000164.1 GCA_025929185.1 Pseudolabrys sp.
CGACTGCTTGCGTTGCCCACCTCAATTTGCATTGATTATCGCAAGAAAACCGCCGCCGAGAATGACGGGCGGAACTTAAGAACCCTACGGGAGGATACTCATGGCGTTCGTCAGGAGGCTACTGTCCCTCAGTTTCGCGATGGCGCTTACGGCCGGATCGGCCATGGCGCAGACCGAGATCAAGTTCGGCCATGTCGGCGAACCGGGCTCGCTGTTCGATCAATCGGCGCAAGAGTTTGCCAAGCGCGCCAATGCCAAGCTCGGCAACAAGGCCAAGGTTGTCGTCTACGGTTCGAGCCAACTCGGCGGCGACGGTGAGATGCTGAAGAAGCTCAAGCTTGGCACTATCGATCTGGCGTTGCCCTCGACGGTGATGTCGTCGCAGGTGCCGGCATTCGGCCTGTTCGAGATGCCGTATCTCGTAAAGAGCCGCGAGCACATGGCGAAAATCCGCGATCAAATCGTGGTGCCGACCCTGGAGCCGATCGCGCTCAAGGCCGGTTACCGCATCATCGGCGTGTGGGAAAACGGCTTCCGTCAGATCACCAATAACAAGCGCCCGATCAACACGCCGGAAGACCTCAAGGGCATCAAGCTGCGCACGCCCAAGGGTACCTGGCGCGTGAAAATGTTCAAAGCCTATGGCGCCAATCCGAGCCCGCTGGCTTTTTCGGAGGTGTTCGTTGCGTTGCAGACCGGCGTGATGGACGGCGAGGAGAATCCCCTCGCGCAGATTTACCCTGCCCGCTTCTATGAAGTGCAGAAATATCTGTCGCTGACCGGCCACGTTTACACGCCGGCCTATGTAACCGCCGGCGCCAGTTGGTCGCGGCTGCCGGCCGACGTGCAGAAGATTCTTTCCGACACCGCGAAGGAAATGCAGCCTGTTGTCTACAAGATCGCCGCCGGGCTCGACGACAGCCTGCTCCAGAAGCTGAAGGACGCGGGGATGAAGGTAAATGTCGCAAACAAGGAAGCCTTCATCAAGGCAAGCAAGCCGATCTACGACGAGTTTGCCAAGGAAGTTCCCGGAGGCAAGGAACTGATCGACAAATCCCTTGCGCTCGGCAAGTAATCTCGTAACGAATTAAGAGGCCGCCGTGGGGAACGGCCTCTTATCGGGGAGTCTGGTCCTTTGAATCTCGACCGCGTCCGCGCGGGCTTCGAGCGGCTGCTTGAGGCCATCGTCGTGATCCTGGTGGCCGCGCTGACGGTTCTCGTCATTTGCGGCTTTTGCTTCCGTTACGCCGGTTATGCGCTGTCGTGGTACGACGAGATCGCCTCGGTTGGCCTCGTATGGCTGACCTATTACGGCTCGGCACTGGCGGCTCTGCGCGGCGCGCACATCGGCGTGCCGGGGTTCGTCAACGTCATGCCGCCGAGCGCGCGTGTAGCGGCAACGCTGTTCGCGGAAGCGGTCTTCTTCATCTTTTTCATCATGCTGGCCTGGACCGGTTTTCAGGTCATGGCCGTTTTGGGCAACGATAGTCTCATAAGTGTGGAATGGATACCGCAACGCGTCACCTCATCGGCGGTCCCGATCGGCGCGGTGCTCGTGATCCTGGCAGAAGTGCTGCGCATCCCGCGTCTGCTGAAAGACGCCCGCGGCAAGGGCTTCATAGATACTGAAGCGATCGAAGCGATGTCGCATGGCGCGCCGGACCTGAGCGTTACCGAGGCCAAGCGATGACCATCGCACTGATGCTGTTCGGCATGATCGGCCTTGCGGTGCTCAATGTGCCGATTGCGGTCGCGCTCGGCTTCGTCGCGATGGTGGCGGTCGTCTTCATCCAGGGGCCGCACATGCTGCCCAACGTGGCGCTGGAGATGTACGACGGCGCTTCGAGCTTTCCGCTGCTCGCAATTCCGCTGTTCATTCTCTCCGGCGCGATCATGAATGCCTCGTCGATCTCGCGGCGGCTGATCGCGTTCGCGACCGCCGTCGTCGGCTGGGTGCGCGGCGGCCTGTCGATGGTGGCGATCGGCACCTCGGTGTTCTTCGCCGAGATTTCCGGCTCGGCCGTCGCCGATGTGGCGGCGTTGGGGACGATCCTCATCCCGGCGATGAAAGGCCGCGGCTATTCGAAGGAAGTCGCGGCCGCCACGATGTCCTCGGCGGCAAGTCTCGCCATCATCATTCCGCCGTCGATTCCGATGGTGCTCTACGCCGTGATGGCGCAGACCTCGGTGGTCAAGCTTTTCGTCGCCGGCATCGTGCCCGGATTGATCGGCGCGCTCTGCATGGCGGGCGCGGCCTACTATCACGCGGTCAAATATAATTTCCCGCGCGAGCAGGCTTTCCGCCTTTCCGAAGTGTGGCGCACGTTCAAAGAGGCCCTGTGGGCCTTCATCCTGCCGATTGCGATCCTCGGCAGCATTTTCGGCGGTATCGTCACAGCGACGGAGGGCGCCGGCATGGCGGTGGTCGCAGCCGTCGTGGTCGGCGGATTTATCTATCGCGATCTCGATTTCCGCGAATTGAAGAAAGCCTGCGTCGACGGCGGCATCCAGACGGCCGTCGTCATGCTGCTGGTGGCCGCGTCGGCATTAATCGGCACGTTCCTCACCGAGGCGCAGCTGCCGCAGGCGCTCGGGCATGCGATCACGCAAATTACCGAAAACAAGTACGTCGTGCTGCTGCTGCTCAATTTCGCTTTTCTCATCCTGGGCATGTTTCTACATTCGGCGGCGGCGATTATTCTCGTCATTCCCATCGTGATGCCGATGGTGCAGGCGGTCGGCATCGATCCAATTCACTTCGGGCTGGTGGTGACGCTTAATCTCGCGATCGGGCAACAGACGCCGCCGGTCGCCAGCGTGCTGATGACGTCGTGCGCCATCGCCAAAGCGGACATCTGGGAAACGACCAAAGACAACATCCCCTATCTTGTCGCACTGTTGTTCGTTTTGTTCCTGTCCACCTACGTGCCGATCGTCCCGATGGCGCTGGTTCATCTGTTTTACGGCGGGTGATAGCTAAGTGCCTGATGCGCGAGTCAAGCTCACATGACAGGGCTATGTCTTCCCCGCTTCCAAGCTCATCGCCAGCACGCGTGCGACGTGGAGCGCCGTGCGGCCGGTACCGTCGTGAATCTGGTGGCGGCAAGACGTGCCGTCCGCGACGATAAGCGCCTCCGGCGCGCTGTTGCGCACCGCCGGAAGCAGCGAAAGCTCACCCATCTTGAGCGAGACATCGATCGTATCGCCGTCATAGCCGAATGCACCCGCCATGCCGCAGCAACTCGATTCGATCGCCTCGACTTGCAGATCGGGAACCATTTTTAGCACCGATTGCACGCTGCCCATGGCGCCGAATGCCTTCTGGTGACAGTGGCCGTGCAGCAGAGCCTGTTTCGGCAACGAAGCAAGCGACAGCTCGAGACGGCCCTCCCTCTGCGCGCGCGCGAGAAATTCCTCGAACAGGAATGAATTGGCCGCGAGCGCGCGGGCCTCGTCACCTTTGATCAGCGCGGGCAGTTCGTCGCGGAACGTGGAAATGCAACTCGGCTCAAGCCCGATCACCGGCACGCCACGGCTGACGTAAGGAGAAACTGCCGCAAGCACTCTCTCCGCCTCGAGCTTTGCTTCGGCGATATTACCGATGGCCAAAAACGTGCGGCCGCAGCAGAGCGGGCGCGACGAACCATTCGCGGGCCGCGCGACATGCACACGATAGCCGGCGGCGGCGAGCACGTTGATCGCCGCATCCAGGTTCTCGCGCTCGAAATAGCGATTGAAAGTATCCGCGAAGAGAACAACGTCCGCCGCAAATTCGGCCTGTTCCCTCCCCCCTTGTGGGGGAGGGTTAGGGAGGGGGGTGGCAGCCGATTGCGTTCCAGCGACTACCCCCCACCCCATCCCTCCCCCACAAGGGGGGAGGGAGGAATCTGCGGCATCGCCATCGAATACATCGCCGCGCCACCTCGGCAGGCTCCGCCTTGCGCTGAATCCGGCGATCGCTTCGGATACTTTCGCGGCGCCGGGCAGCTTGTCGCGCAAATTCAACAGCCACGGCACCTTCGCCGCATAAGGCGCGTAGCGCGGCAGCCAGCCGACCAGCCGGTCGTGCAGCGAATAGCCGCGCTTCGCCGCGCGCGCCGCCAGCACCTCGATCTTCATGCGCGCCATGTCGACGCCGGCCGGGCATTCTCGCCTGCACGCTTTGCATGAGACGCAAAGCGAAAGCGTTTCGGCTACCCCATCGGAGGCAAGTGCATTCGGCCCGAGCTGCCCGGTAACGGCGAGCCGCAGCGTATTGGCGCGCCCGCGGGTCACGTCGCGCTCGTCGCGCGTGGCGCGGTAGCTTGGGCACATCACGCCGCCCGCGAGCTTCCGGCAGGCGCCGTTGTTGTTGCACATCTCGATCGCGCCCTGAAAACCGCCGCCGGTTCCGGGGTACGCGGACCAATCGAGATGGGTGGCAACTTTTTCGCCGTGATAGCCAGGCCCGTAACGAAATAGAGAGCGATCGTCGAATTTCGGTGGCCGCACGACCTTGCCGGGATTGAACAGCCCGTTCGGATCGAAACGGTCCTTCACTTCCTCGAACGCGCGCGCAAGACGCGAGCCGAACATGGGCTCGTTGAATTCGGAGCGCACGAGGCCGTCGCCATGCTCGCCGGAGTGCGAGCCCTTGTACGCGCGCACCATCGCGAACGCTTCCTCGGCAATCGCACGCATGGCGCGCACGTCTTTCTCTTGCCGCAGGTTGAGCACCGGGCGCACGTGCAGGCAGCCGGAGCCCGCATGCGCGTACCAGGTTCCGCGCGTGCCGTGCTTCTCGAACACCTGCGTCAGCCGAGCGGTGTAATCGGCGAGGTGATCGAGCGGCACCGCGCAATCCTCGACGAAGGAGATCGGCTTTCCCTCGTCTTTCATCGACATCATGATGTTGAGGCCGGACGTGCGAACGTCGGTGATGGCCGTTTGCAAATCCGGGCTGAGCACTTCGATGACGCCGCCCCACTTGGCGCCGGTTTTGTCCCAGGAAAATCCGAGATCGCCGATCAATTCCTTCAGCCGATCGAGCCGGCTCAGATTTTCTTGGTGATCCTCCTCGCCGAACTCCACCAGCAAAATCGCTTCCGGCGTTCCGCGCACGAATTGATCGAGCGTCGGCTGGAACATCGCGATCTCGCGCGCAAGCTCGATCATGGTGCGGTCGATCAGCTCGACACCGATCGGCGCAAGCTTCACGATGTGCTGCGCTGTATTTATTGCCTCATAGAAATTGCCGAAATGGACGGCACCGACCGCGCGATGTCCGAGCAGCGGCCATAGTTTCAGCTCGATTCGCGTCGAAAAGGCGAGCGTGCCCTCCCCACCCACCAGAATGTGCGCGAGGTTGATGTCGTTCTTGCCCGGCACGAGAGCGTCGAGATTGTAGCCGCCGACGCGGCGCTGCACTTTCGGGAAGCGTGTTGCGATCTCGTCCTTCTCGCGCGCCCCGATGGCGAGCAGATCCGTTGCCAGTGCTTGCAGCGGTTTCGGAATATCGGACGCGCTGCCGCCGATGCTGCCGAAGTGTGCAAGCGTGCCATCCGCCATGAGGGCATCGATCGAAATGACGTTATCGCGCATGGTGCCGAAGCGCATCGAGCGCGCGCCGCACGAATTGTTCGCCGCCATGCCGCCGATGGTCGCGCGCGAGGCGGTCGAGATGTCGACCGGAAACCACAGCCCGTGCGGTTTGAGCGCGCGGTTCAACTCATCGAGCACGATGCCCGGTTCAACCGCGCAGCGCCGCCCCTCGACATCGAGGTCGAGAATGCGCGTCAAATATTTCGAACAGTCCACGACCAGCGAGGAATTGACGGTCTGCCCGGCCTGCGAGGTGCCGCCGCCCCGCGGCAGCACGCTGACACCTTCCTCGCGTGCCAAGGCAATCGCGCGCTCGGCTTCCTCAATGGACCGCGGCGCAACAACGCCAATCGGCATGACCTGATAATGCGAGGCATCCGTCGCGTAGCGGACGCGCGTAAACCGGTCAAACCAAACGTCGCCAGCGAGCGCGGCCTTAAGCCGCCGCTCGAGGCCGGGCGTTAACACCGTCACTTCCCCTAAACCCTTGCTTTTCCGGTCGTTTACCCAGCCGGCAAACCACTTGTTTGCACTGCCGAAAAACCCTTGACCCGACTGTTACATTCATAGTTCAACGCCACAAGCGCTCCGCCCTCTGCGGGCCCGGCGTGATTAAACATGAAAATCCACGAATTGCTGCCGTAGGAGCGCACTGGCAATGGCTAAGAATTCTTCGCGACAGGTCGGGCGACACTTCCTCCATATACCGGGACCCACTCCGCTGCCCGACCGCGTGCTGCGGGCCATGGATACGCCCATCATCGACCATCGCGGCCCGGAGTTCGCGAAGCTCGCCAAGAAGTGCCTCGAAGGCATCAAGACAATCTTCAAGACAGCCAATCCCGTCATTATGTACACCGCGACCGGCACCGGCGCCTGGGAAGCAGCCCTCGTCAATACACTGTCGCCCGGCGACCGCGTTGTGATGGTCGAGACCGGCCAGTTCGCCACGCTGTGGAAAAAGATGGCCGAGAAGCTCGACCTCAAAGCCGAGTTCATCCCGACCGACTGGCGCACCGGCGCCGATCCTGCCGCCATCGAAGCCAAATTGCGCGAAGACAAGAACAAGGAAATCAAGGCGGTCTGCGTTCTGCACAATGAGACGTCGACCGGCTGCCTGTCGAACATTGCGGAAGTACGCAAGGCGATCGACCGCGCCGGCCATCCGGCAATGCTGTTCGTCGACACGATTTCCTCGCTCGCCTCGACCGACTATCGCCACGACGAATGGGGTGTGGACGTGACTGTCGGCGGCGCGCAGAAGGGCCTGATGCTGCCGCCCGGCATGTCGTTCAACGCGATAAGCGACAAGGCGCTGAAGGCTGCGCAGACAGCCAAGCTGCCCAAATCGTTCTGGGCGTGGGACGACATGCTGAACATGAACAAGATCGGCTTCTTCCCCTACACGCCGGCGACGCAGATGCTGCAAGGCCTCGCGGTGTCGATCGAGATGCTGCACGAGGAAGGGCTCGAAAACGTGTTCGCCCGTCATGAACGCCTTGCCGAAGCGACGCGCCGAGCGGTGAAGGCCTGGGGGCTTGAGACGGTTTGCCGCGATCCGAAGTACTACTCGCCGACGCTGACCGCCGTGCTGCTGCCGGAAGGCCACAACGCGGATGCGTTCCGGGCGCTAGCGCTCGACACCTTCAACATCTCGTACGGATCGAGCTTCGGGGCACTCACCGGCCGGTATTTCCGCGTCGGCCATTTGGGCGACATCAATGAGACGATGCTCATGGGCGCGCTCGCCGCAACGGAGATGACGCTTTCGCTTGCCAACGTTCCGCACAAAAAGGGCGGCGTGCAGGCGGCGATGGATTATCTCGTGAGCCAGCGCAGCGCGGCGACAAAGCAAGCGGCGGAGTAATTTTTTGAGACTGTCGTCCCGGCCGAGCGCAAGCGAGGGCCGGGACCCATACTCCGCAGTCTCTCGTTAGCTCACGGCGTATGGGTCCCCGCCTTCGCGCAGGGCTGTCCGGGGAAGTTCAGGCATAGCAGAACTCGAGTTGGTTGGGGTCGGGTCGTCGATGCGAGGGATTGACCTCGGGAGGCTTGTCGATGCGCGCGAGCGGCTTGCGGACGAACAGGGTGC
>JAICMO010000198.1 GCA_025929185.1 Pseudolabrys sp.
TCCGGCAGCGGCAGCGGCCACGCGCCGCGCTCGGCAACCGCGACATGCTCGACGTAAAACCCCGGCAGCGTTCCGGCGGCGAGAACAGGATCGTCGAGCAGATTGCCCTCGTGAATTTTTTCGACGGTCGCGATGGTGCGCTCCGCTGCATGCGCCATGGTCGCCAGTTCGCGCTGGCGCCCGATCCAGACGTTGCCGAACCGGTCCGCCATCGGCGCGTGGATCAGAGCCACATCCGGTTTGATCGCCGGCAGCAGCACGATCGGATCGGAATTGCCGAACGGGCTGTCGATCACTTTCCAGTCGTCGCGATATTTCAGCACGTCGGAGCCGATCAGCCCGCGTAGCGGCATGAACGGCACGCCTTTTTCGGATGCCTGCAGGGCCGCGTGCAAAGCGGGGCACGTCGCGTCCAGCATGCGGATGGTTCCGCCGGTAATCGCGGCGGAAAAGCGCGGGGCCGGCCCGAATTCGCCGAGACTGACCGCCGAGGTTTCGAGCGTCGCGACGCAGCCCGCGCCGATCAGCAGATCCGCCTGCAGGCTTGAAGTCGGCAAGGCGACAAGATGCAGTTTTTTCACATGGCGGCGAATGAGCGCGCGCGTTGCCGCCATCGGCACACCGGAAACTTCGCGCGGCACCACCAGCATCGCGCTGTCGCGGATGATGCTGAGCGCTTCGTCCAGGGAGACAATCGGCATTGAAAACCCGCATTACCGCGCGTCATTCGCGCTATTCCGGTCTTTTCCCATTGTTGGGCTTGCAAGGTCCACTGGATTCTGGTGGGTGGGCAGCGCGATGAATTTGCAGGAAAAACTCAACAGCGGCCGCTTTGTCATCACCGCCGAAATCACGCCGCCGGTGTCTGTTTCGCCTGACGATCTGCTGGCGAAAGCGCTGCCGCTTAAAGGTTTGGCCGATGCCGTCAACGTCACCGATGGCGCCGGCGCCCGGCCGCATCTCGGCTCTGTGACCGCTGCCGCTCTGCTGGTGCAGAACGGTATCGAGCCGATCCTCCAGCTCACATGCCGCGACCGCAACCGCATCGCGTTGCAAAGCGACCTCATCAGCGCCGCGGCCTCCGGCGTGCGCAACCTGCTGGTGCTGCGGGGCGACGATCCGAGCGCCGGCGACCAGCCGGATGCAACGCCGGTGTTCGATATCGACACCCGCGTGCTGTTGCAAACGGCGCGTCGCCTGCGCGACGAGGGCGAGCTTCCGCCCGCGCGCAAGGTTGCCGGCCGCGCCGATTTTTTCCTCGGTGCCGCAGACAGTCCGATCGATCCGCCTTTAGGGTGGCAGCCGAAAGGCCTCAACGCCAAGATCGCGGCCGGTGCGCAATTCGTGCAGACGCAGTTCTGCATGGATGCGGACGTGGTCGCGCGCTACATGGCGCGCCTTGCCAGCCACGGCATTACTGACAAGCTTGCGCTCCTGATCGGGATTTCGCCGCTGCGCTCGGCGAAGTCGGCGCAATGGATGAAAGAAAAATTATTCGGCACCATCATTCCCGATGTATTTATCGCTCGCATGGAGAGAGCGGTAGATCCGGTGGCGGAAGGCCAGCGCATCTGTGTCGAGTTGATCGAGCAATTGGCCGAGATTCGCGGTGTCTCCGGCGTACACGTCATGGCCCCGAACAACGACGCGGCCGTGCCTGACGTGATCGCGGCAGCGCGCGAGAAAATTTCGCGGCCGGTGAGGGTGTAGCAGCTTCTTTCCGCTTCCCCTGAAAGGGAAGGATTGGGCAGGCGGTCAAGCATTAGACATGAGCCCCCGCCCGCCTTCGGCGGGTGACCTCCCCTTCAGGGCAGGTAAGAAGCAACTGATATTGAGGGTGAATTTTTGGCTCATGGCGGCCCGCTCCCTGGGCGCGAAAGCTGCGACGCCCGCAGCTTTTCGCGAAATGCGCGAATACATCTTTGCCGACGCTTGCGGCGGGTAGGCTGGTCCCGCACAGTGCGTTTTGGGAACGTCGCCTGGCATAAATATTTTGCTATGCTGTGCGGAACAAAAACGAGAAGCCGGAAAGCGCGGAGGAGGATCAACTCAATGCACGGTAGCTCGAAAATGATGGTCGGTCTCGGGACCGCCTTTGTCCTTGCCATGCTCTGCTCGGCATCAACGCCGGCTGCGGCGCAGTCCGGCAAGGTTTGGCGCCACGGCGTCCTTAACGCCAAGTCGGACGCGGGTTTTTTCTTTATGGCCGCCAAACGCGGGTTTGATCAAAAAGAAGGCATCAAGGTCGAGATCAAGCAGGTCAAGGACGATCAAATCGGCCTCAAGGCGCTGATAGCTGGAGAGCTCGACAGCTTCGAAGGCGGCCCGCAAGGCGTTATTTCGGCCGACGCTAAAGGGGCTGACGCGAAAATTCTCGGCTGTCACTGGGTGGTTGTGCCGCACGGCATTTACGTACGCGGCAACGACATTCACAGTGTGAAAGATCTCAAAGGCAAGTCGATCGCGGTATCGGCGCCCAACTCGATGCCCGACATGCTGGCGCGCGCGGCGCTGGAAAAGTACGGCGTCGATCCGAGCCAGGTGAAGCTCGCTGCGGTTGGCGGCGATCGCGAACGCTATCAGGCGCTGGTCGGCGGAGTCGTGCAGGCCGCGGTCGTTTCGAACGAATACGAGCCGGTTGCACCAAAGGACGTTCACCTGCTGATCGCAGGGCGCGACGCGTTGCCCAAGCTCCTGCGAGTCTGCATCACGTCGTCGGCCAAGGTGCTTGCCGCGCGCGGCGATGACGCCGTCCGCTTCCTGACGGCGGAAATGAAAGCCTTGCGCTATGCTGTGGCCAACAAGGATGCGACGGTTGCGCTAACGCGTGAGATGACTCACGCCAAGCCGGACGATCCGCGTCCGGGCTTCGTCTGGGATGATGCGGTCAAGCATCATGCGGTCGACCCTACTCTCCCGATTCCGATGGACAAGCTCGAATGGCTTCAACAGCAGCTGGTGAAAGTGGGCAAACTGACAAAGCCGATCGACCTGAAGATCGCCGTCGCGCCGGAGTACCGCGAGAAGGCACTGGCCGCTGCCAGCAAGTAGCAAGCCTGCGTAGCCGGAGGGCGACATGGGCGAGGTGACGTTCGCCGAGGTATCGAAGCAGTTCACGCTTCGCGTCGCCGGCGAGGTGCAGCACGTGCAGGCGCTCGACCGCGTCAGCTTCAATGTTCGCGACGGCGAGATCGTCGCGCTCATTGGCCCGAGCGGCTGCGGCAAAACTACCGCGCTGCGGGTCGCGATGGGGCTCGATGCGGCGAGCGGCGGCCGCGTCACCGTTGACGGCAACGAGGTGCGCGGCTGCGGCTACGACCGCGGCATGGTTTTTCAGCACGCCGAGCTCTTGCCGTGGCTCAATGCGTTGCAAAACGTGATGTTCGGTCTCGAGATGAAAGGCGTGCGCGGCGCCGAACTGTCCGATACCGCCATGAAATATCTGGATCTCGTTGGCCTGGCGGACTCGCGCAATCGCCGGCCGCATCAACTGTCGGGCGGCATGAAGCAGCGCGTCGGCATCGCGCGCGCGCTGGCGATCGATCCGAAGGTGCTGCTGATGGACGAGCCGTTCGGCGCGCTGGACGCGCAAACGCGGGAATCCATGCAGACGGAGCTCCTGGATATTCACGCGCGCACGAAAAAGACGATCCTGTTCGTCACGCACGATCTCGACGAGGCCGTACTGATCGCCGACCGGATCGTGGTGATGCGCGAGGGGCGCGTGCGCGAAGTGATCGATGTGCCGCTATCACGCCCCCGCCCCGACCTCGGGCTGGTGCGCGGCCTGCGCGAATTTTCCGAAACACGCTACCGCGTCTGGCGTTTGCTGCACGACGCGCAGACGGTGCAGTGACGGCGCCCAATGACAGAAGTCGCCAACGCGGAGCGAAAGTCCATCACGCACACGGCCAGCTCAGCCGAGCGGCGTCCGTGGCCGCGCTGGGCGATCACGCTCGCGTCGATCATTTGCGCGCTCGCCCTCTGGGAAATCTTCGGCCGCAACATCAATCCGGTGTTCGGCTCGTATCCGAGCGCGATCGCCGTCGCGTTCTGGGAATTGGCGCGCAGCGGGCAGCTCGGCAGCGCGCTCTACGACAGCCTGCGGCCGTTCGTGATCGGCTATGCGCTTGCGATCGTGCTCGGCGTGCCGCTCGGCCTCATCGTCGGAGGCTCGCGTGCCGCGGGCGCGGCGCTCGGCATCTATGTCACGGCCGGATATGCGATGCCGCTGGTCGCTCTGGTGCCGCTGCTTATTCTTTGGCTCGGCCTTGGCTTCGCGGTGAAAGTCGCCGTCATCTTCCTGATGTCGGTTTTCCCGATCTGCATCAATACCTGGGCGGGGGTCATGGCGGTGCCGAAAACGCTGATCGAGGTCGGCAAATCGTTCGTCGCACCGAACGCGGTGATCCTGCGACGCATCGTGCTGCCGGCGACGCTGCCTTACATCATGGCCGGCATTCGTCTGGCGGTAGGCCGCGCGGTAGTGGGCATGGTCATCGCGGAATTTTTCACGACGATTTCCGGCCTCGGCGCGGTCATCATCAACTCGGCCAATAATTTCGACACGGCGACGATGTTCGTGCCGATCATCATTCTGATGGTGATGGCGATCGGGCTGAACTGGTTGATCGGTTGGGTGGAGCGCCGCATTGCGCCTTGGCAGGCCGAGATCGCGGGCAGGGATCGGGAATGATCCGTCATCCTGAGGCGGCCGCGCGGAGCGCGGCCCTCGAAGGATGGACGGCCGGGGCTCGTCATCCTTCGAGGCTCGCTTCGCTCGCACCTCAGGATGACGGGGTTAGCGCATTCACTGCCGCAAACAGCGCGCGCACCTGCTGCTCGGAAATATCTCGTGTAATGAACACGAGCCGGCTGGTGCGGTCATCGTCCGGCCAGGTTTCGAGCTCGACCGGCGGATGGATCAGGTGCTGCACCATCTGCACCACCACCGGCCCGCGGCATCCTTCGACGTTGAGAATACCTTTGGCACGCAACAGGTCCGGCCCGCGCAGCGCTTGCAGGGTATCGATGGCGCGCGCAAACGCCGGCCATTTGATGGGTGCCGTGTCGGTAAGGACGAAGCTTCCGATGCCGTCGCTATGGCTTGCTTCGGCGACGAACGCGCTGCGAGGCTCGCCGGCGGGCTCGATCAGGCGGCGCGGGTCAAGCGCGCCGTCGACGGCCTTGTCGATCGAGGCGCGTGGATTGAGCGCGCACAGCTTTGCGATGAGCGTGGGGGTCGCTGCCGAGGCGATGTCGGTTTTCGTCACGACAAACCGATCGGCCAGGATCGCCTGCTTGCGCGCTTCCGCGGACCACTCGAGAGTCGCTTCGCCGGTAGCCGCATCGGTTACGGTCACGACGGCCTCGACATGAAATTCACCCCCGAGCGCGCGGTCGGTGGCGAAGGTTTGCAAGATCGGCGACGGATCGGCGAGGCCGCTGGTCTCGATGATGATGCGGCGGAAATCGGGAATTTCGCCTCGTTCGCGGTCGGCGACGAGCTTGCGCAGCGCAATCTGCAAGTCCGAGCGCACCGTGCAACAGAGGCAGCCATTGCCGAGCAGCACGGTATCATCGGCGCTCGACCGCAATAGCGCGTCGTCGATGCCGGCCGCGCCGAATTCA
>JAICMO010000054.1 GCA_025929185.1 Pseudolabrys sp.
CAACGACAGCTGCCGGTACCTGCAACCCATGGCAACACCCCCTTAAGAAGGTGTTGCACTTCGTTTGTGAACTCAGGGACCCATACTCCGCAGTCCATCGATAGGGCTGCGGAATATGGGTCCCGGCTCGCGCTCGTTCCACTCGCTTGGCCGGGACGGCGGGTTACATATTCAAAACCCGCCCATACGCATCCAGCACCGCCTCCTTCATCATCTCGGAAAGCGTGGGATGCGGGAAGATGGTGTGCATCAACTCTTCTTCCGTCGTCTCCAGATTCATTGCGACCACGTAACCCTGAATGAGCTCGGTGACTTCGGCGCCGACCATATGGGCGCCAAGGAGTTGTCCCGTCTTTTTATCGAAAATGACTTTCACAAGGCCCTGGTCCTCGCCAAGCGCGATCGCTTTGCCGTTTCCCACGAACGGAAAGCGGCCGACGCGAATGTCGAGCTTCTTTTCCTTCGCGGCCTGCTCGGTGAGCCCGACCGATGCGATTTGCGGCGAACAATAGGTGCAGCCGGGGATCATCTGTTTGTTCATCGGATGCGGGTTTAGGCCCTTGATGGCTTCGATGCACAGAACGCCTTCGTGCTCGCCCTTGTGCGCCAGCATCGGCGGGCCCGAGACGTCGCCGATCGCGTAGATGCCGGAAACGTTCGTCTTGTTATGTTTGTCGACGACGATGATCCCGCGCTCGGTCTTCACGCCCAGCTTTTCGAGCCCCAGGTTTTCGATGTTGCCGGTGACGCCGACGGCGGAAATGACGCGCTCGACGACGAGCGTTTGCGTCTTGCCGTCCGCTTCGATCGTCGCGGTGACGCTATCCGTCTTCTTGTCGAGCTTCGTCACCTTTGCGCTCGTCAGGATCTTGATGCCCTGCTTCTCGAAGCTCTTGCGCGCGAACGTCTGAATTTCCTGGTCTTCGGCCGGCAGGATTTGCGGCAGCACTTCGATCAGGGTCACATCGGTGCCGAACGTGCGGAAGAAGGACGCGAACTCGACGCCGATCGCGCCCGAGCCGATCACCAGCAATGACTTCGGAATGGTCGGCGGCACCATCGCCTCGAAATACGTCCACACCAGCTTTTTGTCGGGCTCGATGCCCGGCAAAACGCGCGGCCGCGCGCCGGTCGCGATAATGATGTGCTTGGCTTGATAGCTGCCGGCGCCGAGCGCGCCTTTCGGCGCCTCGGTCTTCGACGCCTTGACGGTGACCTTGCCGGGCGCATCGATCGTTGCCTCGCCCCAGATCACCGAAACCTTATTTTTCTTCATCAGGAAGCCGACGCCGTCATTCAACCGCTTCGACACGGCGCGCGAGCGCTTCACCACGGCGTCGGCGTCATAGCTCACCGTCCCTGCGGAGAGCCCGTAATCCTTCGCATGTTGCAGGTAGTGATAAATTTCGGCCGAGCGCAGCAAGGCCTTGGTCGGAATGCAGCCCCAGTTCAGGCAGATGCCGCCGAGATAATCGCGCTCCACAATCGCGGTCTTGAAACCGAGCTGTGCTGCACGGATGGCGGCAACATAGCCGCCGGGACCGGACCCGATGATCAGAATGTCGAACGACGTATCAGGCATTCACGCTTGCTTTCTTTCCCTCTCCCCTTGTGGGAGAGGGTGGCTGAGCGCCGGCAGGCGCGAAGCCGGGTGAGGGGGACTTTTCAATCGCTTCGGCTATTCGTTCCGCCACAGCGCCTGTTCTCGTCAAGATGTCGTTAGTCCAGAAGCGCACTATGCGAAATCCTCGCTGCACAAGATCTTGATCACGCAAGATGCACGCGAAATTTAGGCGGCAGGTCCCGATCGGCGGATGGACCGTTGATTTTGTTTCCTTTCATCATCATTTGATCGAAAGAACGTTGCCGTCTGGCTACCCGCTGGCGCATCCCCCTCACCCGGCTCGCTTCGCTCGCCACCCTCTCCCACGAGGGGAGAGGGAAAGAATCGCTGGTCTTTGCCCGTCGTTCAGACGACCATCATCACCGGGTTTTCGATCAGCGTCTTGAACGCGCCGATGAGCTCGGCGCCGAGCGCCCCGTCAACCGCCCGGTGATCGCAGGATAGCGTCACGCTCATGATATGCGCGGCAACGATCTGTCCGTTGCGCACGACGGCGCGTTCCTCGCCGGTGCCGATCGCCAGGATAGTCGCGTGCGGCGGGTTGATGACGGCGGTGAAGTCCTTAATGCCGTACATACCGAGATTGGAGACGGCGGTGCTGCCGCCTTGATATTCCTGCGGCTTGAGCTTGCGCGCCCGCGCGCGCGTGGCGAGATCGCGCATCTCGTTGGAGATGCCGGAGATCGATTTGCTCTCGGCGTTGCGGATGATCGGCGTGATCAGGCCGTTCGGCATTGCGACCGCGACGCCGACGTCGGAATGCCTGTGCTTGAGCATGCCGCCCTCGGTCCAGCTCACATTCGCGTCGGGAATGCGTTGCAGTGCCAGCGCCAGCGCCTTGATGACGAAATCGTTGACCGAAAGCTTGTAGGCCGGCTTGCCGTCCTTGTCCTTGGGTGCCGCGGCATTGATCTCCTCGCGCGCGGCAACGAGCTTTCCGATATCGCAATCGACCGTGAGATAGAAATGCGGAATGGTCTGGATCGAGGCGGTGAGCCGCTGCGCAATCGTGCGGCGCATGTTGTCATGCGGAACGACTTCGTAGCTGCCATCTTCATACAGCGCGCGGATTTGCTGATCCGACATCGCGGGAGCAATCGCCACGCCGCCGGCGGGTGCAGCCGCAGGGGCCACGAGTCCCTTGCCTGATTTGGCATCCTCGATATCGCTCGCGATGATGCGGCCGTGCGGGCCGGAGCCCTGGACGCGTTGAAGATCGATGCCCGCTTCCTTCGCCAGACGACGGGCCAAAGGCGAGGAGAATATGCGATTTCCATGCGCCGGCTGCCCGCGCTCGCCCTTCGAGACGGCGCTTCGCGCCTCCTCAGGGTGAGGGCTTCGCTTGGCCTCAGCCTGAGGAGAGGCCGCAGGCCGCGTCTCGAAGGATGAGGCTCCCTGCTTGGCCGTTTCGACCTTCTTCGGTTCTGTCTTCTTCGGCGCGTCGATCTTCGCACCAGCCGCCGCTTTCACGTCCTCGCCTTCGCCGGCGAGCACGGCGATGACCGAATTCACCGCCACGTCATGCGTGCCCTCCGGCACGACGATCTTGGCAAGCGTGCCCTCGTCCACCGCCTCGTATTCCATCGTCGCCTTGTCGGTCTCGATCTCGGCGATGACGTCGCCCGATTTGATCGTGTCGCCCTCCTTCTTGAGCCACTTGGAGAGGTTTCCCTTCTCCATCGTAGGCGACAGGGCCGGCATGAGGATGTTGGTGGGCATGCGACAGGAGCCTCTAGGCGCTGGTTTGTGTCCCGGGCGCAGCGCAGCACGAAGTGGTGCGCTGCAGACCCGGGACCGTTCCAGTATGTAGCGGTCCCGGATCAGCGGTGCACCGCTTCGCGTTGCTTCGCGCTGCACCGCATCCGGGACACGCACGCTGTTCCACAGCCAACCTCACCGGTAACAAACGGCTCTCGCGGCTTCGACGATCTCCGCGACCGACGGCAGGGCGAGTTTCTCGAGATTGGCGGCGTAAGGCATCGGCACGTCCCTGCCGGACACGCGCGCGACCGGCGCGTCGAGGTAATCGAAGGCGCGCTCCATGATGCGCGCGGCGATTTCCGCGCCGACACCCGACTGCTGCCAACCTTCTTCCACCGTTACGGCGCGCCCGGTCTTCTGCACCGAGGCGACGATCGTACCGGTGTCCATCGGTCGCAGCGTGCGCAGATCGATGACCTCGGCATCGATGCCGTCTTTCGCCAGTTCTTCGGCGGCTTGCAGGGCGTAGCTCATGCCCATCGACCACGAGACGATGGTCACGTCATTGCCGGAGCGCGCGATCTTCGCCTTGCCGATCGGCAAGACGAAGTCATCGAGTTTCGGCACCGGCGAGGAATGGCCGTAAAGAATCTCGTTTTCCAGAAACATGACCGGGTTGGGATCGCGGATCGCCGCCTTGAGCAGGCCCTTGGCGTCGGCAGCGGTAAAAGGCGCGATCACCTTCAGGCCGGGAATGTGCGAATACCAGGCCGAGTAATCCTGGCTGTGCTGGGCAGCGACGCGCGCCGCGGCGCCGTTCGGCCCGCGAAACACGATCGAGCAGCCCATCTGCCCGCCCGACATGTAAAGCGTCTTGGCGGCGGAATTGATGAGATGGTCCATCGCCTGCATGGCAAAGTTGAACGTCATGAATTCGACGATCGGCTTTAAGCCCGCCAACGCTGCGCCGACGCCGAGACCGGCAAAACCATGCTCGGTGATCGGCGTATCGATGACGCGCTTGGCGCCGAATTCCTGCAACAGTCCCTGCGTGACTTTGTACGCGCCTTGATATTCCGCGACCTCCTCGCCGATCACGAATACGTCCTTGTCGCGCCGCATCTCCTCGGCCATGGCGTCGCGCAGCGCTTCGCGCATGGTCATGGTGACCATTTCGGTTCCTTCGGGAATGTCGGGATCGCTTGCGGCTTTCGCTTCGGGCGCTTGCGGCGGCTTCTGTTCTTGCTTTGGCGCAGGCGTTTCTTGTGCTTTCGCTTCCGCCTTTTCTGCTTTTGCCGGGGCTGCTGATTCCGCCGCCTTCTGCTGCTGCGACGGCTTTACGTCCTTGATCGCCGATTTGTCCTCGCCCTCCCCGAGAATCACGGCGATCGGCGTGTTCACGGCGACATCGTGCGTGCCTTCCGGCACAAGAATCTTGCCGAGCGTGCCCTCGTCGGCCGCTTCGACCTCCATCGTTGCTTTATCGGTTTCGATCTCGGCAATCACGTCGCCCGATTTGACGGCGTCACCCTCTCTCTTGAGCCATTTTGCGAGATTGCCCTTCTCCATCGTGGGCGACAGCGCGGGCATCAGCACTTCGGTCGGCATGGAAATGTTACTCGGAGCGGGGCAAGGAACGGAAACGCTTGGGCTCTAGCGGTAAACGTCGGTGTAAAGTTCGGAAACGTCGGGCTCTGCATCGTGGGTGGCGAATTCGGAAGCCTCATTGATGAGCGCACGCACCTTGGCGTCGATTTTCTTCAATTGGTCTTCGCTGGCGAACTTCTTCTCGATGATACGCAGGCGCGCCTGCTCGATCGGATCGTGGGTTGCGCGGACTTTCTCGACTTCCTCGCGCGTGCGGTATTTGGCGGGGTCCGACATCGAGTGGCCGCGATAGCGGTAGGTCAGCATCTCCAGAATATACGGTCCCTTGCCGGCGCGGCACCATGCGACGGCTTTGTCGCCAGCGGCCTTGACTGCACGCACGTCCATCCCGTCGACCTGCTCGCCCGGAATGTTGAACGACAGTCCGCGCCGCGAAAGATTTGTCTCGGCCGACGAACGCGCGATGGCGGTACCCATGGCGTAGCGGTTGTTCTCGATCACATAGACGACCGGCAATTTCCAGAGCTCCGCCATGTTGAAGCTCTCGTAAACTTGCCCCTGGTTGGCGGCGCCGTCACCGAAATAGGTCAGGCACACATTGTCGTTGCCGCGATAGGTATTCGCAAACGCCAGCCCCGTTCCGATCGGCACCGGTGCGCCGACGATGCCGTGCCCTCCGTAGAAGCCTTTTTCCACGGAAAACATGTGCATCGAGCCGCCCTTGCCCTTGGAATAGCCATGGGTCCGGCCGGTCAATTCGGCCATGACGCCTTTGGGATTCATGCCGCAGGCAAGCATGTGCCCATGGTCGCGGTATCCCGTGATGACCTGATCGCCGGGCTTGAGCGTCATCTGCATGCCGATGACCACAGCTTCTTGGCCGATATAGAGGTGGCAGAAACCGCCGATGAGACCCATGCCATACATCTGCCCGGCTTTTTCCTCGAAGCGGCGGATGGTCAGCATCCGCTCGTAGGCGGCGAGGTCCTGCTCCTTGCTGAAATCGGGCACCGCCTTCTGGAAGGGCCGCGCACCGTTTTCGGCCTCGGTTTTTCTGCTGGCGACGGTCATGACACTCCTTGCACTGACCTAACCGCGTGCTCGGCTTCGAGACATCGGAACCCCCATAGCGTAATTCGACCCGAGGCGGAAGCGCAGGCGCTCCCTGCAAACTTTTATGCCCGCACTCAACGGGTTGAGTGCAAAGGCGAATTGACGAACGGTGGATAACGGCGGCGGACCGCGCGCGGTTCCTAGCGGGGATGAAGTAGCAATGTCACGTCGTTGGGATCGGCATAGCCGAGCAAGGCGCGGGCGCGCTCGTCGAGCATGTCCGGGTCGATCCGGTCCGAGCGCAACAGCGAAACCCGGTGCTGCCAGTGTGCGCGCTCCGCCTTCAGCTCGGCAAGCTCGACATTCATCTTGGCCAATTGCTGCTCGAGGTCCTGTTGAGCGCGTAGGCCGTGATTGCCGGTGAAGGCATTGACGCCGAAATAGCCGATGAACAGCGCCGCCAGCGTATAAAGCGCAAGCGCGGTCAAAATGGAACGACGCCGCCGGTACGTGACCATGGGGCGACAGTGGCAGGCGGCTGTTAAAGCTGGTTTAACGCTTGCCGCTCAGTACAGGCCGCGCGCCCGCAATTCGTTGAGCACGAAATTGCCGACGCGCTTGCCGCGGTTGCGCGCAATGCGCAAAAGCCCGGCATCGACAAAGTACGTGAGCAGGAGCGAATCGCGCGTCTTTACCCCGTCATGGACCGGATCGGCCGAGTGCCACGTGTCGTCCCCGACCGCAAACGCGTAGCCCGTGTTGGGCGCAAACCGCATCTGCGTGCGCTTCGGCAGCGATCCATCGGCAAGTTTTTCGTGAAAGATGGTGCCGATGTCGGTGTTTGCGTCGTCCTTCGGAAGATAGAGTTGAACTGTGATGCCTTTCCAATGCGTATCCGTGTGCGGGGTGATGAGATAGCCCGGAATGTCACGCGTCAGGATCGGTATCGGATACATGCCGACCTTTGCGAACTCCGCGCCGAAGCGTTTGGAAAGACCCGGTGCAAGACGCCGGATGAACGCGTCCCTTACCACGTCCGAGCACAAGGCGCGCCCGACCACGTCCCAAAGCGCGCGTTTCTCCGGCGGCAGATTGCGAATGTATTCCGGAAACAAATCGATCTTCACGCGCGTGTGCGTGCCGTCGTTCAGATCGTGTCCCTTGCTGCGGCCGTGCATCGGCCGGTAATCGGCCGCAACCGGCATCATCGCGAGAACTTTCGCGTAGACATCGTCAGGAAACACCCGGTCGAATTCGAGGTGGAAAAACGGTTTTTCCATCGCGCGCGCGGCCTCGACGGAGGACGCGACAAAATTGCTCAGGCGCTCGACCGCCTGCCGGCGGTCCATGGTGCTCAGACGTGTGGATTGGTCCATCGCGACACCGACTGGTTGGAATAGCTCGGAACGGGTCGGCGTCAATTTCCCCTTAATCGGGAGTGCGCGCAAGCCCGCGGAATGAATAGCCGTGATCTACTTATACTGCTTGAGCGCGCCGCGGCCCGCATATTTCGCCTGCGGCCCAAGCTCCTCTTCAATTCGCAGCAACTGATTGTATTTCGCCGTTCGATCGGCGCGCGCGAGCGAGCCGGTCTTGATCTGCCCGCAATTGGTGGCGACGGCGAGATCGGCGATGGTTGAATCCTCCGTCTCGCCCGAACGGTGCGACATCACCGCCGTGTAGCCGGCCTTGTGCGCCATCTCGACGGCCGCCAGCGTCTCGGTCAGCGTACCGATCTGATTGACCTTGATCAGGATCGAATTGGCGACGCCGGATTTGATGCCATCCGCGAGCCGCTTGACGTTCGTGACGAACAGATCGTCGCCGACGAGCTGGCATTTGGAACCGATCAGGTCGGTGACAGCCTTCCAACCTTCCATGTCGTCTTCGGCCATGCCGTCTTCGACGGACACGATCGGATATTTCGACACCAGCTCGCCAAGATATTGCGCCTGTTCTTTTGCGCGGCGCGTTTTGCGTTCGCCTTCGTAGACGTAGGCGCCGTTCTTGAAAAATTCCGTCGAAGCCGGATCGAGCGCGATCGCCACGTCGCTGCCTGGCTTATAGCCGGCCTTCTCGATCGCGCGCATGACGAAATCGAGCGCTTCCTCGGCCGATTTCAGATTAGGCGCAAAGCCGCCTTCGTCGCCGACGCTGGTGCTGTGGCCGGCATCGTGCAGCGCTTTTTTGAGCGTCTGGAAGACTTCGACGCCCATGCGCAACGCTTCCGAGAACGTCGGCGCACCGACCGGCATGATCATGAATTCCTGGAAGTCGATCGGATTATCGGCGTGCGCGCCGCCATTGAGAATATTCATCATCGGCGTCGGCAGCAGGCGCGCGACCGGACCGCCGACGTAGCGATAAAGCGGTTCCTTCTTCGCCGCCGCCGCAGCTTTGGCAACCGCGAGCGATACGCCGAGAATGGCGTTGGCGCCGAGCCGGCCTTTGTTCGGCGTGCCATCAAGCGCGATCATCGTCTCGTCGATCTTGGCCTGCGCTTCGGCGTCCATCCCGCCGATCGCGTCGAATAACTCGCCGGTGACCGCGGCAACCGCCTTGCGCACGCCCTTGCCGCCGTAGCGGGCCTTGTCGCCGTCCCGCAGTTCGACCGCCTCGTGCGCGCCGGTCGAGGCGCCGGAGGGAACGGCAGCGCGGCCTCGCGAGCCGTCTTCGAGGATCACGTCGACTTCCACGGTCGGATTGCCGCGGCTATCGAGAATTTCACGGCCGATGATATCGGTAATGGCGGTCATAGCGGTCCCGGGCTGGAATTTGAGCGCTTCTACAAGATCGCGAACCCCCTTGTCATGCCCCGCGGTGACGGGGCATCCATTACTTTAGGAACAAGCCAAATGGCCAGAAAACCGCCGCAACTGGGGCGTCCGACGCCGATCCCCGCCTCGCCCGAAAAGGCGGCGCTCGATCGTGTACCCAATCCGCATCCCGATACGAATTATCTCGCGCGCTTCACCGCGCCGGAATTCACCTGCGTTTGCCCGATCACCGGACAGCCGGATTTCGCGCATCTGGTCATCGATTACGTGCCCGCTCGCTTCCTGATCGAGTCGAAGTCGCTGAAGCTTTATCTGACGAGCTTCCGCAACCACGGCGGCTTTCACGAAGACTGCACGGTGACGATCGGCAAGAGACTCGTGGGGCTGCTCAATCCGAAATGGCTGCGCATCGGCGGCTACTGGTACCCGCGCGGCGGCATGCCGATCGACGTATTCTGGCAATCGGGCAAACTGCCCGCGGGCGTGTGGGTGCCGGATCAGGGCGTCGCGCCTTATCGGGGGCGCGGTTAGGCTGTCGCTGGCGCGGGATACCGCAGTCGCCAGGCGCAGACCCAACCGGTAATCGTGAGCACGAGGGCGCCAAGGACGAGTACCGGCGCAATTCCGATGCTGCGCAGCCCAAGTCCGTAGATCACCGGTCCGACCGCCTGTCCGAGAAAAAAGAACGCGGAGTGTCCGGCCATCGCCGATCCGCGCGCCGAGGGCGCCAGTTCGGTGACGAAAACCTGAATGCATCCGTGCAGCGTGTAGAAACCGAATCCAAGCACGACGAAGTTGACGAACTCGACGGGCCAGGGCGCGCGCAATGAAATCACGAGCAGGCACGATGCGATGATCATGCCGCCGGCGGCCATCAAGCGCTGCGGACCGACATGCGCCAGCAGCCATGACACCGTCATTGTGTAACCGATGCCGCCGACGCCAAAGCCCGCGATCACGATGCCCGCGATCGAAGCGCTGGTAACGCCTTCGGTATGCAGCAGGCTCGCCATGTAAGGAAACACGCCGAACATGAAGATCGCTTCCATGAACACGGCGCCAAAGCAGAATTTCGCGAGCGGATTGCTGAACACCGCGCGGTAATTCGGCACGAAGGTCGACAGATCGAACCGACCCGGCGTCTCGCGCATCTGGCGAAAGCTCGGGATTGCAATGGCGAGCGCGAGCAAGCCGATGCCGGCGGTGACGAAGAACACGCTGCGCCAACCGGCGAAGTCCGCGATGATGCCCGACCCGGACGCACCGAGCAGATTGCCGCTCATGGCCGCGAACAGGATGCGCCCGATCGCCACCTGTCGCTGCTTGACGGGGACGCGGTCGCCCGTAATGGCGAGCGCAATCGGAAACACGCCGCCGGCCGCGATCCCGGCGAGCACGCGGCAGGCCATCATCGCTTCGAAGCTGGTCGCAAAGCCGGCGACAAGCGTGATGACGCTCAGCGACAGCATGCAGGCGATGATCAGACGCGCTTTGCTCAGCATGTCGGCGAGGGCGCCAAGCAGCGGCTGTATCAAGGCATAAGGCAACGTGAAGCCGCTCGACAGCAGCGCCGCGGTCGTTGCCGTGACGCCAAGGCCAATGGCGATTTGCGGGATGATCGGATCGACCGTGCGCATGAACAGCGTCGTCGCAAACACGACGAACGCCATCAGATTGAGTTCACGGGTCATTGCGGAACGGAGCTTGCGGCGGGTCAGTGCTTGGCGAGGCGGTCAAGCTCAATCAGGCGACGCAACAATGGTTCCATCTCCTTGAGCGGCATCATGTTGGGGCCGTCAGAAGGCGCGTGGTCCGGATCCTGGTGCGTTTCGATGAAAATACCGGCAACCCCGACAGCGACGGCCGCGCGGGCAAGCACCGGCACGAATTCACGCTCGCCGCCCGACGACGCGCCCTGCCCGCCCGGCTGTTGCACAGAGTGCGTCGCATCGAAGATAACGGGCGCCCCGGTCTCGCGCGCGAGAATGGGAAGCGCGCGCATGTCGGAGACCAACGTGTTGTAACCGAACGAAGCACCACGCTCGGTGACGAGCACATTTCGATTTCCGGCGCCGGTGATTTTCTGCACGACGTTCTTCATATCCCACGGCGCGAGGAACTGCCCCTTCTTCACGTTGACGGGCTTGCCGGTTTCAGCGGCCGCGATCAGCAGGTCGGTCTGCCGGCAGAGAAAGGCCGGGATTTGCAGCACGTCGACGGCACCGGCAACACGCACGCATTGGGCCGCCTCGTGCACGTCGGTCAACACCGGCACGCCGAGTGTCTCGCGGATTTCGGCAAAGATCGGCAGCGCCTGATCGAGGCCGATGCCGCGCGCGCTGTTCGCCGACGTGCGGTTCGCCTTATCGAAAGACGTTTTGTAGACGAATTTGATGCCGACGCGGCCGGCGATTTCCTTCAGCGCCGACGCCATCTCCAAGGCATGCGCGCGGCTTTCCAGCGCGCAAGGACCGGCGATCAGTGCCAGCGGCAGAGCGTTGCCGAATGGCACGTCAGCAACCGTAACGGTCGCATGTGGAAGGAGGCCCTTGTCCAAGCGCGCTTACCCTGTTCGGGGGCGACCATGAAGCGCGCCAGCGGCGGGGTCAACCGGTCGCAAAGTTCATGGTTTCGAACACGAGGGTCGCGCCCATGGCGACTTCAGGTCCAACGACGATCCGACCATGCAAGCTTCGGCGCGGAATTTTCGCAGCATCGAATATTGCGCCTGCTCTCGCCAAATCTTCGACTTGGAACCTGATTGCCGCAAGCCGCGCGCCATGCACCGCGTGTGGCGAAGCGATATCGAATTGGCTGGAATAATCGGAAGGCGTCATGACTTCGATTGTGCCGCGCACCGTTGTCAGCAAGAAACTATTTCCGCGCTTCATCGATTTGTCGGTGTGGGCGAATGCGGCCAGAAATTCGCAATGCTGCGCCGGGTCATCGGCTACAAGCACAATGCCCCCGGCACTCGTTGCTTCGTTTGCATGATGTTGAAAAGCCGAATTCCAGAAATTTTCCGGATAATGCTGTTTGCATGTGAAGAAGCCGACATCGGGCGCCTTGTCGTCGCGCGCGAACGCCAGCGTGAACGCGACTGTCACAATGGTCCCGTCGGGGCGTTTGCCTTTGCGCTCGAAATAATAAGGCGCGAACTCGCCGATGCCGCTCGCGCCAAAGTGTTCGGCATCGCCATCCCGGCCCTCCAGCACCAGCATCGAAAGCCCCTGCCCCCGCGTCAGGAAATCGCGATTAAAGGCGCCAAATGAAAATACGCCCGGCGCGTGCGGCGCAATGTCGGCGCTGTCCGTTACAGCAAGCAGCTCGATAAATGTGCCGGGAAGCTGGACGATATGGTTTTGCGTGCCCCAGCCGCGCGGGTGACGATTGCGCGCGCCGACCTGAAATCCGAGCCGCTCGTAAAATGCCGCCGTCGCGTCGAGATCGCGTACCGCATGAACGATGTGGTCAAGGCCCGCGCCGGTCATGCGCACGATCTAGCACATCGATTTTATCGATCGCAAAATAGAGGCGCGCTTCGCGAGCAGCCGGCGGAAACGATGCTTCCGCCGGCTGGACGTTCGCGCTTGGACTATCTCTTCTTCGCGCGCTTGGCGGCGGGCGCCGGATTTTCGCAGGCCGTCCAGTAGCCGTAACCCATGTCGCTGTTGGTCGATACCCAGCAGTTAGTGCCCAACTGGTTCGGACCGCCGGCGCTATGAATCGTGTTCTGGTTCATCATGCCTTGGCTTGGCGTGTCTTGTGCTTGCGCTTGCGCCGGCACGGCCACAAGCAGGCCGCCGAACGCGAACGCAAGGGCGATGTTAGATACGTAACGCATTGGATTTGTCCTCAAGGTTGCATGCGCAAAATTTTGAGCGGACAAAATCCAACGCGCGAGGCGACTTTATACAAATAGTCTCTGCGCAAATAACGGCGGGACCGTAATAACTTCGGTGCAAATTCAAACGGTTTTTGCAGGTCAGCAATGCAATTCCCGGCCGCGCTTTTTAACGCCATTGCCGGCGCGCCGACCGAACGCGACGCCGCTCCTGGCGTCAGCGCGCAGCACCGAAAACATGTGCGCGGATGCGGCCACTGACGGTTCCTGCGCCAAATCGCGCGGCGAGCGCTCTTGCTGCCAGATGGGTCGCCTTGTCAACGCCCGACGATCACGAGCCTCTATTTCATTCCTGAGCGGAGTGCCTTGGCAGTACGCGACCGCGACGTCGCGCGCCGAAGCCGCCTTGTTTAGCTCGTCGACGGTCTCCACCGAAACGGCAGCGAAGCCGGCAACCTTTAACTCGGAACGGACACGATCGAGGTCGTGGCGGCCATGCGGCGTGCGGGCGAGGAAAAGCGGCGGATTCTGTGGAAATATGTCGGCAAGTGTTTGCGTCACCACGTCGGCAAACTCATTTTCCGAAATCCGATCACAGACACTGAATAAGAAACGGCCGCCCGGTTTGAGAACGCGGCGCGCTTCCCCGTATGCCCGGATTTTATCGGGAAAAAACATCCCCCCGAATTGGCAGACGGCGGCATCGAAACTGTGATCTTCGAACGGGAGAGCCAGCGCGTCGGCCTGCTTCCAGTCGATGCGCGGATCGTCGGATTGACGGGCCTTTGCGTGATCGAGCATCGGCCGGTTGAGATCGGTTGCAACAATGTGCGCGTCCGCCGGAAGTCGCGATGCGATCGCCCGGGTAACAACTCCCGTTCCGGTGGCTGTCTCCAGCACGGTGCGCGGATTGGCCTGAGCCAACCGCGTCGCGAGATCGCGCGCATAAGCATCGAAAATAAGCGGGACCAGATATCGATCGTATATTTCGGGGATCGAGCCCGCGAAGACCTTGTCGTCTTCCGCCATGGCGCCGCTCCGTCAAACGGCACAAGGAAAGGTTACATTATCGCATTTGCGATCGAATGACGAATGGGTCGTTAGGGGGAGCGGCTGGATCGAAACGACGTTACACCAGCCGGCTCTGCTCGACGGCGGCGCCAATGAAAGAGGCGAACAGCGGATGCGGTTCGAGCGGCCGCGACTTTAGCTCGGGATGGAATTGCACGCCGATGAACCATGGATGATCGTCGTATTCGATGATCTCAGGCAGAATGCCATCGGGCGACATGCCGGAAAAGCGCATGCCGCGCTGTTCCAATCGGCCCTTGTAGTTGGTGTTCACCTCGTAACGATGCCGGTGGCGCTCGGAAATTTCGATGCGGCCGTAAATTTCTGCCACGCGGCTGCCGCGCGTGAGCATCGCCGGGTAAGCGCCGAGCCGCATGGTGCCGCCGAGATCGCCGCCGGCTCGGCGCTGCTGTAGCTCGTTACCTTTGAGCCATTCCGTCATCAAGCCGACGACGGGCTCCGATGTCGCGCCGAACTCGGTCGAATTCGCATCGTCGATGCCGCACAGATTGCGCGCAGCCTCGAGCACGGCCATCTGCATGCCGAAACAGATGCCGAAATACGGCACCTGGCGCTCGCGCGCGAATTGCGCCGCCTTGATCTTGCCTTCCGCGCCGCGCTGGCCGAAGCCGCCAGGCACGAGAATGCCGTTTACTTGCTCGAGGAACGGCGCAGGGTCCTCATTCTCGAATACGTCGGACTCGATCCAATCGAGATTGACCTTGACCTTGTTGGCGATGCCGCCGTGCGAGAGCGCTTCGATCAGCGATTTGTAGGCATCCTTCATGCCTGTGTATTTGCCGACAATGGCGATGGTCACGTCGCCTTCCGGGTTGTGGACGCGCTCGTTGATCGTGCGCCATCGCGCAAGATCAGGCGGTGTCGAATTTTCGATGCCGAATGCTGCGAGCAACTCGCTGTCGAGGCCCGCGCGGTGGTAGGCCTCCGGCACGGCGTAGATGTTGTCGACATCGCGCGCCTCGATCACCGCGCTTTCGCGCACGTTGCAAAAAAGCGCAAGCTTGCGCCGTTCGCTCTCCGGGATTGGGCGGTCGGTGCGGCACAACAGAATATCGGGCTGGATGCCGATCGAGCGCAATTCCTTGACCGAGTGCTGCGTCGGCTTCGTTTTAAGCTCGCCGGCGCTCGGAATGTACGGCATCAAGGTGAGATGGATGTAAACCGCCTGGCCGCGCGGCAGGTCATTGCCGAGTTGGCGGATCGCTTCGAAATACGGCAGGCCCTCGATGTCGCCGACCGTTCCGCCGATCTCGCACAGCACGAAATCGAAGCCGTCGTTACCCTCGCGGATGAAATCCTTGATGGCGTTGGTGACGTGCGGGATGACCTGGATCGTCGCGCCGAGATAATCGCCACGCCGCTCCTTGGTGAGAATTTCCTGATAAATGCGTCCGGTGGTGATGTTGTCCTGACGGCTCGCCGGCCGCCCCGTGAAACGCTCATAGTGGCCGAGATCGAGATCGGTCTCCGCGCCGTCGTCGGTGACGAACACTTCGCCATGCTGATAAGGCGACATCGTTCCCGGATCGACGTTGAGATAGGGGTCGAGCTTGCGCAGCCGGACCTTGTAGCCGCGCGCCTGCAGAAGCGCGCCGAGCGCCGCCGAAGCGAGACCTTTGCCGAGGGATGAAACCACGCCGCCGGTGATAAAAATGTACCGCGCCATGGGACTTAACCTTTAGCGGCCCCGAATCGATTCGACGAGAGCAAAAGGCGCAGAGCGCGAATGCGCTTGTGCCTACCCATCTTTTTTCCTGCAATAGCAGCAGCTTGGCGACCTGTATTCATTTTGGTCCTGATGTTTGTCCGTAACTCCCGTTTTCAACAGGCCCTCAAAACGCTGAAGGGCCGGAATTCCGGCCCTTCGTAGACTTCTTCACTTCGACGTGGGCACTTGCGGCCCGGGTGGCGGCGCTTTCGGCGCACTCCTCTGCTGAAGCTCGTTGAGCACCCCGCCGCCTTTGTTTGCGGGCGGCGCCGTTGAGCCAGCCGGGTGCTGTATCGGTACCGGCTGTCCGCCGCCCTGGAAGATCGATGTCGGCTTGCGTCCCATGCCGGCCAGGATCGAAAGCAGCAGACTGGTCACGAAAAACAGCGCGGCCAGGATCGCGGTCGCGCGGGTGAGCACGTTCGCGGTTCCACGACTGGTCATGAATCCGCCGGTCGAACCGATGCCGAGCCCACCGCCTTCGGAGCGCTGGAGCAGTACGACCCCGATCAGGGCCAGCACCAGCATCAAATGGATGACGATAACGACCTGCTGCATCTGCCGCTTCACTCACAACCGCGTCGGCCGGGCGTCCAAGCGACCCCTGCGCCATGCCGGTCATATAGGAATTCGCCGCGGTCTCTACACGATCCTGTGCGGCTTTGCCACCCTCACGCGCGCTAGCGGTAAACTGCTGCAATCGCCAGGAAATCCGCCGCTTTCAGGCTCGCGCCGCCGACCAGCGCGCCGTTTACGTCGGCTGCCTTCAACAGTTCCGCGGCGTTCGCGGCTTTGACCGAACCGCCATAGAGGATGCGAACATCTGTGCCTCGATCGCCAAACCTCGCGCTCAGCTGTGAACGGATAAGACCATGCATGTCGGCTACGTCGCCAACCGTCGGCGTCAGGCCGGAGCCAATCGCCCAGACCGGCTCATAGGCAATCACCGTATTGTTCGCGGTCACGCCATCCGGCAGCGAGCCCGCAAGCTGGCGTTTGACGACCGTCTGGGCCTGTCCTGCGTCGCGTTCCGCGCGGGTTTCGCCGACACAAACGATCGCGGTCAGCTTCGCGCGCCATGCCGCCAATGCTTTTGCGCGCACGATTTCATCCGTTTCGTGATGGTCGATGCGACGCTCCGAGTGGCCGACGATGACGGCGCTTGCCCCGGCGTCGGCAAGCATTTCCGCTGAAACGTCCCCGGTGTGCGCGCCGGATGCTTCGGCGTGGCAATCCTGGGCACCGATTGCAACAGCGGAGCCAGCGGCGATTGCTGCGAAAGCCGAAAGCAAGGTTGCCGGCGGGCAAATCATCAGGTCGACCTTGCCCGCGAGTGCGGGCGCGCCGGCGATCACGGCACGCAGCTCGGCCGCTGAAGCGGAAAGCCCATTCATCTTCCAGTTCCCGGCCACCAGCGGGCGCGGCCCGACCATCATGATGTTCCCCTTCGCGAGTAGCGGACCTCTGTCATCCCATGCGCCCGCGGGTCACGGGCGATCCTACTTGAGTTGCAATACCTTGGGGCGCTATGGAAGTCGCCGTTAGCCTTATTCACCGGCAAAAGCAGGTCGCATGCTTCGAGGTATCCACAAGGCCTCAGCCAGTTGGCTCGGCAAGGGCGTTATGGCCGCGGTCATGGGCGTTCTGGTCATTAGCTTCGCGATCTGGGGCATTGGCGACATTTTTCGCGGTTTCGGTCTTTCGACTTTCGCAAAGGTCGGTGGGACGGAGATCGGCATCGAGCAATTCCGTGAATATTACAATGAACAACTCCAGCAAATCGGTCGCCGGATTGGCCGGCCGATAACGCCGGACCAAGCACGTAACCTTGGCATCGATCGCCAACTCATCGCCCAACTGATCGCACAAACCGCGCTCGATGAACGCGCTCGGCAATTGCATTTGGGCATCTCCGATAAGGAAGTCGCGAGCCGGATCACCAGCGATCCGAGCTTCCACGGCATCAATGGACAGTTTGACCGCGATCGCTTCGAGCAACTGATCCGGCAGGCTGGATTTAGCGAAGGCCGTTTCGTCAACGAGCAACGACAGGTGATGCTGCGCAAGCAACTCGCCGACGGCATCACCAGCGGACTGAAGCCGCCGCAAACTTCGATTCAGGCCATCGATCAGTTCCAGAACGAAAAGCGCGCGATCGACTTCGTCAAGCTCGGACAAGCGCAGGCCGGCGACATTCCCACACCGACGCCGGAAGAGCTGACCAAATACTTCGACGAGCACAAGGTGCTGTTCCGCGCGCCGGAATACCGCAAGCTCGTTCTGCTTTCGCTGACACCCGCCGAGCAGGCGAAATGGATGACCGTTTCAGATGCCGATGCAAAAAAATATTTTGAGCGGCACAAGAACGAGTTTGGCACGCCCGAGCGCCGGCACGTCCTGCAAATGGTCTTTCAAAAGCCGGAGGAAGCGCAGGCTGCCGCCGACGCGATCGCCAAAGGCAAAAGTTTTGCCGACGTTGCGAAAGAGCGCGGGTTGAAGGATTCGGATATTGACCTCGGCACCGTGACCAAATCCGGCATTATCGATCCTGCCATCGCGAAGGCCGCCTTCGACCTGAAGGAAGGCGCAACCAGCGCTCCGATAAAGGGCGAGTTCGGCACCGTGCTGGTGCAAGTCGCCAAAATCGAGCCCGGCAAGCAGCCCGCCTACGACGCGGTCGCGCCGCAGATCAAACGGACCATTGCTGAGACGCGTGCCAAAAATCAGATCGGCGAAATGCGCGACAAAATCGAGGATGAGCGCGCGGCCGGTTCGACGCTGGAAGAAACGGCGAAGAAACTCGGCCTTAGCGCACGAACGATCGATGCGGTCGACCGATCGGGCCGCGCGCCGGACGGCTCGCCGATCCCGAACGTGCCCAAACAGCCGGACATAATCACCGCGGCTTTTTCGACCGATGTCGGCGTCGACAACGATCCCCTGCAAGTGCCCGGCGGCGGTTATCTTTGGTACGACGTCGTTGGCGTTACGCCCTCGCGCGAGCGCAGCCTCGACGAAGTTAAGCAGCAAGTCGAGACGCATTGGCGCAACGACGAGATTGGCTCGCGGCTCAAGAAAAAAGCCGAGGACCTCGTGGGCAAGCTCAAGAGCGGCGGCACGCTCGCTCAACTTGCAAGCGATAGCGGTCTTTCCGTCGAGAAAGCCACAGACCTGCAACGCGGCCATTCGAGCGACAAGGTGCCGGGCAAGGTGATCGAGAGCGCGTTCCGCACGGCCAAAGGAACGCCGGCGAGCGTCGAAGGCGACAATGAAACGGAGCGCTACGTGTTCGTGGTGACCGACGTGACCGAATCCAAGCCCGACCTGGGCGCCGCCGGCGTCAAGCAGATGACCGACACGCTGCAGCGCTCCTACACCGACGATCTGCTGGCGGAGTACGTGACGAAGCTGGAAAGCCAGCTTGGCGTCGACGTCAATCAACAGGCGGTCAACCAGATTGTCGGCGGTGGCACGCCGAACCAATAGGATGGGCATGTTCGAAAACCGCCGCGCATTGCGAACCATGCCATGCGCCCAGTTGTTCGGCACCGCGCGCTGATCCATGCAGGTCGAACCGTCCGAATCGCAATTCGCCGAGCATTACCGCCGCGGCGAGGCACAGGTGGTTTGGACCACGCTCGTCGCCGACCTTGAGACTCCGGTTTCTGCGTTCCTCAAGATCGCCGGCGGAAAGCCGATGAGCTTTCTGCTCGAGTCGGTCGAAGGCGGCGCGGTGCGCGGGCGCTATTCGATTATCGGACTTGAGCCCGATCTGCTCTGGCGCGCGCAAGGCTCACGCGCGGAGATCAATCGCAGCGCACGGGCAACGCCTGACGCCTTTAGCGTATGTCCCGAGCCACCGCTTGAGTCGCTGCGGAAGCTGATCGCGGAAAGCCGCATTGAGCTGCCGGAGGGGCTGCCACCGATGGCGGCGGGCGTGTTCGGGTACCTTGGCTATGACATGGTTCGGCAGATCGAGGAACTGCCCTCACTCAATCCGGACCCCATCGGGATCCCCGATGCGGTGCTGATCCGGCCGACGCTGATCGTCGTGTTTGACGCGGTGAAGGATTCGATCACGGTCGTAACGCCCGTGCGGCCCGAAAAGAACGTCGACGCGAAGGCGGCGCTCGCCCGTGCGGCCGAGCGGCTTTCCGGTGTGATCGAGAATCTCGACCGCCATCTCGACAAATCGTGGGCGCAAACCGAGATGGGGCCAATTGCCGTTGCGCCGAAATCGAACACATCGCCCGAGGAATACAAGGCCATGGTGCGCAAGGCGAAGGATTACGTTGCGGCGGGCGATGCCTTCCAGATCGTGCTTGCCCAACGTTTCGAGGCGCCGTTCACGTTGCCGCCCTTCTCGCTTTATCGCGCGCTGCGCCGAACCAATCCGTCGCCTTATCTCTACTTCCTCGATTTTGGCGCGTTCGCGATCGCGGGCTCGAGCCCGGAAATCTTGGTGAAGGTCACCGGCGACACGGTGACGATCCGGCCGATTGCGGGCACCCGGCCGCGCGGCGCGACTCCGCATGAGGATAAAGCGCTGGAAGATGAATTGCTCGCCGATCCGAAGGAACGCGCGGAGCATTTGATGCTGCTCGATCTCGGGCGCAACGACGTCGGCCGCGTGGCGCGGGTGGGCACGGTGACGGTGACCGACCAGTTCTTCGTCGAGCGCTACAGTCATGTCATGCACATCGTTTCGAACGTGGAAGGCACGCTCGATCCAAAGCTCGATGCGCTCGATGCGCTTGCGGGCGGTTTCCCGGCCGGCACCGTTTCCGGCGCGCCGAAGGTGCGCGCGATGCAAATCATCGATGAGCTGGAGCAGGAAAAGCGCGGCCTTTACGCGGGTTGCGTCGGTTATTTCTCCGCCGCCGGCGAGATGGATACCTGCATCGTGCTGCGCACGGCGCTGGTGAAGGACGGCGTGATGTACGTGCAAGCTGGCGCCGGAATCGTCGCCGACAGCGATCCGGATTTGGAGCAGCAGGAGTGCATCAACAAGGCCAAGGCGCTGTTCCGCGCCGCCGAAGAGGCGCGACGCTTTGCGAGTGCCGCCAAACGGGGGCAGTAGCCAGCCCGGGGGCCGCTGCTTGACCCCCCAAAGCCCCCGCCGTAAGACCTTGAGCAGGCGGCAGAACATGATCGTTTTGATCGATAACTACGACAGTTTTACCTTCAACCTCTTCCACCACCTGGGCGGGTTGGGGGCGGACGTCGTCGTCCATCGCAACGACAAGATTTCATCGGACGAGGTGCTGGCCGCCGACCCGGAGGCGATCGTGCTGTCGCCGGGCCCCTGCACGCCGAACGAAGCCGGCATTTGCCTCGATCTGATTGCAAAAGCGTCGGCGAAAATTCCTGTGTTGGGTGTCTGTCTCGGCCATCAGGCCAGCGGCCAGGCCTTCGGTGGCACAATCGTGCGCGCCCCGGTGCC
>JAICMO010000123.1 GCA_025929185.1 Pseudolabrys sp.
CGGGGTCCGCTCGTCCGCGTCCCAACGCACGTCGAGCCAGCGCTCCGGCTTGTCCTCAAATTCGCTGAGCGCCGCCGATTGAATCGGATAAATCGTGATCCCCTCGCCCGGCGTAAGAATGCCGACGATGCGATCCCCCGGCACCGCCCCGCCATTTGGCGCAAAGCGCACCGGCAAATCCGTGTTGATGCCGCGGATCGGGATGGCAACGCTGGTGGCACCGTCGCCGTCCGTGCCCATGCCGGGAATTTTGAACTTCACCGCGGAGAATCGCTTGAGGCCGAACCAGCCGCTTTCCGCTTTTTGCCGCTTGGCGATCGCGGCTGCGCGCTCTTCCTTGTAATCCGGGTACATGGCTCGCGCCACGTCCGATGCCTTCATTTCGCTTCGGCCGACCGCCGCCATCACCTCCTCGATGGACGTACGGGCGAGCCGCGGCAATGCGGCGGTCAGCTTCTCGTCCGCATAGGCGATCTTGGCGCGATGGAAGAGCCGCTCGACCATCCGGCGGCCGAGGCCGGTATATTGCGCCCGCACCGCGGCGCGCGTCGCCCGCCGGATGGCGGCACGCGCTTTTCCGGTCACCACGATCGACTCCCAGGCGGCAGGCGGTGCGGCCTGCACCTTGGACGTTATGACCTCTACTTCGTCGCCGTTGGCGATTTCCGAAACAAGCGGCGCGATTTGTCCGTTGATTTTGCAGCCGACGGCCGTGTTGCCGACGTCCGTGTGCACCGCGTAGGCAAAATCGATGGCGGTCGCCTTGCGCGGCAGCGCGATCAGTTTTCCCTTGGGCGTGAAGCAAAATACCTGATCGTGAAATAGCTCGAGCTTGGTGTGCTCGAGAAACTCTTCCGGATTCGAGCCTTCGGCCAACAATTCGATCGTGCGCCGCAGCCACGCATAGGCGCTCGATTCCCGCGACAGCATTTCCGTAGGCGAGCCGACGTTGTCTTTATAAAGGGCGTGAGCGGCAATGCCGTATTCGGCGATGTCGTGCATCTCGGTGGTGCGGATTTGCAGTTCGACGCGCTGCTTGCCAGGGCCGATGAGCGTCGTGTGAATCGAGCGATACTCGTTCTGCTTCGGCGTCGAGATGTAATCCTTGAACCGCCCCGGCACCACGGGCCAGGTCGTATGCACGATGCCCAGCGCCTGGTAGCAGTCTGCGACGGTTTTCACGACGACGCGAAAGCCGAAGATGTCCGAAAGCTGCTCGAAGCCGACCGACTTTCGCTCCATCTTTCGCCAGATCGAATAGGCGCGCTTGCGCCGTCCGCTGACCACAGCCTTGATGCCCTGGTCGGCCAGTTTCTTTGTGAGCTGCTTTTCGATTTCGCTGATGAGATGGATGTGCCGCTCGGCAAGCGCGTTGAGCCGCTCGCTCACGACTTTATAGGCTTCCGGATAAATCTCGCGAAAGGCCAGGTCTTCCAGCTCTTCGCGCATCTCGTGCATGCCCATGCGGCCGGCCAGCGGCGCATAGATTTCCAGCGTCTCCTCCGCCGAGCGGCGCCGCGCTTCGACCGGCATGAAGTCGAGCGTGCGCATGTTGTGCAGGCGATCGGCGAGCTTCACCAGCAGAACACGGACGTCGTTTGCGATCGCCAGCAAAAGCTTGCGCAGGTTTTCCGCCTGCTTGGCTTCTTTGGTGACGAGGTCGAGTTTTTTTAACTTGGTAAGGCCGTCGACAAGCGCGCCGATATCGGGACCGAACAGGTTGTCGATTTCGGCGCGCGTCGCTTCCGTATCCTCGATGGTGTCGTGCAGCAGAGCCGCGACGATGGTCGCGTCGTCGAGCTTCAAGTCGGTCAGGATCGCGGCGACCTCGATCGGATGCGAAAAATACGGGTCACCCGACGCGCGCACCTGCTCGCCATGCGCCTTCATGGCATAGACGTAAGCGCGGTTGAGCAAGGCCTCGTTGGTGTGCGGGTTGTAGCGGCGTACCCGCTCCACCAGTTCGTACTGCCGCATCATTTGCGGCTTGCGAGAAGCTCCCGGTTTTTCAACCTCTTGTTGTGAAGCGCTAAAGCTTCGCTCGATCGGACGTTTCGGCGGCGTCCGCCTTTGCACCTTTGGCAGATTATTCTGTACGCGCGCCATGGATTCGGTTCGGCGGCACCATGCCGACTTTATTTCCCGTCGATCGGGACGGCGGTTCCGCCCCCAAGGATATCATGCCGTTTTGCGGTCACGGCAAGACATTGCCATCGCAGATATTGAGGCTTTGATAAGCAAAACGGCCCGGAATGCCGGGCCGTCGGGATCGCGGGGGGAGTGCCTCTCGATTTACTCGGCTTCGTCCTCGGGCTGCTCCTCCGGCGGTGTCAGGCCTTCGAGGCCCTTGAGCAACTCCTCTTCCGTCATGCGGTCCGCCGTCACTTCCGTGTCGTCAGAGTCGACGCCAGCGCCGGCCGAGGCGCCGATCAGCGGCACCTCCGGCTCGGGCTCGTCGACCTCAACGTATTTCTGCAAGGTGTGAATGAGATCTTCCTTGAGATCGCCGGGCGAAACCGTCGTCTCGGCGATTTCACGGAGCGCCACGACCGGATTTTTGTCGTTGTCGCGGTCGAGCGTGATCTGCGAGCCCGACGAAATCATCCGCGCCCGATGACTTGCAAGCAGCACGAGATCAAACCGGTTCTCAACCTTGTCGATGCAATCTTCTACAGTGACACGCGCCATCGGCTCGCCGCTCCTTCGGGGGAACTTTTCCTGAAATACGTGTGTTAGGTATCCCCGGCCTCCGGAATTTTCAAGCATTTTTGTCTTGGTTTGGCCAAACACGTCTGTTACCCAAACGATGGGAAGCGCATTAAGGCGCATCCGGCCGAATTTTCCGGAGCGCCGATTGCGTGGGTGTTGGCCAATTAACCAGCGGCACCTTTGACCTCCAATAGTGGCGACTCTGTCGGCGATCCGGACATTTGAGCGCCGGGCGGGAACAGGTCTGAAATACGGGTTTTATCACCAGAGAGCAGTCATGACCGTCCCCACTGAAAAGATCGCATTGTTTATCGACGGCGCCAATCTTTACGCGACAGCCAAAACGCTGGGCTTCGACATCGACTACAAGCGGCTGCTGCGCGAATTTCAGTCCCGCGGCTATCTGCTGCGCGCGTTTTATTACACCGCCGTCATCGAAGACCAGGAATATTCCTCGATCCGGCCCTTGATCGATTGGCTCGACTACAACGGCTATTCGGTCGTGACGAAAGCGACCAAGGAATTCGTCGACCAAACCGGCCGGCGCAAAGTCAAAGGCAATATGGACATCGAGCTCGCAGTCGACGCGATGGAGATCGCCGGGCAGATCGACCACATGGTGCTGTTCTCCGGCGACGGCGACTTTCGCTCGCTTGTCGAAGCCGTGCAGCGGCGCGGCGTGCGGGTGACGGTCGTTTCCACCGTCTCCACACAGCCGCCGATGGTGGCGGATGAGTTACGACGACAAGCGGACATCTTCATCGACATCGTCGAGTTGCAATCCAAGATAGGGCGCGACCCGGGCGAGCGCCCGGCTCGCGAGCCGCGCGAGGGGCGCGAACCGCGCTCGCACACGCCGCAATTCCTGCAACGGCCGGCCTCGCCGCAGCGCGCGGGCGCCGCGGACGACGAGTTCGACGAGTAGAATTTGAGCGGGGCCGCAGCCGATGCCGACGGCAAGCCCGGGCATGATTGCCCGCGCTGCCCTCGTCTGGTCGCCTTCCGGAAAACCTGGCGAGAACGAGAGCCGGCCTGGTTCAATGCTCCCGTCCCCTCCTTTGGGTCGCGCGATGCTCGCGTCCTGATCGTCGGGCTTGCGCCCGGACTGCAAGGCGCCAACCGCACCGGCCGGCCTTTCACCGGCGATTACGCCGGCGTCCTGCTTTACGACACGCTGACGCGCTATCGCTTCGCCGAGGGCAAATACGAAGCACGGCCCGATGACGGTCTGCGGCTGATCGATTGCCGCATCACGAACGCGGTCCGCTGCGTGCCGCCGGAGAACAAGCCCACGCCGGCGGAAATCAACACCTGTCGGGATTTCCTGCGGCCCGCCGTTTCCGAAATGCCGAGGCTGCGCGCCGTCGTCGCGCTCGGCCGCATCGCGCATGAGACAA
Source organism: Pseudolabrys sp. (assembly GCA_025929185.1). GTDB lineage: Bacteria > Pseudomonadota > Alphaproteobacteria > Rhizobiales > Xanthobacteraceae > Pseudolabrys. The sequence goes on from JAICMO010000123.1 coordinate 4,107, forward strand.
TGGTGGTGGCGCTCGGCGCCAAAAAATCATCTGCGCCGTTCAAGCACGGCGGCACGCATGAAATCGGCAGCCTGACGCTTTTCGACAGCTATCATTGCTCCCGCTACAACACGAACACCGGCGTGCTCACGCCGGAAATGTTCCGACAGGTTTTCGCCGAGGTGCGGGCCTATCTCGATTCCTGAAGCCACGCGATCACCTCGGCCGCATTCTTGTCCGGCGGGAACACCGGATAGAACACTTTGGTGATGACCCCGTCGTCGATCACCCACGCCATCCGCTTGAGCAGCGTCATGCCGCCGGCAACGAAAATCGGAAGCTTCATGGCCTTGGTCAGCTCCAGTTTCTCGTCCGACAAAACAGGAAATGGCAGATGCAGCCGCTCCGCCGCCTCGCGCTGATATGCGGTGTCCTGCGTCGAAAGACCGAACAGCTGCTCAACCCCGAGTCCCTTCAGTTCGCCGGCATGATCGCGGAATGAGCAGGACTGCGGCGTGCAGCCGCGCGCGCCCGGGATCATGTCCCATCCGTCCGGATTGGCGACACCGGGCACGCCGGTGCGCGGATAAATGTAAACGACACTACGGCCTTTGAGCTTCGACAAATTGACCGCGGGGCCGCTGGTCGCCGGCAAGGCAATATCGGGCAATGCCATGCCGGCGAGATGCTGGGCGCCGCCATCATCCCGCGGCACGGGAATGTTATTTGGCAGAACGTTCGGATTGGTGGCGGTATCGGTCATCGCTGCGTATCCTCGTACGACATGAATTCCATCAGCGATCCGTCTGGGTCGCGAAAGTAAACGCTGGTGCCCTGTCCTTTGGCGCCGAAGCGCTGCATCGGTCCACGTTCGACCGCAATGCCGTAAGCCTCGAGATGATCGATCGCGCGTTCGATCGGTCCCATCCATTCGAAGCAGAGATCGCTGTTGCCGGGCTGTACCGGCAGCCGGGCGACCTCGGCCGGCTTGACGCCCGGGCCATGCACGTTGAGCTGTTTGTCCCCGAACCGATAGGCCCAACCGGCCGGCCGCTTCACGAGCTCCGCCCCAAGCACCTCGCCGTAGAACTTGTTTGAGCGCTCCCAGTCGGTCACGTGAATGACGCAGTGGTCCAGCTTGGTGGGAACAGGCATTCGTCAACCTTTTTGCCGCAAAAGCCGGCCGCGCTCGCGCTCCCACGAGCGTTTCTTGAGCGTCTCGCGCTTGTCGTGCAATTTCTTGCCTTTCGCCAATGCGATCTCGACTTTTGCTCGACCTTTTTCGTTAAAGTAAAGCTTGAGCGGCACGATTGTCATGCCTTCCCGCTCGACCGCGCCGGCGAGCTTGTTGATCTGGCGCTTGTGCAGGAGAAGCTTGCGTGGCCGCTTGGGCGGCTGATTGTAGCGCCCGCCCTGCAAATATTCCGGGATGTTTGCATTAATGAGCCAAATCTCGCCGCCGCGCGCGTCGGCATAGGATTCGGCAATGGTTGCCTTGCCGTTGCGAAGCGATTTGACCTCCGTGCCGGTCAGCGCGATGCCGGCCTCGTAAATCTCGCCAATCTCGTAATTGAATCGCGCCTTGCGGTTATCGGCGACGACTTTGAAGTGCCGCTCCGGTTTGTTGGCCATGCCGTTTGAAATTACTTCGCTTTGATCGCGTCACGAATTTCAGTGAGCAACTCTTCGGTCTTCGTGGGACCTGCCGGCTTTGCTTCCTCTTTGCGAAAGAGCCTGTTCATGCCGCGAATGAGGAGAAACAAAATCCAGGCGATGATGATGAAATTTATAAGCAGCGTTATGAAGTGCCCCCAAGCCAATACAGCACCTTGCTTTTTGGCCTCTTCGAGCGTGGCCGCAGTGACCTTGGCCGAGAGCGGAAGAAAATAATTTGAGAAATCGACTCCGCCCGTAACGGCGCCGACGACCGGCATAATAAGATCGGCCACCATCGAATTGACGATCGCGCCGAAGGCCGCGCCGATCACCACGCCGATGGCAAGATCGACGACGTTGCCGCGCAATGCGAATTTTTTGAAATCATCGAACATGTTCAGCCCCCGTTGAGTGCTGCGCACCGAACGCGTGCATGCGAGATATCTCGCCGCGTCAATTGATCAGGCCGGCATGCACCATCGCCTCGCGGACCGCGGCTTGCGCCTTCTCCGAGGCCGGCACCATCGGCAGCCGCACTGTGTTCGCGCACTTCCCGAGAAGCGACAGTGCGTACTTGACCGGCGCCGGGCTCGTTTCGATGAACAGGTTCACGTGCAACGGTGCGAGCTTGTCTTGCAGCTTGAGGGCGACGGCGAAATCACCCTTGCGGCAGGCGGCTTGGAATTCCGAGCAAAGTCTCGGCGCCACGTTTGACGTGACTGAGATGCACCCGTGGCCGCCGTGCGCGTTGAATCCAAGCGCGGTGATATCTTCGCCGGAAAGCTGATTGAAGTCTGGGCCCATCGCCGCGCGTTGCTGCGACACGCGCGTCATGTTGGCGGTCGCGTCCTTCACGCCGGCGATGTTCTTGAGTTCGTAGAGACGCTTCATCGTATCGACGTTGATGTCGACGATCGATCGTCCCGGAATGTTGTACATGATGATCGGGATGCCGATCGCGTCGTTGATCGCCTTGAAATGCTGGTAAAGGCCTTCCTGCGTCGGCTTGTTGTAATAGGGCGTGACGATCAGCACCGCATCTGCGCCGGAGCTTTCGGCATGCTGCGACAACTCGATGGCTTCCGCCGTCGAGTTGGAACCCGCGCCGGCGATCACCGGAACCCGGTCCTTTGCCTGGTCGATGCACCACTCGACCACCTGCTTGTGCTCGTCGTGAGAGAGAGTCGGGCTTTCGCCGGTCGTTCCCACCGGGACGAGGCCGTTTGTACCCTCCGCGATCTGCCATTCGACGAGTTCCCGAAAGGCGCGCTCGTCCACCGAGCCATTTTTGAAAGGCGTGACCAGCGCGGTGAATGAACCTCGAAAGTTGGTCTTTGCGGCCATGACACGCCATCTCCACCGGGGTCGGGACCTCATCAATATCGTTTCGGTCGCCCCGGTGAAAGCCCCACCCTGTGTCCCAGGAACCAAGCTTGCCGCTTTTTCGCCCCGGTCCCGGCGTAATGCGCAAGCCGGTCGCTGATCGCAGCGGCAAGGGGCTATCCATTCGCCCGGCTTATTGGCGTAATCGAAGTGCAGCGATGCTTCGATTCGGCGGACATGCTGTGAGGGCTGACGGGACGTGACCGGTCGTACTGCTTTTCGTTTGCTTGCGATCGTTGCCGTCTGCGGCATCGTCTTGGCGCATGCCGAGCCGCGGAAAAAGCACGGCGCCCCGTTGCCGCACGCAAAACCCGCCGCACAAACGTTAGCGCCGCGGCATGTAGCCGAGCACGTGCCGATCCCGCGCAATCGGCCGGTCAGCTGGCAGGGTTCAGGTCTTTTGCAACCGGTTCACAATGTGCTGGGACCATCCCCTGCCCGCTCGGCGATCAAGATGGTCGCGCACCCGGGAGCCGGTTCATTTGCTATTGCCGCATCGCATTCCGCGAGCGCCGCCGACATCGCTGCCGTTCAGCGCGTCATCGAACTCACGCGAAAAGGAAGAGGCGAACAGGCCGACGCGGAGGAAAATGCCATTCACGATCCCGTCGCACGCAAGCTTGCCGAATGGATGATCTTGCGCAGCGACAACACCAATCCTTCGTTCAAGCGTTACGCCGATTTCATCGCCGCCAATCCGACATGGCCGCACGTCGGGCTTTTTCGCCGCCGCGCCGAGAACGCGCTGTGGAACGACAAAATGGACGATGCGATCGTCCGCGCCTTCTTTGCCAAGCATTCCCCGACGACCGCAAAGGGCCGCTTCGTGCTCGCCCGCGCCCTGCTCGATCAAGGCGATCGCGCGGGCGCGCAGGCGCTGGTCCGCTTCGGGTGGCGCCACGAGGATTTCTCGCCTGACGTCGAAGAAAAAGCGATGACGATGTTCGGCGACTTGATCACGCGCGCCGACCAGAAGGCGCGCATGGACGAGCGCCTTTATGCCGAGGACATCGAGCCGGCCATGCGCTGCGCGCACAGGCTCGGCGGAGCGGAGCTGAGCATCGCGCGCGCGCGCGCCGCGGTCATCCGCCGGACGTCGAACGCCAAGGCGCTGCTCGAGGCGGTCCCGCTCTCGGCGCGGCGTGACGCCGGCTATATGTTCAGCCGCATCCACTGGCTGCGCAAGGAAGACAAGATTTCCGATGCGGTGTCGCTGATGCTGAGCGCCCCGCGCGATCCGGCCGAACTCATCGACACCGATCGATGGTGGCAGGAGCGCCGCATCCTCGTCCGCAGGATGCTCGATGCGCACGAGCCGGAGACCGCCTACCGGCTTGCGCGCGACGCCGCGCCGCCCGCGCGCGACAACTACCGCGCCGACTGGCACTTCACCGCCGGCTGGATCGCATTGCGTTTCCTGCACGAGCCGGCGATCGCCCTCGGCCATTTCGCGAAAATCCCCAACGGCACCTTCAACCCGCACGCCCTCTCGCGCGCCGGTTACTGGGAAGGCCGCGCCGCCGACGCGATGGGCCAAAAGAAAGAGGCGCAGGCCTATTACGAGCGCGCCGCGCAATACACCGCGACCTACTACGGCCAGCTCGCGCGCGCCCGGCTGGGCCTGCCCCGCCTCGGCCTGCGCGGCCCCGTTTCGCTCACCGCCGAAGAGCGCGCGACGCTCGGTCAGCTGGAGATCGTGCGCGCCGTCGAAATTCTTTACAAGATCAACGAGCGCGAGCTGGTCGCGCCGATTTACGCCGAGCTCGGCGAAAACGCGACCGATGTCGCGGGCATGGCGATGCTCGGCGAGGTCGCCGGCCGGCACGGAGACGGCCGTGCCATGGTGCTGCTCGGCCAGGCGGGCTTGGGCCGCGGCCTGCCGCTCGACTATTACGCCTATCCGACGGTCGGCCTTCCCGATTACAGGCCGGTCGGCCCGGCGATTGACGCTGCGGTTGCCTATTCGATCGCGCGGCAGGAAAGTCATTTCAACCAGAAGGTCGTATCCATCGCCCACGCCATGGGGCTGATGCAGGTCACGCCCGAGGCCGGCATCGATACGGCAAAAAAATACAAGGTCACCTATAGCCGCTCCCGCCTGCTCAGCGACCCCGTCTACAACATGCAGATGGGCGCGGCCGAGCTCGGCAACTTGCTCGACTATTATCACGGCTCTTATTTGCTGACCTTCGCCGGCTATAACGCCGGCCGCGGTCGCGTGAAGCAGTGGATCGAGGCTTATGGCGATCCGCGCGAGCCGGGTGTCGACCCGGTCGATTGGGTCGAGCGCATCCCGTTTTCCGAGACGCGCAATTACGTCGAGCGCATCATGGAAAACCTTCAGGTCTATCGGGCGCGCTTCGGCGGCGGCAACAAGGTGCTCATCGAAGCCGATCTGAAGCGCGGAAGCGAGTAGCTTCAACGAATAAGTATTTTCTAGCCGCGCGCCTTTCTCCGTCATCCTGAGGCGGCCGCGAAGCGGCCCTCGAAGGATGACGGGCAGTGACTCAGCGGCCGTTCATCCTTCGAGGCGCGGCTTCGCCGCGCACCTCAAGATGACGGATATAGGTTTGCGAAAGACCGCGGTTCAGCAATGGTGAAACAAAACTACACCGACGCTTTCATCGCCGCCCCCGACGGGCTGCGGCTGCACGCACGCTGCTACGGCCGCGCGAACGGGCACGCCCTGCCGGTCGTCTGCTTGCCGGGCCTCACCCGCACTGCGGCCGATTTCGATACGCTGGCTGCCGCGCTCGCGAGCGACGGCGCGCGTCCGCGCCGCGTGATCGCGCTCGATTACCGCGGGCGCGGCGAATCCGAATACGACCGCGATCCGGATAACTACAACGTCCGTACCGAACTGTGCGATGTGCTCGCGGTGGTGACGGCGCTCGAAGCTTTGCCGGCGATCTATATCGGCACGTCGCGCGGCGGCATCCTCACGATGCTGCTCGCCGGCGCGCGGCCCGCCGCGATCGCCGGCGCGGTGCTCAACGACATCGGCCCTGTCATCGAGCCGAAAGGCCTGATGCGGATTAAAGGGTACGTCGGCAAGCTGCCACAGCCCGCGAGCTTTGAGGAAGGCGCGGAAATCCTGCGCCGGCTGTTCAGCGCGCAATTCCCCAAGCTCACGGCGGCCGATTGGCTGGCAAGCGCCCAGCGCGCCTTCAAGCAAGGCAAAAGAGGGCGGCTGACGCCGACCTATGACGTGCGCCTCGCAAAGACGCTTCGCAGCATCAAACCCGACGAGCCCGCGCCCTCGCTGTGGAATGAATTCGACGCACTTAAGGCCGTGCCGCTGATGGCCATCCGCGGCGCGAACTCGGATTTGTTGTCCGTCGCCACGCTCGAGGCCATGCGCGCGCGGCGCACGGCGATCGAGGCAATCGAAGTGGCCGACCAGGGCCATGCGCCGCTGCTAATCGAGCCCGAGATTATCGCGCGCATCGGCGCGTTTGCGGCGCGGTGCGACGGAAGCTTTGCTCCGTCATCCTGAGGCGCGAGACCCTTCGCCGTCACCCTGAGGAGCGAGCGAAGTGAGCCTCGAAGGGGGACGGTTCGGGACACTGAGTGCCCGTCATCCTTCGAGACTCGTCCTTCGGACGAGCACCTCAGGATGACGCAAAAGGCGCTGCGGCGGGACAACAGAAAACCCCCGGCGGTTTCCCGCCGGGGGTTTGAAGCTAACCGACCGTGATCGGATCGCGATCAGGGCCAGAAGTTGCGTTGCACGCGGAAGATGCCGGACCAGACGTTGTTGTCGTCGATGGTGGCACCCGCCGGGTGTGCGCCGACCGTCCCGGTGGTTTCGCCACCGGAGAAGGCCGTGCGCACGTGCGAGTACATCACTTCGAGGCCGACATCGAGGTTCTCGACCGGGTTCCAGATGGTGCGCGAGCCGACCTGCCAGAGGCTCCAGTCGGGATCGCAGACCGGGGCCGCTATCGGCGCGGCTCCTA
>JAICMO010000113.1 GCA_025929185.1 Pseudolabrys sp.
GTCGGCACGTTGACGACCGAAAGCACGTGCTGCTTGTTTTCGCGCGCGTAGCGCAATGAGGCGAGCGTGTCGGCCGTCTCGCCGGATTGCGACACGAAGATCGCGAGATTGCCCGGATCGAGCGGCGTGCCGCGGTAGCGGAATTCGGAGGCGATATCGATTTCGACCGGAATTTTGGCGAAGCGCTCGAACCAGTATTTGGCGACCAGTCCGGAATAGAAGGCGGTGCCGCAAGCGGAGATCGACAGGCGCTTGAGCGCCTTCCAGGCGAAGGGCAATTCCCTTGGTAGCACAACGCGTTCGCGCGTCATGTCGATGTAATGCGCGAGTGTGTGGCCGACCACCTCCGGCTGCTCGTGAATTTCCTTCGCCATGAAGTGCTTGTGGTTGCCTTTGTCGACCAGTTGCGCGGAAGCGGTCGACTTGAGCACCTCACGCTTCACGATGCGGTCGCTCTGGTCGTGAATTTCGACGCCCTTGCGCGTCATCACGGCCCAGTCGCCGTCTTCGAGATAGCTGATGGTGTTGGTGAACGGGGCGAGCGCAATGGCATCGGAGCCGAGGTACATCTCGCCATCGCCATAACCGATAGCGAGCGGCGAACCCTTGCGCGCGCCGATAATCAGGTCGTCTTCGCCGGCGAACAGGAATGCAAGTGCGAAGGCGCCGCGCAATTGCTTCAGCGCGGCGGCGACTGCCTCCGCGGGCTTCTTGCCCTTCTTCATCTCGTCGGTCACGAGGTGCGCGACGACTTCGGTATCGGTTTCGCTGCCGAATTTCGCGCCGTTCTTGCCGAGTCGCTCGCGCAGGTCGCGAAAGTTCTCGATGATGCCGTTATGAACGACGGCCACGTGTTCGGTCGCATGCGGGTGCGCGTTATCTTCGCTCGGCCGACCGTGCGTCGCCCAGCGCGTGTGCCCGATGCCGATCGTGCCGTTGAGCGGCTCGCGTTCAAGCCGCGCCGCAAGCGACTTGAGCTTGCCTTCGGCGCGGCGGCGGGCAAGCGCGCCTTTTTCCAGGGTAGCGACACCGGCGGAGTCGTAGCCCCGATATTCGAGGCGCTTGAGCGCATCGACCAGGTGCCCGGCGACCGGCTCGCGGCCGATAATTCCAACAATCCCGCACATCCGCCGCGCGCGACTCCTGTTTTGACAGGCCTATTTAGACGATGCCGTTAAGTAGCTGGAAATCAAAACGTATTTCGCCGTGTAACAGGCTGCCGCGATTTCCAGCTTCCTTTTCAAGCCTTTGGCTTCTTCCGCGCCTTGCTGTTCTTGCCGAGCGATTTGACCTCGCGCAAGCGCTTCGCCCAACCTTCCTTAATCGTCTGCGGCGTACGCGCGATGGCTAAAGCGCCCGCCGGCACATCCTTGGTGACGACGGTACCGGTACCAACATAGGCCCCGTCGCCGACCTTGACGGGCGCAACCAACGCCGAATTCGAGCCGATGAAGGCACCCTCGCCGATGTCGGTCTTATGCTTGGCGACGCCGTCGTAGTTGCACGTGATGGTGCCGGCGCCGACGTTGGTGCCGGCGCCGACGCGCGCATCGCCGATGTAGGTGAGATGGTTTGCTTTCGCGCGGGCCTCGATGGTGGCCGCCTTCACCTCGACGAAGTTGCCGATATGGACCTCTTGCCCGAGGTCGGCTCCCGGCCGCAGGCGCGCGTAAGGCCCGACACGCGCGCCTTTGCCCACATGCGCGCCTTCGAGGTGGGAAAACGAGCGGATTATCGCCCCGTCCTCCACCACGACGCCGGGACCGAAGACGACATAAGGTTCGATGACAACATCGCTGCCAAGCTTTGTGTCGGCGGAAAGGAAAACGGTTTCGGGCGCGACCAGCGTCGCACCTGCTTCCATCGCGGCCGCGCGCAGCCGGTGTTGCAGTGCCGCCGCTGCTTCCGCAAGCTGAGCTTTGGTATTGATGCCGCGCACGTCATTCTCCTCGGCTTCGACCGCGACCGCCTTCAAGCCCATATCGCGGGCGATGGCAACGGCGTCGGTCAGATAGAATTCCCGTTTGGCGTTGGCATCGTCAATGCGCTCGAGGATATCGAGAGCCTTGTCACCGGCGAGCGCCATAAGCCCGCCATTGCACAAAGGAATGCGGCGTTCCTCAGGTGTTGCGTCGTTTTCTTCGCGTATTGCTGCAAGTTCGCCGTTTACGATCACGAGGCGACCGTACCCCGCCGGATCGGCGGGCGTGAAGCCCAGCACCGCAACCGAGGCCCCATCCGCCAAGGCTGCGCGCAGGCTCGCAAGCGCGCTCGGTCGGATTAACGGCGTGTCGCCGAAGGTAACGAGAATGTCGTCTGCGCCACGCTTGATCGCGCATTTCGCGGCGAGAACTGCGTGCGCCGTTCCGCGGCGCTTACGTTGCTCGAAGATCTGCGCCTCCGGAACGATCCGTTCCACCTCCTCGGCAACCGGCCCATGTCGTGCCGCAGTCACGACGGCCATGTCGCGCGCGCCTGCAATCGCAACCGCATTGAGCACGTGAGCAAGAAGCGAGCGCCCTGCGATCATGTGCAGCGGCTTCGGCAAACGCGATTTCATGCGCGTGCCCTTGCCGGCGGCAAGCACGATTGCAAGGCAGGTGCGTTGGTTCTTGGCTGTCGGCATTCGATCGAGGCGAGAATGCCTAGATTCTGCTAATGTTTTCAATGAGCTGATTCGCTGCCGGAATTGCGATGGCCGAGATTAAATCCGCGCCTGGAAAGAACATTCAGCCTCCCGTTCGAAAACGTGCCGCACGGCCGGTGGTCCGCTGGGGCGTCGCGGCTTTGATCGCCGTCTCCGCCGCGGCCCTCACTGCCGAAACCAGATCGGGCGCGCAACGGCTCGAGATCGCTTTCGCCGCGGCGCGCGAGCCAAGCCGCATTTTTGCGCAGACCGGACCGTCCGTTTCGGCGGGCAATCTTCAGACCGCGCAACTTTCGGCAGCGGTACGAGAGCTTTCAGCCGATCGTGACCGGTTGAGGGCGCGCATCGCGAGTCTCGAGCGAGCCCTCCACGAAACCACCGGATCGATCACGCGGCAGGTCAAGGAAGTCGCCGCGACCGCGGAATCGACGGCAAAGAAGCAAGCTGCCATGTCTGCGGCACCACCGACGGCAATTCCCTCTCGCCCGACCAATACCACAGCGGCGCCCTTGATCGCGGTCCCGAGTTTTAGCCTTGCGCCCACGCCGCCCTACGGCCCTGCCCCGGCGCAGTGGTCAAGCCAGTTTGTCCAACAGCCGCAACGCCGGACATCCGCGGTGGCCAGCCTGCCGATCCATGGCGGCGCCAAACGGGAAGAGACCCCGGCGCTCAAAAAAGAATTCGCCGTGGACCTCGGCGGCGGTGCAACGGTTGCGATGCTGTGGGAGCAATGGGTGAGTGTAAAGGCGAGCTACGGTCCGCTCCTGACCGGACTAGAACCGCACTATCGCAGGCATCGGCATGGGTCGGGATCGGCGGAATATCAATTGCTCGCCGGGCCATTTGCCGATGAGGCATCGGCCAACCGGCTGTGCAGCATCCTTTCGACGGTGCACGTCGATTGCCGCGCCACAACTTTCGACGGCGCGCATTTGGCCGCCCAGTAGAGCCGATTCGAATTGCCGCCAGGGTTTGCCGGCGGCATAGTCTCGCGCCATGAGGCTCTTCCTGCCGAGCGCGCGCGCAATGAACTGGCTGCTGATCGTCGGCTCCGCGTCGCTCGGCTACGCGCTTTACCTGCGCTACATGGGCATCGAGCAGTCCGGCGTTGGCCTCGCTTGCGCGGCCGGGCTGAATACCTGGCTGTGCTTCACGCGCAAGATCGCGGTCGCGCTTTACATGCATTCGGTGTTCGGCGGCATTGCGCTTGCCGTAGCCGTGCTCAATTTCATCCGGCCGTCATTGATCTTGTTCGCTGTGGCGTTGGCGGTGAGCGCTTTCGGCGTCGTTCTTTATAATGCCGGGCTTTCCGCTCTGACCGTGGGAGTCCTGGTCCTCAGCCTTGCGCGTCGCGCACCCGAACCAGAGTGAACGCAAGCGCCGCCAAGCACGTGCAAAACCACAAAGATTGCCAATTGGCGAATCCTTCGTTGGGCACGACATAGACAATGGATAAGGCCAGGATTCCGGACGCGGTAATCTCCGCCACACCCCGCGCGCCTTTGCGTCTTGCCGCCTTGAGGCCAAGCAGGAGAAACGGCAGGACCGCCGCCGTGATCGGCGCGAACGGAAAATCCTCGTAGCGCGGATCGAAGACAAGCCCGAGCGCGGCCTGGATCGCCATGACCGTCGATGCCATGAGGATTGCGCCGGCGAGACGCGCAAGCGGGTCGCCGATACGCATCGAATTCGGGCCGACGATTTCGGAAAAGCGCGGGATGCCTAGTCCGGCCGTCAGCACAGCAGCCGCAACCGGAGGCGCCGTCAGCGCCAGGACGGCAAGCGCGAGCGAGCGAAGCCATCCGCCGATTCCGTAACTTTCCAGCGGCACGTTCATGACCGTCCAGCCGATCATGACTCCACCGGCTATCGCGATTGCAGCAACCGTCGCCCACGTGCCGACCGTCGGTTCTCGTCCACGTCGCATCGAAAACGCTGCGATGAAAATGACGAGTGCGAATACAACGCCGCCCGCGGCCTCCCATTGCCAAAACGGGTGGTTCGACACCGCTTGCCCCCATTCGAATTTGCGCTGGCGCGAATAGGCGTCGAACAGACCCCAATGCCCGCCGACCGTGCCCTCGAGCGCCCGCTTCCACGGCTGATCAAAAGCCTCGATGACATTGACGCGAACGTTCTCGCGTTTGGCGAATGCCAGCACGTCCTGAATTACGCGCGCCTGGTTCGCCGGCGACGGCAGCGCGCCCTCCCGCATCCGTCCGGCGCTTGGCCAGCCGACCTCGCCGATGAGAATGTCTTTGCGGGGAAAGGCATCGGCGACTTTGCGCCGGATGGCGGCAACGTGCGTCGCCGCTCCGCGCGCCGCAATCGGAAAGTCCTCCCAATAAGGGAGGATATGAATGGTGACGAAATCGACAGCCGCCGCGAGCGACGCGTTGCGCAGCCAGAACTCCCAAACGTCGGCATAGGTGACCGGCACATGCACGCGCGCCTTGACGGCGCTGATCGCGCTCGCCAGGTCGACAGCGGACATTTCACCACGCAGTAAAACCTCGTTGCCGACGACCACGGCGCGCACGACGTCCGGGTAGCGATTGGCAAGCTCGACGCCGGTCTCGATCTCAAGCCGGTTCTTCTCCGGCGTGCCGGACAGCCAGATGCCCAAAATCACCTTCAGCCCATGTTGTTTGGCAATCGCCGGCACCTGGTCGAGACCCAATTCGACCGAGTACGTCCGCACGCAATCGGTGAGCTTCGCGAGCAGCGCGAAATCTTCCCCGATTTGCGCAGACGAGATATGCGTCGTCGGATCGAAGGGGGTCTGGTTTGGCCGAAACGGCGCGTACGAGACGCAATAGAGCTTGTCAGCCGACGCGAGCGGAGCGTTCGGCATGGTTACCGGCGCGCCGAGCCAAGCCCACATCGACACGATGGCGAGGGCCGACAGCACGAAAAATGCGAACGCCTTGCCCATCGCCTCTCCGCAAACTGAATTAACGTCGCGATCACCGGCTTATCGCAGGCCCGCGCCGGCTGCCAAGACCACGTCTCAGGCCGCGTCTTAAGCAATCGGCGCGGTGTCGCTGGACAACCTTTCTAAATTAGGGCGAAAGTCACCTGCGCCGCCAACGCTCGCTTCACGCCGCAAAACAGACCTATTCCGACGGCAAAGGGGCGAGGCCCGTGGGATTGCAAACAAAGACAACAAGGCAATGCCGTTAATCTTCTTCCGCCGGATCGCCGCTGCGCTCGCCGTGGCATTTTTCATCGTCGGCAATGCGTCGGCTGCCTTGGCGCAAAGCGGCGACGGGAAAGCCCAGGACCAGAAGAAGCCGACGGCGGCCGATGCCGCCGCAGCCAAAGAGCGGCAGAAGCGTGCCGCGGAGATCACCGAGGCGCGAAAGTTAATTGAGGGCCCGGCCGGCAATCCGGAATGCGTCTGGCTTGGGCGACGGGTGGTCGGCCTTTTGTGGCGCGACGACCTCGATACCGCTTTCCGTCACCTTGATCTTTACGATCGCTTCGGCTGCCCGGCGAACCATATCCAGGCGACCTTCCGTTGCGTCATTCTGCAAGGGGACATCGACCCGAAAGCGCCCGAAAGCCTGAACAGCCGCGTTCACGCCTGCTGGTTAAATCCCGGCCTGGCTCCCACCCCTCCCGCCGCAGCCGCGCCGGCGAACGGAACCGGCGCGCATTAACAGGCGTTAAGACCACTTCTGCCGGCCAAGTTATTTTTCCATACGGACGTGCATTGCCTAGGATTTGCCATGTCCTGTTCCTACCTGTTGCTACGCCTAAAGCCGTCGTTCGCGGTTTTGTTACGAATACAAAACGGGATGCGGCCGAGCCCAGGGGACGGGCTCAAGGACCTAAACTTCCGCCCCATTTGGTATTGAGCGAATGCGCTCCGTCGCTGCCGTGATCGCCCTCGTGGCGTTCGTGCATGCCGGGTTGTGGGCACTGCTGCGCGACCAAGCCAGTGCGCCCGATATCGGCAACCAATTGGCCAGCGTTTCCTACGCGCCATTTGCCAACATTTCCGATCCGGAATCGCAAAAGGCGCAAGCGAACCAGATTCGCGCCGACCTGAAAGCGATCGCGCCGATCACGCGCGCGATCCGAACCTACTCGGCGACCGGCGGCGCGGAGCTCGTGCCCGAAATTGCCGCCGACTACGGCCTCAAAGTGAGTGTCGGCGCGTGGCTCGACAAGAACAAAGAGCGCAATGAGCGTGAAATCCGATCCGCGCTCGCGCTTGCCCACAAGCACAGCAACGTCAACGGCATCTATGTCGGCAACGAAACGATCTTCCGCGGCGAGCTCGATACCCAGCAGCTCATCAAGATCATTCAGCGCGTGAAGCACTCAAGTCCGGTGCCGGTGACAACGGGCGAAATCTGGCACGTGTGGATCGAGCATCCCGAGCTGGTTTCCGCCGTCGACTTCATCGCCGCTCACATTCTGCCCTATTGGGAGGGATTGACCGCCGAGCAAACCGTCGACCAGGCGATCATGATCTACGATAAGCTGCGGCAGGCTTATCCCGGCAAGCGCATCGTCATTGCCGAGTTTGGCTGGCCGAGCGCGGGCTACAATTACAAGAATGCCGATCCCGGCCGCATCAAGGAAGCGCAGGTGCTGCGCGACTTCGTTGCACGCGCCGATTTTTACGGCATCGACTACAACATCATCGAAGCGATCGATCAGCCTTGGAAAACGTTCGAAGGCGGCGTCGGCCCCTATTGGGGTCTGCTCGACGCTTCGCGCCAGCCGAAGTTCAGCTGGACCGGCCCGATCTATAATCCCGACCATTGGAAGCTTGCCGGCATTGCATTACTGGTCGGCCTGCTGCTTTCGCTGCCCGTGCTTGCGATCAACGCGGTCAGCACGATGCAATCCGTGCTGCTCGTCGGCGCCGCCAATGTTGTCGGAGCATGGTTTGCGGGACTGTTCGGTTATTGGAACGGTCACTATTTCGTGCCGGGCGCTGCCTTCGCGCTCGGCTTAGGCACCGTGCTGCTCATTCCGCTCATTATCATCGCGCTAGCGCGTATTGAGGAAATCGCCGCGATCGTCTTCGGCCGCAAGCCGCTGCGCCTCATCAACGCGCCTCCGCTCGTGCCTGAGGGTTACGCGCCGAAAGTCTCTATCCACGTTCCGGCCTATCGCGAACCGCCGGAAATGCTCAAGCAGACGCTCGATGCCGTCGCCACGCTCAACTATCCGAATTTCGAATGTGTTGTGGTCATCAACAACACGCCTGAGCCGGAGCTGTGGCAGCCGATCGAGGAGCACTGCCGCGCGCTGGGCGAACGCTTCAAGTTCATCAATGCCGAAAGTCTTGCCGGCTACAAAGCCGGCGCATTGCGGCTTGCGCTGACGCATACTGCGGCTGACGCCGAAATCGTCGGCGTGATCGACGCCGATTATGTGGTCCATCCCGATTGGCTCAAGGACCTCGCGCCGCTATTCGCCAATCCGGACGTCGGCCTGATCCAGGCGCCGCAGGATCACCGCGATGGCGCGCGCAGCGTGATGCATCACGCCATGAACGGCGAATATGCCGGCTTTTTCGATATCGGCATGGTGCAGCGGAACGAACACAACGCCATTATCGTGCACGGCACGATGTGCCTTATCCGGCGCGCGGCGCTGGAGGCGGCCGGCGGCTGGTCGAGCGACACGATCTGCGAAGATACCGATCTCGGCCTTTCAATTCTCGAGTTGGGCTGGCAGGCGCACTATACGAACAAGCGCTACGGCCATGGCTTGTTGCCCGACAGCTTCGACGCCTACAAGAAACAGCGCCATCGCTGGGCCTACGGCGGATTCCAGATCGTCAAGAAGCACTGGCAGCGGTTCCTGCCCGGCGGCAGCCGCTTGACCGGAGACCAGAAGCGCGAATTCGCGCTCGGCTGGCTGAACTGGCTCGGCGCCGAAAGCATCGGCGTGGTGGTCGCCATCCTGAACATCGTGTGGGTGCCGGTGATTGCGTTCGTCGGCATCGCCGTGCCGGACAAGGTGCTGACGATTCCGATCGTTGCAAGCTTCCTCATTTCGGTGGTGCACTTCGTCACGCTCTATCGCGTCCGGGTGACGCCGCGCACGAGCGATTTGCTCGGCTCCGTCTTCGCCGCGATGTCTGTCCAATGGACGGTCGCCCGCGCGGTCAGCTTCGGCTTGATCAAAGATCATCTGCCCTTCGTGCGCACGGCCAAGGGCGGCACGAAGCGGCCGTCGGACTTCCACGCATTCTGGGAAGCGGTGCTCGCAACCCTGTTGCTCTTGGGTGCCGCGGTCACCTACGCCACGAATTACAAGGAAGTGCGCGAGATTTACATTTTCGCCGGCGTGCTCGTCATCCAGAGCATTCCATTCCTCGCCGCGGTGGGCCTGGCGCTTATCGAACGCTCGCGGCTCAACGAGTTCGCCATCTGGTACGCGCTCGAAGCCAAAGTCATGGAATTGCTGCCGCGTCGTCCGGCAATCTTCAAGCATGCGACGACATCGTCGACCTCCGAGCGGCGCGAGTTGACGCACTAGAGTTCTGCGCCGCGCGATGGGCAGGCTCTTTTCCCTGTCCCCTTCCGGGAAGGGAAAATCGCTAGTGTACGCGCGTCAATCGGCAAAACGTCTTGGGTGCTCACCCCGCGAGCGCGGTCTCGACCAGCTTCACCCAATAGGACGTGCCGTACGGGATTACGTCATCGTTGAAATTGTAAGCCGGATGGTGAAGCCCTGCGCTGTCGCCGTTGCCGACGAAAATGAAGGCGCCCGGGCGTGCGTTGAGCATGAAGGAGAAATCCTCCGCGCCCATGACCGGCGCGAGCGACGTATTCACCTTGTCCTCGCCGGCAATCTGCGCGGCAACGGAGGCCGCGAAGTCGGTTTGATCAGGATGGTTCTTCAGCACCGGGTAGCCGCGGCGATAACTGAGCTTGGCTTTCGCGCCAAGCACGTTGGCGGTGCCTTCGACCACCTCGTGCATGCGCCTTTCGACCAGGTCCTGCACATGCGGCACGAGGCTGCGCGCCGTGCCGCGCAATTGCGCGGTCTGCGGAATGACGTTGTCGGTCGTGCCGGCGTGGAACATGCAAACCGAAATCACCGCCGACTCGAGCGGATCGACGTTGCGTGAGACGATCGATTGCAATTGACTGACGATCTGCGCGCCGACGAGCACGCTGTCGACCGAGATGTGCGGGCGCGCGGCATGACCGCCGCGTCCCTCGATCTCGACGGTGAAATGATCGGCCGCCGCCATGATCGCGCCCGGCCGCAAGCCGAATGTCCCGAGCGGCATGCCGGGATAGTTGTGCATGCCGTAGACTTCCTGGATGCCGAAACGGTCCATCATGCCGTCGTCAACCATCGCCTTGCCGCCGGCGCCGCCCTCCTCCGCCGGCTGGAAGATCACGATCGCCGTGCCGGAAAAGTTCCGCGTCTCGGCGAGGTAACGCGCCGCGCCGAGCAGCATCGCAGTATGGCCGTCGTGACCGCAGGCGTGCATCTTGCCCGGCACCGTCGATTTGTAGGGCAGGCCGGTTTCTTCCTCGATCGGCAGCGCGTCCATGTCGGCGCGCAAGCCGATGACCTTTTTGGAATCGTCGCCCCTGCGGCCCTTGATGACGCCGACAACGCCGGTACGCCCGACGCCCGGCACCACCTCATCGCAGCCGAAAGCCTTGAGCTTTTCCGCCACGCTCCCCGCCGTCCGATGCACGTCGTAGAGAATTTCGGGGTGGGCATGCAGGTCGCGTCGCCATTCGGCGATTTCCTTGTGCAGGTCGGCGATACGGTTGACGATCGGCATTTTGGCTCCTGGCGGCATTTCTTGGGGCGCAAGCCGCAGTGTAGCAAATATTGCCGGCGACCGTTCAAGCCGCATGGGCAGCTATTGACCGCGCGGGATCACCCCCCTACACAGCGGCACAGCGCACGATCCGAACGCTTGTCGGCCGCCGGCCAACGGCCCATTCGGATAAGACCGTGACGCCGGTGACGAGCGCGTAGCTCAGGCGGTAGAGCAACTGACTTTTAATCAGTAGGTCCAGGGTTCGAGTCCCTGCGCGCTCACCAAAAATAGGGATTTTTTGCCATTCCGGGCCGCCTCGATTGTGGCTTTTCCCACAAGTGAGTGCGACGATTTTATCGAGCACCTGAGCACCTGCGGATTCTGATGAGCCTCCACGAGGCTCGTATTTCGGCAAATCGCCCCCATGTAGCCGGGGACACAATCGGAGATGCGAGCGTGAGAAGAGTTTCGTTCGTCAAGATGTGGGCGCAGGTCGAGCAGGAGAGCGATTGTTTCGTCGTTTCGTTGATCTTTGAGGACAAAAAGGGCTGCCGGTACGAATTCGAGGACGCGTTTGAAGCCGATTCCATTGAAGCCGTAAGCGCGGAGGTCGCGTCTTTGGCGGAAGAATTTAACCTGGCCGATCAAGACGTAAATTTTAACGTGCAGATGGAAAATTACCGCGAAGGCACGTTGCACTGAGCTGCCGTGAAACGTGGAAAAGGCGCGACCTCTCAAGGCCGCGCCCGTGCGATGAGCATTTCCCGTTCAGTACTTGGTCTTTCCTCGTCTCATGTCGTCTTGGTCGCGATCGCGATAATCGCCGCGCCTATAATCATCTCGGTCGCGATGGTTGCGGCCCGTCGTTCCGCTACGCCGATAGGTGTCTTTATTGTGTCCCGGCGCGTAGCCCGACGCGCCGGGCTCGCCGGAGGTCGAGCCGTATTCTTGCATCTGATGACCGGGCGAATTGTACGAATTGCCCTGTGCTGTGGCGATCACGGGTGTCGCGGCAACTACCGCGAGGGCGAGACTGAGAGTGAAAAGCTTCATCACGCATTCCTTCCGTTGTTGCACTTGGGAGGCAACGGAGGCTCACCAACCACGTTCCGGCGGCGTAACCGGTTTGTGAAGCCGCCTTGCAGTGGAACATTGGATGTCCGGTAGTTCCCTCGCTCTCGCCTTCGTCCGTCGCGCCCCCAAATAGCGGAGATGAGCACACGCATAGCCGTCGAGTGCTTGCGCTGCGGTCACCGCGCCTCAATCCGGGAGAGCGATCTTCCCGAGCACGGTTACGCGATCGATGCGCCGCTCGCACTCATTACCAAACGAATGATCTGCAGGGAGTGCGGCAGCAAGGCGCTGAGCGCATTTCGGTATACGGATGACGACGCGCCGCTGGCGCCAAAGGAATAACCGTCATTCTGGCGTGCCTGATGTCTTGGTTCCAAGTACGTCTTCGTAAAGCATGCGGGAGAAAGCGCCGGAACGCGTCCTGCTCCTGAAAATTGGGGTGGCGGGAAGGGGGAGCAGTCGGCATGACGATCGCAATCATTTTGATCATCGCCGCAGTTTTGTGGCGGGCGCACCTGATCCTGGCCGTCGATGATTGGCGGCGCAAGTGAAGGACATCTGCTCCAGTATCGATCGAGTTCTTTGTTGATGGCGCTCACGAGCGCGCGGGCACGCCGATTGTGGCGTAATTTCGCCTCGCTACGGTGCTTGCACAGCCTATGGAACATAGTCCGGCTAACCGCATTGCCGTGCTATTGAACGGTGATACGGCAAGGTGAGACGAAACAGGATGAAGCTGCGCCATTCGATCGCGACCGCGTTGACGCTGATGATTTTGTGCGCCCCCGCCGGCGCGCAATCCCAGAGTATGTCA
>JAICMO010000064.1 GCA_025929185.1 Pseudolabrys sp.
CCAATCGTCTCTATGAGTTGCCGCTCGGCATTGCGTCGATTGCGATTGCGGCCGTCATCGTGCCGCGCATCGCGGGCGCGCTGCACGCCGGCAACGAGAAGGAGTTTGCAGCCGTGCAATCGCGCGCGTTCGAGATCGCGCGCGGCCTCGCGCTTCCGGCGACGACCGGCTTTGCGATCCTGGCCGCGCCGATCGCAGGCGGGCTGTTCGAGCACGGGGCGTTCACCGCACGCGATACGGCCGCAGTCGCCGCCGCCCTCACGGCGATATGCGCGGGGCTTCCCGGCCACGTTCTGGAAAAGGTATTCGGCGCGGTGTCGTTTGCCCACGAGGACACGCGAACGCCGATGTTCGCGGCCCTGGCCGGGCTCGCAGCAGCCATTCTCGGCGCATTGCTGCTGTTTCCGCGCTATGGACACGTCGGCGTTGCCGCGTCGATTGGGCTGTCGGCATGGATCGGCGCCGGCCTGCTCGGCTTTTTGCTTTACCGGCGCGGCTGGCTGCGCCTGGAAGCAGCGCGCCGCCTGCCGCGCATCGCGCTGGCGACCGCCATTATGGGCGGCATTGTCTTCTACGGGCGGGTACTTGGCGCTCACATCGGAGCGGCATCCACTTCGTCGCCAGGACGACTCACGGTCCTGTTCATGCTCATCGCGCTCGGCGTCGCGGTTTATAGTGTCGCGCTTCAGCTCCTTGGGGTCGCCAAAATCAACAACCTCCTTGCCGGCGTGCGGCGGCGCGGCTGAAACCCTTGCGTCCTGCGGGTTCGGCGTGGCATTCAGCCCGCCAAGCGAAAGGGCTTTCCATGGCGTTCAAGGAGCGCGTGTTTTCCGGCGTTCAGCCGACCGGAAACCTGCACCTCGGCAATTATCTCGGCGCGATCGTGAAATTCGTTGCGTTGCAGGAGAACTATGACTGCATCTATTGCGTCGTCGACATGCATGCCATCACCGTCTGGCAGGATCCGGCCGAGCTGAAAAAGACCACGCGCGAGGTGACGGCGGCCTTCATCGCCTGCGGCATCGATCCGCAGAAACACATCATCTTCAACCAGAGCCAGGTCGCCGAGCACGCCGAGCTTGCCTGGGTGTGCAACTGCGTCGCCCGCATGGGCTGGCTCAACCGCATGACCCAGTTCAAGGAGAAGGCCGGCAAAGATCGCGAGAATGTTTCCGTCGGCCTGTTCGTCTACCCGAGCCTGATGGCCGCCGACATTCTCGTTTATCGCGCGACGCACGTGCCGGTCGGCGAGGACCAGAAGCAGCATCTGGAGCTCTCGCGCGACATCGCGCAGAAGTTCAACAACGACTTCGCCGAATCGATCCGTTCGCATGGGTTCGGCGATGCGTTCTTTCCGCTGCCCGAGCCGCTCATTCAGGGCCCCGCAACACGCGTGATGTCGCTGCGCGACGGCTCAAAGAAAATGTCGAAATCGGATGCCTCCGACCAGTCGCGCATAAACCTGACGGACGACGCCGACACGATTGCCCTGAAAATCCGCCGCGCCAAGACCGATCCACACCCGCTGCCGAGTGAGGAAAAGGGCCTGGAAGGCCGGCCCGAAGCGGAAAACCTGGTCGGCATTTACGCGGCGCTGCAAGGCGTAAGCCGCGCCGACGTGCTCAAGCAATTCGGTGGCGGGCAATTCTCGACGTTTAAAAATGCGTTGGCCGATCTTTCCGTTGCCAAGCTCGGCCCGATCGGCGCTGAGATGAAGCGGCTGACGCAGGATCATGCTTATATCGACAAGGTGCTGGCGCACGGCTCCGAGCGTGCGCAGGCGATCGCTGCGGAGACCATGAAAGCCGTCAAGGATATCGTCGGCTTCGTGCGGCGTTGAAACTTGCTGTCATGCGCGGGCTTGACCCGCGCATCCATCTCTTTTTCGAACGATGGATGGCCGGGTCACGCCGCTTCGCGGCGGCCGGGCAATGACAATCAGAGAGCCGCTTGTCCCCGCCACGCCAAGCGTGCCACCATTCACGTGCCTTGCCGTCCAGCATCTCCGGGGAGCGACGATGAGCAGCAAGCGCCGCAGCTTCGAGACCGGACACAAACGCAAATATCTGGTTGTTATCGACGACACCGAGGAATGCGACCGCGCGGTCTATTGGGCCGCGAAGCGCGCCGGGCGCACCAAATCCGCCATGGTATTGTTGCGCGTAATCGATACCACCGACCGCGACAAGCAATGGCTCGGCGTCGCCGACATCATGCGCGCCGAGGCGCACGACGCCGCCAAAGCGGCGCTCGATAAATACGCCGCGCGCATCAAGAAAATCGCCAACGTGAAGACGGACCGGGTGATCCGCGAAGGCGACATCACCGAAGAGATCATCCGATTGATCGAGGAGGATGCCGATATCGGCATCTTCGTCCTTGCCGCGGGCGCCGGCAGCGAAGGCCCCGGCCCGCTGATGAGCGGCATCGCCAAGACTGCCGGCACCTTCCCCATCCCGCTCGCCATCGTGCCCGGGCACCTGAGCGACGAGGACATCGACGCGAGTTCATAGGCGTTAACCGGCGGGTTGACCCCGGCCGCCGCGGTCGCCATTTATCTGCTATCTTAACGGCATCCCACGGGCCTTGAACCCGCGCGAGGAGCAAACCGACGATGTTCATCCAAACCGAAGCGACCCCTAATCCGGCCACGCTGAAGTTCCTGCCCGGCCGCCCTGTGCTCGAAAGCGGCACGCTCGACATGGCGAGCCGGGAAGCCGCCGCGCAATCGCCGCTTGCCGAGCGCCTGTTCGACATTCCGAATGTCGGCGGCGTGTTCTTCGGCTCCGATTTCATTTCCGTGACGAAGGCTGACGGCGAGTGGCAGCAGATCAAGCCGGCGGTGCTAGGCGCCATCATGGAGCATTACATGAGCGGTGCGCCGCTGCTCGCAGCGAACGCGCAACCTTCGGAAAGCGGCGGGGAAGAGTTTTTCGAAGCGGCCGACGCCGAAACGGTCGCAACGATCAAGGATCTGCTCGAGACGCGGGTGCGCCCTGCCGTCGCCGGCGACGGCGGCGACATCACGTTCAAGGGCTACAAGGAAGGCGTGGTCTTCCTGCACATGAAGGGCGCCTGCTCGGGCTGCCCGTCTTCGACAGCAACGCTGCGGCACGGCATTCAGAACCTGCTGCGCCACTTTGTGCCCGAGGTGGTCGAAGTGAGGCCGGTGTAGGTGGTGGAAACTGTCATGCCCCGCGAAAGCGGGTCATCCAGTATTCACGAGGCCTGCGGTACAATCGCAATCAACGGCGGTTACTGGATCATCCGCTTTCGCGGATGATGACGGGCAAACTGAATGCGTATTCTCGCCATCGATACCGCGCTCGGCGCATGCTCGGCGGCCGTTCTCGATACGGACGAAAACGCAATTTCGGCGCAGGAGTCGATACCGATGGTGCGTGGCCACGCCGAGGCGCTGATGCCGCTCGTCGCGCGCGTGCTCAAATCCGGCAAGGTCGATTTTTCCGACATCGACCGCATCGCGGTCACCGTCGGCCCCGGCAGCTTCACCGGATTGCGCGTCGGCATCTCCGCCGCGCGGGGGCTCGCGCTCGCATCGGGGAAGCCCGCTGTCAGCGTGACGACGCTCGCGGCCTATGCCGCGCCCCATCTCGACGCCGACGATACGCTGCCGGTCGTCGCCGCGGTCGATGCGCGGCATGAGCACGTCTATCTGCAAGTATTCGGCCCCGCCGGCCGCAGCTTGGTGCCGCCGCGCCTGAGTTCGCTGCGCGAGGCGCTGCGCGTTTGCACAAGCGGTGCGCCGCGCGTCGTCGGCACCGCCGCCAACCTCATCGCCTGCGCCTGGCCGAGCGGCGAGCGCAAGCCGAGCGGCGTCGATCCGCGGGCCGCTCCCGACATCGAGTGGGTCGCTCGGCTCGGCGCCGCAGCGGAGGACACGGGCGCGCCACCGACGCCGCTTTATCTGCGCGCGCCCGACGCCCAGCCGCAGGATGCGGCACAACTGCCGCGCCGATGATCGCGCTCCTTCGCAAGCTCTTCGCGCGCGAGGAGCCCGCGCTTTGCGAAGCGGGTTCGCGCGACGCCGCGGCGATCGCGGCGTTGCACGCCCGATCATTCCATCGCGGTTGGAGCGAGGAAGAAGTCGAGATGTTATTGCTCGATCGCAGCGTCGTTGCTCACCGCGCGACCGCCGCATCGGCGCTTGCCGGCTTCATTATGTCGCGGATGGCCGCCGATGAAGCCGAAATTCTTTCGGTTGCCGTTGACACGGCCTTCCGGGGCCGCGGGCTCGCGCGCAATATGCTTCATCTTCATCTGCGGCGACTGGCCGGCCTCGGCGCGCGCGCCATATTCCTTGAGGTCGATGAAAATAATGCCGCTGCGCTTCGCCTTTATGCGCGCGCCGGTTTTGCCGAAGTGTCACGGCGGCCGAATTACTACGCCGAATCAGGCGGCAAAACCGCGACCGCGGTGGTGCTTCGCCGCGATCTTCCTTGATCGGACGATGGACACGAGCGGCACCGGCTCAATATTATGAGTGAGGCCGGATCGGAGTTCGAAGTGGTGGCCACGCCGGAAAAGCAGCATCACGACCAAAGCCATATCGAAGCGCTTTGCGCCGCCAAGGGCATGCGCATGACCGAGCAGCGCCGCACGATTGCGCGCGTGCTGGCGGCCGCGGACGATCATCCCGACGTAGAGGAGCTTTATCGCCGCTGCGCAAAA
Source organism: Pseudolabrys sp. (assembly GCA_025929185.1). Lineage (GTDB taxonomy): Bacteria > Pseudomonadota > Alphaproteobacteria > Rhizobiales > Xanthobacteraceae > Pseudolabrys. The sequence goes on from JAICMO010000064.1 coordinate 4,693, forward strand.
GTCGACGACCGCATTTCGATCTCCACCGTCTACCGCACGGTCAAGCTGTTCGAGGACGCCGGCATCATCGAGCGGCACGATTTCCGCGAGGGACGCGCGCGCTACGAGCAGAGTCCCGAAGCGCACCACGATCATCTCATCAACTTGCGCAACGGCGAGGTGATCGAATTCCAGTCGGAGGAAATCGAGCGCTTGCAGGCGGAGGTCGCCCGCAAGCTCGGCTACAAGCTCGTCGATCACCGGCTCGAGCTCTATGCCGTGCCGCTCAAGGACGACAAAGCCTGATGTGGATGGCACGCGGCCTCTTCATTGCGGCCTGCTTCTTCACGATGACGCCGCTGTTGATTTCAATTCAGTGGCTGCTCGAGAAGCTCGGCCTGCCGGGCTGGGGCTTTATTTGCTCCAACTATTATCGCTTTCTCTGCAAGCTCATGCGCATTCGCGTCCGTGTCGTCGGAAGGCAAGTGCGGGACCGAGCGGTGTTGTTTGTATCCAATCACGTGTCCTGGTCGGACATCCTGGTGATCGGATCTCTTTGCCCCGTGGCATTCGTCGCCAAGAGCGAAGTGCGCAAGTGGCCGTTGGTCGGCATCACGGCAAAGGTCCAGCGCACGGTCTTCGTCGACCGCGCGCGGCGACATCGCACCGGCTACGCCGTGGCGGAAATCGGCAAGCGGATCGAGACCGGCACGTCGGTTGTGCTGTTTGCCGAAGGCACGTCGAGCGACGGCAACCGGGTGCTGCCGTTTCGCTCGGCGTTGGTCGGGGCGGTACGCGATGCGCGCCCGCGCGGCAGCAACGGCGGAATCACCATTCAGCCGATGGCGATTTGTTACACCAGCGTGCAGGGATTGCCGATGGGCCGCCAGCACATGCCTTTGGTCGCATGGTACGGCGATCTCGATTTTCTGCCCCACGTCAAGAATTTCGTTAAAAGGGGCGCGGTCGATGCGGTGGTTTCGTTCGGCGAACCGATTGCGGTCGACGGCGACGAGGACCGCAAGGAGATGGCGAAGAGGCTGGAAAAGACGGTCCGCTGCATCATGGGAGATGCTTTGCGCGGACGCCGCTCCGCTATTGCGGCCGAGTAAGCATTTCGGCCGAAAAGCCGCTGTTGGTCTTAAAATCGCATCAATCAAGGGGCTAAATACCAGGACAATTCGGAGCCGGGCCATTACATTGGCCGAGGGTTCCCATCGAACGGCATGAGCAGAGCGCGCAAGGTCCACATCAAGTCTTTCGGCTGCCAGATGAACGTCTACGACTCCAATCGTATGGCGGACACGCTGGCGCCGGCGGGTTTTGCCGAAACCGCTGCAGCCGACGAGGCCGACCTCGTCATTCTCAATACCTGCCATATCCGCGAAAAGGCTGCCGAAAAGGTTTATTCGGAAATCGGCCGCATCCGCGTGATGAAGGAAGCCGCCGCACGCGAGGGCCGCGCGATGACCATCGCCGTCGCCGGCTGCGTCGCGCAGGCCGAAGGCAAAGAGATCATCCGCCGCGCGAGCGCGGTCGATCTCGTTGTCGGCTCACAGAATTATCACCGACTGCCCGAACTGCTCGCCCGGGTCGAGCGCGGCGAAAAGGTGGTCGATACCGACTTCCCAGTGGAGGACAAGTTCGACGTGCTGGCTGCGCCGACGCGCGCAGCGATCGCCAGCCGCGGCGTCACGGCCTTTGTCACGGTGCAGGAGGGCTGCGATAAGTTCTGCACGTTCTGCGTCGTGCCGTATACGCGCGGCGCGGAAGTGTCACGGCCGGTCGAAAGGATCGTCGCGGAGGTCGAACGTTTGGCCGATGCCGGCGTGCGCGAAATCACGTTGATCGGGCAAAACGTGAATGCGTATCACGGCCGAGGGCCGGATGGACGGGCGTGGTCGCTTGCCGCGCTGCTTTACCGGTTGTCCGAGATACCGGGCGTTGCACGCCTGCGCTACACGACGAGTCATCCGCGCGACATGGATGACAATCTGATCGCTGCGCACCGCGATCTGCCGGCGTTGATGCCTTATGTCCATCTTCCGGTACAATCGGGTTCCGATCGCGTGCTGGCGGCCATGAACCGCAAACACACTGCCGCGCATTATCGGGAGATCATCGCGCGCATGCGCGCAGCGCGCCCAGATCTTGCATTCTCGTCCGATTTCATCGTGGGCTTTCCAGGCGAGACGGAAGAGGATTTCGGCGAGACACTGGACTTGATCGAGGACGTGCGTTTTGCGAGCGCGTTCTCCTTCATGTACTCGCCGCGGCCCGGCACCCCGGCGGCCGACATGGAGCAAGTTCCGCTGGAAGAAAAATCCGAGCGGCTGCAACGGCTGCAAGCACTCATTACTCGGCAACAGCGTGCATTCAACGCGACGTTTGCCGGGCGTACGGTCGACATCTTGCTGGAAAAGGCGGGCAGGCTGGCTGGGCAACTGGTCGGCAAATCCCCATATCTCCAGGCGGTGCAGGTGATGGCGCCGGCTTCTCGCATGGGCGAGATCGTGCCGGTCACGATTACCGAAGTAGGAGCGAATAGCTTGTTCGGCGAAATCTCTTCTTCGCCTTATTTTTTATCTCTCCCTGAAAGCGGGAGGTCGACCGCGCAGCGGTCCGGTGGGGATCGCGCGCAAAGCACCCTACCCCGGATCGCCCCCGATCATGGGTTTAGCCATGATCGGCAGAGTCAAAATCGCAAATCGGCTAAAGCCGACTTGCGTGGCGATCCGACCCCCCCCTTGCAGGGGAGGGAAAGTGCAGGAGCCTGAAATCGCTTTGCGCACCCCCGATCCCGCGATCCCCGCTTCGGCCGCATCGGAAGAAACCGCGACCACCCAGATCGTGCTCGCTTTCGACGACAATCGGCTCGCTTCCATCCTTTTCGGTCAATATGGGCAAAACCTTGCGTTGATTGAGCGCAGGCTCGGCATCGTGGCGGAGCAGCGCGGCAATCACGTCACCATTGAAGGCTCGCGCGCGGCTTGCGAGCAGGCCCGCAATGTCCTTGAAGGCCTTTACGAGCAGGCCAAACGCGACAACGAATTGGCACAGGGCGACGTCGAGGGCGCAATCCGGCTCGCCATTTCGCAAGGCTCACTGTTCGATTACGACGCCGGCACGGCGCGTGCGGCTTTTGAGGAGATCAACCTGCGCACGCGTCCGGTGCGCGCGCGCACCGCCGCGCAGGATGCCTATATCCGCGCTCTCAAGCGGCACGCGCTGGTGTTCGGCACCGGCCCCGCGGGCACCGGCAAGACGTGGCTCGCCGTCGCGCACGCGGTGCAACTTTACGAGCGCAAGGAAGTGGACCGCATCATCCTCTCGCGCCCGGCGGTCGAGGCCGGCGAACGGCTGGGCTTCTTGCCCGGCGACATGCGTGAGAAGGTCGATCCTTATCTGCGCCCGGTCTACGACGCGCTCTACGATCTGATGGATGCGCGCATCGTCGAGCGCGCATTGCAAGCCGGCGAAATCGAGATTGCGCCGCTCGCCTTCATGCGCGGCCGCACGCTGTCGAATGCCGCGGTCATCCTCGACGAGGCGCAGAACACCACATCGATGCAGATGAAGATGTTTCTGACGCGGCTCGGCGAGAACAGCCGCATGATCGTTACCGGCGATCCGAGCCAGGTCGATCTGCCGCGCGGACAAACCTCAGGCCTCGCCGAGGCCGTGCGCTTGCTCGGCCGCATCGAGGGCATCGGCCATGTCGTATTCACCGCGGAGGACGTGATCCGGCACGAACTGGTCGCACGCATCGTGGACGCCTACGATCGCGCAGCGCCGCCCCGCCCGCGCGAGAATTCGGAATGAGACCGCCGAGGGCGAAAGCCCGCAAAGCGCCGTCCATCGATATCCAGGTGACATCGTCGCGCTGGAAGCGGCAGAAGGCCGCCGAACGAACGGTTCGCAAGGCGCTCGCCGCAGCCGCCACCGCGACGCGGGCGAGAGCCGGCGAAATCAGCATCGTGCTCACCGACGATAGGACGATGCGCGCGCTCAATCGCGACTGGCGCGGCATCGACGCGCCGACCAACGTGCTGTCGTTTCCGGCGCCGTCCCGCAATGGAAAGAGCAATCTCGTCCCGCTCGGCGACATTGTGATCGCCTTTGAAACGCTCAAGCGCGAGAGCAAGGAAGACCGCAAGCCGTTCCTGCACCATTTGTCTCATCTGGCGGTGCATGGATTTCTCCACCTGATGGGATACGATCACCGGAGCGATAAGCAGGCCGCCGTCATGGAGCGGCTCGAGCGCGCCATTCTGGCGCGCCTTAACGTGGCCGACCCTTATCGCGAGCGAGCGCGCTGACGCCCGACTGCTATGCCCGAAAGCGATCCTCCAAATTCCGGCAGCGCCTCCGGCGCGACTTACGAGCCCCGCAACTTGCCGGTGCCGGTGCCGCAACCAAACGAGGCGCCGCGCAGCGAAGGCTGGTTCAGCCGCACCTTGCGCGCGCTGTTCGGCTGGAAGACGGGCTCGATCCGCGCCGACCTGAGAGACGTGCTCGAAAATGCTGCGCCAGGCGAATCCGGCTTCCTGCCGCAGGAAAGCCGGATGCTGAAGAACATCCTCAGCCTGCGCGAGCGACGCGTGGACGACGTGATGATCCCGCGCGCCGATATTATCGCCGTGCAGCAGGACATTTCTCTCGGCGAGTTGATGCGCACCTTCGAACGCGCGGGCCATTCTCGGCTGGTCGCCTATAACGATACGCTGGACGACCCGGTCGGCATGGTGCACATCCGCGACCTCGTCGCCTTCATGGTGCGGCGCGGCTCGGTCGACCCCCAGAAGAACGCCAAGCGCAAGAAGCCGTTTCCCGCCGACCTCGATCTCAAATCGATCAACCTCGCCATGCCGCTCTCTTCCGCCAATTTCGTGCGCGAAATCCTTTTCGTCCCGCCGTCGATGCGCGTCATCGACCTGCTCGCGAAAATGCAGGCGACGCGCATTCACCTCGCGCTCGTCATCGATGAGTACGGCGGCACAGATGGTCTCGTTTCGATGGAGGACATCGTCGAGCAGATCGTCGGCGACATTGCCGATGAGCATGACGAGGATGAATTACCAGGTGTCGTGCGTCAGCAGGACGACACGTATATTGCGGACGCGCGGGCCAAGCTCGACGACGTCGTCAACATTATCGGCAGCGAATTCGATATCGGCGACGCCGCCGAAGAAGTCGACACGCTCGCCGGCTATCTGGTCACGCGGGCCGGGCGCCTGCCGGTGCGCGGCGAGCTCATTCCCGGGCCAGGGCTTTATGAGATCGAGGTGCTCGATGCCGATCCGCGCCGCATCAAGCGCGTGCGCATTTACAAGCTGAAGGATCGTCGCGAACGGCCGCGCGAGCCGCGCCGGCGTGAGGTCGAGGCGACGAATGTCGGCGCCACGCCGGCGATATTGCCGGCCGAGGATGTTGCATCTATCAAGGACCCCGGGCGAACCAACGAATCACCCTCTACGAACAAATCCAGCGGCCCGTGATCCTGATCCGCCTCGCCCATTCGATCATGCTTGCCTGGGGCTGGCAGCGCGCGCTGATTGCCTTCATCGCCGGCGTGCTTTCGGCGCTGGCGCTCGCGCCCATCAACGCGTGGCCGGTGCTGTTCCTGACGTTTCCGGTGTTGGTCTGGCAGATCGACGGCGCGGTGTCCGGCCGCTGGAGCGGTGCATTCGCCGCGGCGGCGGTCGGCTGGTGCTTCGGCTTCGGCTATTTTCTGGCCGGCCTTTATTGGGTCGGTTACGCCTTTCTGGTCGACGCCAAGACTTTCGGATGGCTGTTGCCGTTTGCGGTCGGGGGGCTTCCCGCCTACCTCGCGCTCTATACCGCCGCAGGCTTTGCAGCCGCGCGCCTGATTTGGGTGCGCGGGCCGGAGCGCGTCCTCGCGCTCGCCGCCATGCTGACGATATCCGAATGGCTGCGCGGCCATCTGCTCAGCGGCTTTCCGTGGGACACGTTCGGTTATGCATTCTCCGAGCCGCTGGTGCTCGCACAAAGCGTGTCGCTCGTCGGCGTGTGGGGACTCACCTTTCTTGCCGTCGCGATATTCTCGGTGCCGGCGGTGCTCGTCGACGACAAGCATGATACGCCGCGGCCGCGCCGTCCGCTCATCGTCGCCGCTATCGTGTTGGCCGCGATGGCTGGATACGGCGGATACCGGCTCGCGCACAACCCGTCGACCTTCGTGAGCGCCGTGCGGCTGCGCATCATGCAGCCGAATTTGCAGCAGGACGAGAAATTCAATTACAGCGCCAAAGAAAGCGTCTTGGAACGCTACCTACGGCTCTCCGACCGTGCCACCGGGCCGCAATCGACCGGACTGAAAGATGTCACGCACCTGATCTGGCCGGAAGCGGCGTTCCCGTTTTTTCTGACGCGTGAGCCGGAGGCGCTCGCGCGTATCCTGCACATGCTGCAACCGAACACGGTGCTGATTACCGGCGCCGTGCGCGCCGCCAACACGCCGCCGAACGAACGCGTCTCGCGCGCCTACAATTCGATCTACGTCATCGACCACGACGGCTCGATCAGTGCCATTTACGACAAGGTGCATCTGGTGCCGTTCGGGGAATACCTGCCGTTCCAGGATTTGCTGGAGCGTCTCGGATTACAACAGCTCACAAAGTTGCATGGAGGGTTTTTTGCCGGCGACCGCCGTCGCGCGATGGACGTTCCGCGCGCCCCGAAGGCGCTGCCGCTGATTTGTTACGAGGCAATCTTTCCGGGCGCGGCGGTGCCGCCCGGCGAGCGGCCGGGCTGGCTGGTGAATGTCACCAATGACGGGTGGTTCGGCATCAGCTCGGGACCGTATCAGCATTTCGAGCAGGCGCGCATGCTGGCGATCGCCGAAGGATTGCCGCTGGTGCGCGCCGCCAACACGGGCATCTCGGCCGTCGTCGACCCGGTCGGGCGCATTATCAAGTCGCTGCCGCTCGGCGACGAAGGCGTTATCGACGCGCCTTTGCCGAAAGCGCTACCTCCGACCATTTATGCAGAGGCCGGAAACACGGCCGCTATTCTCTTTCTTGTCCTGAGCGCCATCGCGGTCGGCCGCCGGCGCTTGCGCGATTGAGGCGATTCCTGGGGAGACGATTCAGCCAGACTAACTTACCTAACTTAGACACAATTTTTTCGCCTAATCCGAACGGGCCGGCGCAGGATCGAAGCCGTTGAGAGTCCTTCATGATTTGCCACCCCTTGTCAGGCAAGAGCGTATTTGGCGGCGGAACACGCATTGCGTTCCCTGCCACATGTGTGACATTACGCTCCGCGCAGGCCGCATAGGAGATCGTTATGGCCAAAAAGGCCCCCAATCCTATCGATAAGCACGTTGGCAGCCGCGTGCGGATGCGCCGGATGATGATGAGCATGAGCCAGGAAAAGCTCGGCGACGCGCTCGGCCTCACCTTTCAGCAGGTGCAGAAATATGAAAAGGGCACCAACCGGATCGGCGCCAGCCGGCTCCAGCAGATTTCGCATATCCTTCAGGTGCCGGTTTCATTCTTCTTCGAAGGCGCGCCGCATGTCGCCGGCCACCCAAGCGGCATGGGAGAAGCGCCCTCTCCGGCTTACGTCTCCGATTTTCTTGCAACCTCCGACGGCCTCGCTTTGACCAAAGCGTTCATGCGCATCAAGAACAGCAAGTTGCGGCGGCGCATTGTCGATCTCGTCGAGCAGATTGCCGGCGAGGATTAGTTCGCGTCTTCCCACTGCGCCCAATATCGCGGCCCACGCTGCCCGCATCTTGACCTCATGCGGGTACGCTGCAAGAAACACCCGACCATGAACGGCGCTGCGCGAATGCGCGCCACGGGGAGGAGTTGCAACGGTGGCTCACACCAATTTTCTGTTCACGAGCGAGTCGGTCTCCGAAGGACATCCCGACAAGGTGTCGGACCAGATTTCCGACGCCATTCTCGACGCCTTCATTGAGAAGGACATCGAGCTCGGCATCGCCGACGACAGCCTCGTCAACACGCGCCTCGGCTGCGAGACGCTGTGCACCACCAATAAGATCGTCATCGCCGGCGAGGGCCGCGGACAGCTCTTCCGCAAGATCGGCGACAAAGCCGTCGTCGACCGTGAACTGATTACGCAAATCGCGCGCCGTGTCGTGAAAGATATCGGCTACGATCAGGACGGATTCTCCTATCACGGTGCCGATATTGAAGTGCTGCTGCATGGACAATCGCCCGACATCGCCATGGGCGTCGACGCCAAGAAGAAAAAGAACGGCGAGGAGGAAGGCGCCGGCGACCAGGGCATGATGTTCGGCTTCGCCTGCACGGAAAGCGAGGTCTACGAGAAAAATTCGTTCATGCCGGCGCCGATTTATTTCGCGCACAAGATCCTGAAAGTTCTCTCGGAAAAGCGCCGCAACGGCCAGCTTGCCGATCTTCAGCCGGACGCGAAAAGCCAGGTGACGGTGAAATACGTTGAAGGCAAGCCGGTCGGCTGCACCAAGGTGGTCGTTTCGACGCAGCACAAGCCGGCAAGCCGCAACGGCAAGAAATACACGCCGGGCATCATCAAGGACATGATCGGCGACGCGGTAGAATCCGCGCTGCCGAAAGGCTGGATGCCGAAGCGCCCGTCTGATTTCCTCGTCAACCCGACCGGAAATTTCGTGGTCGGCGGCCCGGACGGCGACTGCGGTCTCACCGGGCGCAAGATCATCGTCGATACCTACGGCGGCTACGCGCCGCATGGCGGCGGCGCCTTCTCCGGCAAGGACCCGACCAAGGTCGACCGCTCGGCCGCTTATGCCGCCCGCTATCTCGCCAAGAACGTGGTGGCGGCCGGCGTCGCCGAGCGCTGCACGATCCAGCTTGCCTACGCGATCGGCGTCGCCGATCCAATGTCGGTGCTCGTCGATACGCACGGCACCGGCAAGGTGCCGGAGCACAAGCTTGAGAAGCTTCTGCCCGAGTTGTTCCCTCTGCGGCCGACCAGCATCCGCCGCACGCTCAAGCTCAACCGCCCGATCTATCGCCGCACCGCCGCCTACGGCCACTTCGGCCGCGCGCCGGAAAGAGATGGCGGCTTCTCCTGGGAAAAGACCGATCTCGCCGACGCCATCAAGCGGGCCGTGAAGTAAGCAAGATCAGGCGCGTTGTTGCTGTTTTCCACGTCATGGCCGGGCTTGTCCCGGCCATCCACGTTTTTGATAGTGGCAGAACCGTAAGACGTGGATGCCCGCGACAAGCGCGGGCATGACGGTGCATGACCCCGACGACAACAACAACGCGCGCCTTCTTCGGCCGGCGCAAAGGGCATCCGCTGAAGCCGCGGCAGGCGGCGCTGTTCGACACATTGCTGCCGCGGCTCGCGCTCGACCTCGCGCGGCCTGCCCTGGGCGATCTGCGCACGCTGTTCGCCAACGCGGTTGACGAGGTCCGACTCGAAATCGGCTTCGGTGGCGCCGAACATCTGATCGCACAGGCGCAAGCCCATCCGCGTGCCGGCTTTATCGGCAGCGATCCATTCCTCAACGCGATGGCGAAGGCGCTGACCGCAATTGAGGCCAATCACGTCTCCAATATTCGGTTACATTTCGGAGATGCCGCGGAGCTGATCGACTGGCTGCCGGCTGGCGCACTCGCGCGCATCGATCTGCTCTATCCCGATCCGTGGCCGAAGCGCCGGCACTGGAAACGCCGCTTCATCCAGGATGAAAGCCTTGCGCGGCTTGCACGTATTTTGCGGAAAGGTGGTGAATTGCGCTTCGCCACCGACATCCCGCACTACGCCACATGGACGCTGGCACGCGTGCTGCGCTCAACGGATTTGATCTGGACTGCCGAATGCGCCGACGACTGGCGCAAGCCGTGGGCGGATTTCGCCGGCACGCGTTACGAAGCGAAAGCGAAGCGCGAAGGCCGCGTGCCGAATTATTTTGTGTTTCGGAAGATTTCCTGAGAAGCCGCCGTGAACTCTAATCCGTCATCCTGAGGCGCGAGCGTGCGCAGCACGCGAGCCTCGAAGAATGACTGGCGCTTAGCCGCGGTTATAGCCGACTTGCAGTGGCCGTCCCCTTCGAGGCGCGGCTTTGCCGCGCTCCTCAGGGTGACGGATCACGGTCATCCCGCCCCTTGCCGCACCTGCCAGAAGCGGACGACGCGTTGCGCGGTCGCGGGCGTGAGCCGCTCGAAATTTTCCTGCGCGGCTTCCAAAGCGTGGCTCGACGCCACCCGGCTGCCCGAGCGTCTGGCGATGACGGCGAGAATCTCGCGCACGGTCTGCCAGCCGAAACCGGCGGCGCGCGCAAGGATCAGCACAGGATCGGGCCGATCGCCGTTGAGCAGGCGATCGACCACTTCGACGGGCACGGCGCAAAGCGTTGCAAGCGCGGCGATCGTTTCCTCGTATTGCCCCGCTCTGGCGAAGCTGGCGATTTCCGCTTCCCTGAGCTTGCGCTCCCGATGCAGCGCGCGCGCCGTTTCCAATGCGGCGGCGTAACTGCGCGGCGTCGCCTTGTCGCCGATCTCCCGCGAAACTTTTGCCAGCACGCGGCGGATTTCGGCTTGCGTTTCAGGCGTGGCCTTGGCCAGCAAACGCTTCTGCACCACTTCGGTCGCCTGCATCAGCAATTGGCGGAACAAGCGCGGCGGAATGTCGGTGCGCAGCCCGATCCGTTCCGCGAGCACATCGTCTTGCTCGGAACGCTCAACCAAGGTCGTGAAGGCCTTCTCCGATATTCTCGCGTGCCGATTGTTGGCGAGGCTGCGCGTGACCTCGTGATTGCCGCGCGAGACGAGCACGTCGGAAACGGCGGTGCTTATCCCTTTGCGCACCGACATTGCCAGCAGATGCGCCTGGCTTTTCGTTTCGGCGATGCGAAGCAGAACCGGGTCGGCAAGCTTGCTCTTCTCGATCACCGGGCCGGCGACCGCGATATCGTCGTGATTGGCGAGCGTGTGAACCACGCCGCCCGGCGCATTCGTCACCGGCGCGATCCGCTGCGCGAGTTCCGCCAGAGCTTTGCTCTCGATCTCCTCGATCAGGCAGCACATCACGTCGTCGAACAGCGCGACGTGATCGTCGTTGAAGCGATCCGCGCTTTCCAGAAACAGGGTGGTAATTCGCCGCAGCATCTCGGCGCGCTTTTCCGCAGAGCCGTGCTGGATCACCTCTTCCAGTTCGGGAAGCAGCGAAGCAGGGGCGTCCATCGAAAAACCTGCAAAAAACGGCTGCGCTTGTCGCGGGCAGCCGGTTTACGCAAATTTAAGTGCAGATTCTGAACGAACGGTTAGTCCTTTGCCGCGCTACCAGCCTTGCATCTCACCCTTAATTCGCTATATTTTGTGCGTCAGTTAAGACACCTCATAACCGGATGGGTTTTGAGAGTGGGCCCCGCGGGACCCGCTCTTTTTTGTTACCAAATGGCCGAGCGCCACGATCACAAGGAAAACGCGCCTGCAACGGAGGCAGATGTGTCGGAACCGCGGCTCGTTACCGAGCCGGGGCTGGCCGCCCGCGTCGCGGCAATCGCGGAACCGGTGCTTGGCGAACTGGGCTATCGGCTGGTGCGGGTCAAAATCTCCGCCCTCCAGGGCTGCACCGTCCAGATCATGGCGGAGCGCCCCGACGGCAGCATGGCGGTGGAGGACTGCGAGGCGGTCTCGCGCGCGCTCTCGCCGGTCTTCGACGTCGCCGACCCCATCGACCGCGCCTACCGGCTGGAGATTTCCTCGCCAGGGCTCGACCGCCCGCTGGTGCGGCGGTCCGATTTTGACCGCTATGCCGGCAACGCGGTGAAGGTCGAAACGTTGATGCCGATCGACGGCCGCCGCCGCTTCAACGGCACGCTACTCGGCACGGCAGGCGATGCCGCGCGCATCCGGCGCGAGGATGTCGCGCCGGGCGAAGAAGTCGAGGTGCTCATTCCGATCGAAGACATGAGCGAAGCAAGGCTCATCCTCACCGACGATCTGCTGGTGGAAGCCCTGCGGCGCGGAAAGGCTGCCGAACGCGAGGCGAAGGCGGCGAAGCGAGAAGCCAGGAAATTACGTCATCAGCCCGGCCATGTCGGGCAGGCCATCAAGCAAGGAGACTGAGCTATGGCTGTCAGTGCCAACAGGCTCGAACTGTTGCAAATCGCCGATGCGGTCGCGCGCGAAAAAGCGATCGACCGGATTATCGTTATCACCGCGATGGAAGACGCCATCGCCAAGGCGGCACGTTCGCGCTACGGCGCGGAAACCGACGTGCACGCCGAGATCGACGCCAAAACCGGCGATCTGCGCCTCACCCGTCACATGCTGGTGGTGGAGACGGTGGAAAATCCGTCGAATCAGATCACGCTCGAAGATGCGCGCAGGCGTCATCCGGCCGCACAGATCGGCGACACCATCGCCGATCCGCTGCCGCCGCTCGAATACGGCCGCATCGCCGCGAAATCGGCCAAGCAGCTAATCGTGCAGAAGGTGCGCGAGGCCGAGCGCGATCGGCAATATTCCGAATACAAGGACCGCATCGGTGAGATCGTCAACGGCGTGGTCAAGCGCGTCGAATACGGCAACGTGGTGGTCGATCTCGGCCGCGGCGAAGCGATCGTGCGCCGCGACGAGATGCTGCCGCGCGAAGTGTTCCGCAACGGCGACCGCATCCGCGCC
>JAICMO010000026.1 GCA_025929185.1 Pseudolabrys sp.
CGTGCTGGTTCGATTCCGGCCAGGGGCACCAGCCTCGCTCTGCGGGCTTCGGCTCGGCGGTCCGGGGCGAAGCGAGTAGCGCAGCGGAGGCTGTTGCCGTAGTCCGCTTCGGACGAGGGCGGACTGACATGATGAGCTCCGAATTTCTCACAAAAGCTGCCCCTTCGCCGGCCCTTGCGGCTGCGGCCCTTATCGCCGTCGGCGGCGCTCTCACGATCTGTGGCTTCTTTTTCTTCCAGTACGTGCTCGGCTATCCGCCGTGTCCGCTGTGCTTCGACCAGCGCAACGCCTTTTATGTGTCGGTCCCGCTAGCCGTGTTGCTATGCCTGGGCCTGAATTTCGGCGCATCGCGCAAGGTCGTCGTCGCGGGATTTGTCGTGATCGCGGCGATCATGCTGTGGAATACGGGGCTTGCCGCCTATCATGCCGGCGTCGAATGGAAATTCTGGCCGGGCCCGAACGATTGCAGTGGACCGACGAACGACCTCGGTTCAGCGGCTAATCTGATGAAACAGCTTCAGAATATCCACATCGTGCGCTGCGATGAGGCCGCCTGGCGTTTCCTGGGGATTTCGCTTGCCGGCTACGATGTGCTGGTCTCGCTGGCGCTTGCGGCGATCGCTGCCTGGGGCGCGAAGCTTTCCTACGAAAGGTCGTAAATGGAAGTCTTGATCATCGGTGCCGGTATCGGCGGATTGACGCTCGGCCTTATGCTGCATCGCGCCGGCATCGCATGCCGGATTGCGGAAGCTGCGCCCGAACTCAAGGCGGTCGGCGTCGGCATCAACATTCTCCCGCACGCCTCGCGCGAATTGTGCGCGCTCGGGCTTGAAGATGCGCTGTCGAAAGTCGCCGTGATTACGCGCGAATACTGCTTCTTCAACCGCTTCGGCCAATACATCTACAGCGAGCCGGCGGGGCGCTTTGCCGGCTATGACGTGCCGCAATTTTCGATTCATCGCGGCGACTTGCAGATGGTGCTGCTCGACGCGTTTACGGCGCGCGCCGGCGCCGACAAGGTGACGACCGGCATGAAATGCACGCGCGTCGATTACGACAGCGCGCAGGCCGTTGCGTATTTTGAGGACGTGAACGGCGAGCCGTTGCCGCCGCAACAAGCCAACGTAGTTGTGAGCTGCGAAGGCATTCATTCGGTGCTGCGCCAGCAGCTTTATCCGAACGAAGGCCAGCCGAAATATTCCGGCATCAACATGTGGCGCGGCGTCACGCGCTGGAAGCCGTTCATGTCCGGCGCGAGCATGATCCGCGTCGGTTGGCATCATCCGGCGAAGCTTTTGATCTATCCGATCCGCAACAACATCGACGCGGAAGGACGTCAGCTTGTCAATTGGGTGTGCGACATCGAGACGCCGCAATACAAGGCGCGCGATTGGAATAGGGGCGGGCGGCTCGATGATTTCCTGCCCGCAATGGCGAACTGGCATTTCGACTGGCTCGACGTGCCGGAATTCATCAAGAGCGCGGACGCGATCCTCGAATATCCGATGGTCGATCAGGATCCGCTGCCGCGCTGGAGCTTCGGGCGGCTCACGTTGCTCGGCGATGCCGCGCATCCGATGTATCCGCGCGGCGCCAATGGCGCGGCGCAGGCTATTCTCGATTGCCGGGCGCTGACCGATGCGTTGAAGGCGAATGCCAATCCGGTCGCCGCGCTCAAGGCCTATGAGGCCAAGCGGCTGCCGGAGACAGCCAAGGTCGTGCTCGCCAACCGGAGCGCGCCGCCGGATGCTATCCTGCACGAGGTCTATCGCCGCACCGGCGACAAGCCGTTCAAGAGCATCGACGACGTCATCAGCCGCGAGGAGTTGATCGCACTGTCGGAGAGCTACAAGCGCGTCGCGGGTTACGACAAGGAACGGCTGAAGACGGTGGGCTAAATTTTTGGAGTCATTCCGGGGCGCCTGTACAGCAGGCGAACCCGGAATCCAGAACCACGCACTGTATTTGCCTCTGGACTCCGGGTTCGCTCGTTTCACTCGCGCCCGGAATGACGAAAAATGCGACGAGCCCCCTAAAAAACTAACGACCACGAACGGGAAGGTGCGCGTACATCCGGCGTCACCGACCTATCGTGGTCGTTCACCGCAAGCGGATTTGCCCGCCTGCGGGACGACGGAGCCTTTGGAGGCTCGACGTCATCGTTCAAACGCATATAGGAGGCGTCTGTTCCGCCGCAAGGCGCGACGCGACAAAAAGAAAGGGCGGACAATGCCGCCCTTCTTCTATGATACTCCTCGCAGTTATTCGATTTCCTCGATAACGCGCCGGCTATCCGGATCGACCAGATACACGTTTGGTCCGCGCTCAATATAGCGGTAGCTGCGGATCGTCGGCATTTCCTCATAGATTTCTTCAGGGAAGCTGCGGATATCGACCGAGTCCGGAAGCTCTTCGCCGACGATGATCCTCGTTTCCGTACCGGCGCCCGTGGTGACACGCCCGCGCGAAATGTTCCCGCGGATAATTTCGCGTTGTTTGTCAGAGAGGTGGACTTTTCGCTTGGTCGTCGTCGTGGTTACTTCCGCACGGGCCGGGCCGCCGCGCTCGATGACGTCTACGATACGCTGGCTTCGCGGTTCGACGATCACGATCTCGTCACGCACGACGAAGAAGTCGTAGTCGCGATAAGCGGGAATGATGTCGACGATCGCTTCCGGCACCGGATGCAGAACGACCGTGCGCGGCACGACTGTGCCGACCGAAACGTTGAAGTTCACGTGGGTGACGGACTTCACGTCGATTCGACTGACCGCGTTGCTTAGCCGGGTTTTTTGGCTGCTCTTGAGCGAAGCGGAGAGGCGCTCGGTGTGCTTCGACGCTCTCTCAGCCGAACGCTCGCTCTTTACGCCGGACCGCTCGCTACGGGAGCGCTCCGCTGCGTGACTATTTTCGCGGGTTGAGCCGATGCGCTGCGCCTCGCCGCTCTCGCGGTTGCGCTCGGCGCTATTGTTGTGACGCCGCTCCCCGGTGCGGCGATGATCCGGCTTCTCATTGCGTGTTCGGTCGCGATCATTCTCGACATTCGCCCCGCGACCGGCATCCGCTGCGTTCGGCTCCTCTTCGGAATTCATCGACGGCGAGCGCGATTGCCCGGTTGTTTCTTCGCGCGGCGAGGCGCTGCGCGAAGGCATGCTACGGCTCTGGTCGGCCCCCTTGCGTCGCACGGCTCGGTTGAGCGTTCTGCACGCCGTTGTGGCGGTCTTGCGCCTGGGCAGAAGCCACGCCGAGCGTGAGCGCCAGCGCGGCAGTCGTCAGCAGTAGTTGCGGCTCATAGAGTTCGTCCAATTCGGTTTCGCATGTCCCGGAGAGGAACGGTGGCCGCAGTTTTCCGTTCCGTGCTCGCAAGCTCCGACGGTGCAGGGTGGAACCGATCGGGTTGCGCAGTCGGATGTGCAAAGCGCGCCCAACCGGTGAGCGCGCGGCGAATCAAGGCTCGAGCTCGGTGTCCCAATAAAGATAGTCGAGCCAGCTTTCGTGCAGGTAATTCGGCGGAAAGGCGCGGCCGTTGCGATGCAGGTGTTGCACGGAGGGCTGGAACGGCATTTGCGAGGGCCACATCTTCGCTTCACTGGGCGTCATGTTGCCTTTGCGCAGGTTACACACCGAGCAGGCCGCAACGACGTTGTTCCAGGTCGTGTGGCCGCCGCGCGAGCGCGGCAGCAAATGATCGAAGGTGAGGTCGTCGCGCTCCCCGCAATACTGGCATATGAAGCGGTCGCGCAGAAAAACGTTGAACCGCGTGAAGGCGGGATGAGTGGAGGGCTTAACGAAAGTCTTGAGCGATACGACGCTCGGCAGCTTCATCTCGAAACTGGGGCTGTGCACCGCGCGGTCGTAGTTGGCGACGATGTTAACGCGCTCGAGAAAGACCGCTTTAATCGCATCCTGCCAAGACCAGAGGGAGAGCGGATAATAGCTCAGCGGCCGGAAATCCGCATTGAGCACCAGGGCAGGAAAACCGCCGGGCGACACGTGCACGTTCAAGGCGACGCTCCTTAACCTCCTTCGGGCGCTCTGCCGCCGCGCAGTTATTAACCCATTAATAGGCCAGAGTGACGGGAATGTGAAGCCATTACAGAGGCTTCGTCCGCTCCTCTCGTGCTAGGGTCGGCGCCCGTCCCAGGAACCTTTGCGGGGCGCCGGCATCCAATCGATGACCATGCGAGTATCCGACTGATGACCATACGTCCCGCCGCCACGCCGCTCACAGACGAAAGCGACCTCGTTGCCCGCGCGCGCGGCAACGACCGCGCCGCAGTTAGAACGATCATCCGGCAGAACAATCGTCGGCTGTTTCGCGTTGCCCGGAGCATTCTCAAGAATGACTGGGAAGCGGAGGACGCCGTGCAGGAGGCTTATGTCCGCGCTTTCGCGCACCTGTCCGAATTCGAGGGAAAATCGAGCTTGAACACCTGGCTTACTCGCATTGTCGTCAACGAAGCCCTGGGACGTCTGCGCCGCCGCAAGCCGACCGTCGATATCGCCGAACTCGAAGCTGGGCAGGTGGATGCCGAAGGCGCCGATATCGTCCCGTTTCCTCTGACTTCCGTCCAACCGGATCCTGAACGCTCCATGGCCCAAGCGCAAATTCGCAACTTGCTGGAAGATGCGATCGACGCATTACCCGACCCGTTTCGCGTGGTGCTGGTCGCCCGCGTCATCGAGGAGATGAGCGTCGAAGAGACCGCCGAGCTATACGGGCTTAAGCCCGAAACCGTGAAAACTCGCCTGCACCGCGCGCGCGCCATGCTGCGGCGCGACCTCGAAGAGCAATTCGGTCCATTGTTGGCGGATACCTACCCGTTTGGCGGTCGCCGCTGCGAACGCATGGCTGACAACGTCATCGCCCGCCTCGATGCCGCCCGCTAACGCGGGGAACCTTTGGCCGGTTGCCTGCATCGAATGGTCCGCGTAGTACGCGGACCATTCGCAAGTCCAAGCACGGAGAACGACAATGATGTTGCATAAAATCGCGGCAGCGTTTGCAACCCTGTTGCTGATATCGGGAGCGGCGTCTGCTCAGGGCGCCAAGCCGAATGACGCTCAGATCGCTCACATCGCCTACACGGCAGGTCTGGCCGACATTGCAAACGCCAAATTGGCGCTGAGGAAGTCAAAGAACAAGGATGTGCGCGCGTTTGCCCACGACATGGAGCGCGACCACAAGGCGGTGAACGACAAGGCGTTGGCCCTGGTCAAGAAACTGAAAGTCACGCCGCAAGACAATCCGACCAGCAAGGCGATCGCCAAGGGCCAGGCGGACGAGCGCGCCAAGCTCAGCAAGCTGAAGGGCAAGGCTTTCGACAAGGCCTATATCGATAATGAAGTCGCCTATCACAAGACGGTCGACAACGCGCTGCAGTCGACGCTCATCCCCTCGGCGAACAATGACGAGCTCAAGTCGCTGCTGGAAACTGGCCTGAAGATCTTCCAAGGTCACCTGGAGCACGCCGAGCACGTGGCGGCTGAATTCAAGTAAGAGAGATCGAACGAAAATGAGAACGACGATGCGGGCAGGATTTGTTGTCACCGCGGCTGTGGCAGCTCTGTCGATCTGGGGCTCTACGCTTGCGCGCGCGGCAACCATTCAGGTTACCATCGACAAAGTCGCCTACAATCCGGTCAACATTTCCGCCCGTGTCGGCGACACCATCGTCTGGAGCAACAAGGACATCGTTGCGCACACGGCAACGAACCGTGACAAGTCTTGGGATTTCACGATCTTCCCGAACAAGACGGCGAAGGTGACTCTAAAAAAAGCGGGCGAGATCGACTACTATTGCAAATTCCACCCCAACATGAAGGGGCATATCTCGGTCAAACCGTGACTGTGTCGCACTCGTCATTCCGGACGCCGCGAAGTGGCGATCCGGAATCCAGAAATGCGTCGCTATCAATGGCTCTGGATTCCGGGTTCGCGCCTTCGGCGTGCCCCGGAATGACATCGGATAAATTTCGCCACGACTAGCGCCGATTCCGATCAGACTGAGTCACCTGATCCGTTGCTCATCTCCATTGTCATGCCCCGCGAAAGCGGGTGTCCAGTAAGCTACTGAAAGAATTGTGTTTACTGGATCGCCCGCTTTTTGCCTTCGCGTTCCGCGCTTCGGCGGATTCCAAGCGCGCCGAAGCTCGCGAAAGCGAGCGTAGGCGGGTCGCGGGCGATGACAGCCAATAGAAAGCTTGTGCGTCAATCAGATCGGATTCCGATCTAGGCCCGCGTCTTGAACGCCCGTGCGAGAAATTGGCCGCCGTGGCGCAATCCTTCCTGATCGATGCCGTGCCCGACCCCGGGCGAGATGTGCCATTCCGCCGGAATATCGAGTGCGACGAGCCCTCGCGCGGCGTGCAGAAGCGCCTGCACCGGAATGAGCTGATCCTGATCGCCGTGCACCAAGAGCACCGGGGGCTTTGAGCGGATATCGGCGGCGAATTCGTCCGGATCGATGTCTTCCGGCGTCACCAGCATGCCGGAATAGCCGACGATCGCCGCGGGTCCGACGGTCCGGCGCAAGCCGGCGTGCAACGCCATCATCGTGCCCTGCGAAAAGCCGACCAGCGCCAGCGCGGACGGCGGCAACTGCCGGCGCGCCAATTCGGAATCGAGGAACGCGTTGAGTCCCGGCGCCGCCGTGTTCACGCCGGTCCAGCGCTCGCCGGGATCGCGCATGGTGAGCGGAAACCATTCGCGCCCCATCGGCGCCTGGCCGCAGGGGTGCGGCGCATGCGGAGAAACGAACGCGGCGTCAGGCAGTAACTGTTGCCACGCACGGCCGATTTCGATGAGGTCGTTGCCGTCGGCGCCGTAACCATGCAGAAACACCACGAGCTGTCGCGCCTTGCCCGAGCGCGGCTCGACGCGCGGGCCGTCGAGTTCAGCGGCCATTTTTCTTCGCCTTTGTCTTGGATTTCTTTTTGGAAATTTTTGGTGAGGAACTCTTTGCCGGATCGAGCGAAATGCCTTCACGCCGCTTGACCGCATGATAATAGGCCCACAGGAGGTGCGCCGCTACGCCGCGCCACGGACGCCAGGCCTCCGCCATCTTGACGAATTTCTTGACATCGGGCCGCTTGCGCAGCCCGAACGCGATACGTGCCGATTCCTGTAACGCGAGGTCGCCTGCGGGCCATGCATCCGAATGGCCGAGGCAAAAGAGAAGATAGATGTCGGCTGTCCATGGGCCCACGCCGTACAGCGCGGTGAGCGCGGCATGTGCCAGGTCCGCGTCCATGTTGCCGACGGAGTCGAGATCAATAAGGCCTTCGGAGACAGCCTTGCCGATGGCCTTGATCGATTTGATCTTCGGCGCCGACAGGCCCAGCCGCTTGAGCTTGTCGGTCCGCGCGCGCAGCACGGCGTCGTGGTGAAACGGATCGAATGCCGCAAACAGCCGGTTGCGGATCGCTGTGGCGCTTGCAGTCGAAAGCTGCTGGCCGCACACGATGGCGCACAATCCGGCAAATCCGGCCTCGCGTCGCCGCAAGGCGAACGTGCCGGCCTTTTCCGCGACCGGCACAAGCCGCGGATCGGCCGCGATCAGTTGCTGGAGCGCGGCTTGCAAATCGGCTTCGGTGTGGAGGAAGTGGGTCATGTTTCTTTCTGTCATTGCCGACCGTGAGCCGGCAATCCATCTTGCAATGAAGAAGGATTGACCCCCGGGTCAAGCCCGGAGGTGACAAGGATGAGCGCCTTCCGCTTCGCGCCTTCGCCAAACGGCTGCCTGCACCTTGGTCACGCCTTCTCGGCGCTGCTTAATGCCGATCTTGCGCGCGCGTCAGGCGGACGGCTGTTGTTGCGCATCGAGGACATCGACGCAACACGCTGCCGGCCGGAGTACGAATTGGCAACCTATGAAGACTTGGCGTGGCTCGGTGTCGAATGGGAGACACCGGTCCGGCGGCAATCCGATCATCTCGACGCTTATCGGGCAGCTCTGGCGAAGCTTGAGGCGCTTGGTCTCATTTATCCTGCCTTTGAGAGTCGCACCGAGATTGCACGCCTCGCTGCCAGCGAGAATTGGCCGCGCGACCCGGACGGCGCTCCGCTTTATCCCGGTACAGGTAAAGCAGTTAGTGCCGAAGAGCGGCATCGTCGCATCAAGGCGGGCGAACCATATGCTTTGCGTCTTGATATGGATGCGGCACTCGCGCGTGCCGGCGCGCTGAACTGGCGCGAGACCGGTGAAGGGCCTGGCGGTGAACGCGGCGTCATCGCCGCCGATGCGGCTGCGTGGGGTGACGTCGTGCTCGCCCGCAGAGACGTGCCGACGAGTTATCACCTCTCGGTCGTCGTCGACGACGCGCTGCAAGGCGTTACTCAAGTTGTGCGCGGCAATGATCTTTTTTACGCGACCAGCGTCCATCGATTGTTGCAAGTCTTGCTCGGGTTGCCCCAGCCGATGTACCGGCATCACCGGCTGATTCTCGATGAAAGCGGCAAGAAGCTGTCCAAGTCCACGCAGGCGACGGGCTTGCGCGAGTTGAGGCGAAAAGGTGTCACGCCGGCGGACATTCGCCGCCTGGTTGGGCTCGCGTGAGCCGGGCTTCCATGCCACTCTGCTCGCTGGGTAAGGGTCGATAAATGGCGACAAATCGGCGTAAGCGCGCCAGGCAGCCGCGCACGCGGAAAAAACGTGCCGTCCATCCGAAGGGCGCCGCCGCTTCCATAGCAAGCGCGCCGGCGGTCGAGGCCGCGCTTGCCGGCGTTGCGCATGACATTCGTACGCCCCTGACCGGTGTCGTGGCGCTTGCTGAACTGCTCGCGTCATCCGATCTCCCGCCGCGTGAGCGGCAGTGGGCGAACGCGATCAAGAACAGCGCGGAGCACCTTGCCGCGCTTACTACGCTCATCGTTGACGGCGCCCGAGCAGGCGCCGCCGAAATTGTCTTGCGAAAAGAACGATTCTCGCCGCGCCGTCTGGCGCAAACGGTCGCCACCGCGCTGACGGCGCGTGGTGAAGGCAAAGGCATCAAGATCAGCATCGCGGTCGCCGGCGATTTACCGGGCGTGCTCGAAGGCGACGCGTTGCGCCTGCGCGCCGCGCTGGAAAATCTCGCCGATAATGCGGTGAAGTTCACGGAATCCGGATCGGTGTCTTTTGCGGCTAAGGCCGAGCAGGCCGGCCGAGATCGCGTGCGGCTCGTGTTCACATTCGCCGACAGTGGAATCGGCTTGTCGGCCGAAGAGATCAAGCGGCTCTTCCGTCCCTTTGCGCAGGCGAGCGAACACGTCGCCCGCAAATATGGGGGGGCCGGCCTTGGTCTTTCATTCGTCAAGAGATTGGCCAAGCGCATGGGCGGGGATCTCACCGTCTCCAGCGAAAAGGGCCACGGCAGCACATTCCGGCTGGCCGTGTTGGTTGACGCTGTGACCACTGCCTCCGCTTCGATTCAGGAGGATGGCGCCCAGCACCAACCTACCCGGCCGCTGACGGTGCTTTGTGCGGAGGACAATCCGTACGGCCGCGTGGTGATGAATACGATTCTCAGCGAACTCGGCCACCGCGTCGATTTCGTCGAGTCGGGGGAAGCTGCTGTGCAAGCAGTACAACGTCATCACTATGACGCGGTGCTGATGGACGTGACGCTGAGCGGGCTCGACGGCATCGAAGCGACGCGCCGCATTCGCGCGCTGCGGGACGACCCGGGCAAGGTTTGCATCATCGGGATTTCAGGCCGCGGAGAAGCCGGCAACGAGCAGGCCGCGCGCAGGGCCGGCATGAACTTCTATTTTGTGAAGCCGGTTAGCCCCGCCAAGCTTGCGCAGGCGCTCGCGACGATTGCGAGCTAGACGTGTTTAAGCCGTCATCCTTTGTAAGTCACGAACGGCCGCCCTCAAAGGATGAACGGCCACAGACCAGGGGCAGTCGCCCCGCGAGGGCCGCGCTACGCGCAGCCGCCTCAGGGTGACGGCGTGAATTCGGCCATCGACTACGCATTGCTGTTCGCCCGCTCCACGATGCGCACCACGTCGGACATGATGCGGTTCAGCTCGAAATCCTTTGGCGTGTAGACCGCCGCCACGCCGGCATTTTGCAGCGCCGCGGCATCTTCCGGTGGGATGATGCCGCCGACGACGACCGGCACGTCAAGGCCCGCGTCTTTCATGCGGCCGACGACATCGGCAACCAGGGGCAGATGGCTGCCCGACAGCACAGATAGGCCGACCACATGCGCTTTTTGTTTTCGCGCAGCGTCGACGATTTCCTCCGGCGTAAAGCGGATGCCGTCATAGACGACCTGCATGCCGGCGTCGCGCGCGCGAACCGCGACCTGCTCGGCGCCGTTGGAATGGCCGTCGAGGCCGGGTTTGCCGACCAGGAACGTGAGTCGGCGTCCAAGCTTGCGCGAAACACGATCGACGTCGGCGCGAATATCGTCAAGGCCAGCGACATCGTTGCGCATCGCGTTGCCCACGCCCGTAGGCGCACGGTATTCACCGAAAGCCTCACGCAGCGTCCAGCCCCATTCGCCGGTGGTGACACCGGCTTTGGCGCACCGGATCGATGCCGGCATGATGTTTGTGCCGTCGCTGGCGGCGCGCTTTAGCTCCTTCAGCGCTGCGGTGACGGCTTTGGCATCGCGCGCCGCGCGCCAGGCATTGAGCCGCTTAATCTGGCCGCGCTCCGCGTCCTCCGAGACCGTCAGAATCGAATCGGTGGCTGCCGCCAAAGGCGACGGCTCGCTCTCGATGTATTTGTTCACGCCGACAACGATCCGCTCGCCGCGCTCGATGGATTCGAGTCGCGTGGTGTTCGATTCGACGAGCTGCTGCTTCAGGTAGCCGGTATCGACCGCGGCGACTGCGCCGCCCATCTCTTCGATGCGCTTGAGTTCTTCGCGCGTCTGACGCTTCAGTTCGTCGACCTTGCGCGCGATCTCGCTGGCGCCGTCGAAGATGTCGCCGTATTCGAGCAGGTCGGTTTCGTAGGCGAGAATTTGCTGCATGCGGAGCGACCATTGCTGATCCCACGGGCGGGGCAGGCCGAGCGCCTCGTTCCAGGCTGGCAACTGCACCGCACGGGCGCGCGCGCTTTTCGACAGCGTTACCGCCAGCATCTCGATGAGGATGCGCGCGACGTTGTTCTCGGCTTGCTGCTCCGTAAGCCCGAGCGAGTTCACCTGCACGCCGTAGCGGAACAGCCGCTGCTTAGGATCGGTGACGCCATAGCGCTCGCGCGTGATCTCGTCCCACAGCACGGTAAACGCGCGCACCTTGCACAGCTCGGTGACGAAGCGCAGCCCGGCATTGACGAAAAACGAAATCCGCCCGACGACCTCGCCGAATCTTTCGGGGGGCATCTCGCCCGAGGCTTTGACGGTGTCGAGCACGGCGATCGCGGTGGCGAGCGAAAACGCCAATTCCTGCACCGGCGTCGCGCCCGCTTCCTGCAAATGGTACGAGCAGACGTTGATGGGATTCCATTTCGGAATTTCCTTGGTCGTGAAAAGGATCACGTCCTTGGTCAGACGCATCGAGGGTGCCGGCGGAAAGACGTACGTGCCGCGCGACAGATATTCCTTGATGATGTCGTTCTGCAGGGTGCCTTGCAGTGTCTCGCGCGGCGCACCCTGCTCGTCCGCAACCGCGATATAAAGCGCCATCAGCCACGCAGCGGTGGCGTTGATGGTCATAGACGTATTCATGCTCGCGAGCGGAATGCCATCGAACAGCGCGCGCATGTCGCCAAGGTGACAGATCGGCACGCCGACTTTCCCGACTTCACCCTTCGCCAGCACGTGATCGCTGTCGTAGCCGGTCTGCGTCGGCAGATCGAAAGCGACGGAAAGGCCGGTTTGCCCCTTGGCGAGGTTCTTGCGATAGAGCGCGTTGGAATCCGTCGCGGTCGAGTGGCCCGCGTAGGTGCGGAAAATCCACGGCTTGTCACGCCTGGGTATGTCTTGCGTCATTTCGGCACCAGAGCGCAGGGTGGCCATTTATCTGTTGCATTGCAATATGGTTTTGCACGGCAGAAATCAGCCAGTGCCCACGATCGAAGCGTTCATCGCTGGACAATTCCGGGTCATCAAAAGGATTTTATTGCATTGCACCATAAATTGCGACAGGCTTTACGGACGGCCACGCTCGCAAGGGAGGCGGCAGATGCCCGGCGCCGCAATTGCAAAAACCGCAGCCGACGTGAAGGACCTTTACGGAATCGGCGAGATTCCACCCCTCGGCTACGTGCCGCCGAGAATGCACGCGTGGGTCATCCGCAAGGAGCGGCACGGCCCGCCCGAGACATCTTTCCAGCTTGAAGTCGTGCCGACCTGGCCGATCGCGGACGATGAAGTGCTCGTCATGGTGATGGCCGGTGGCGTCAACTATAACGGCGTTTGGGCGGGGCTCGGCGTACCCGTCTCTCCGCTCGACGGGCACAAGCATCCCTTTCACATCGCGGGCTCGGATGCGTCCGGCATCGTTTGGGCGATCGGCGGTAAAGTGAAGCGGTGGCAGGTCGGCGACGAAGTCATCGTGCATTGCAATCAGGACGACGGCGATGACGAGGATTGCAACGGCGGCGATCCGCTGCTCTCGCCGTCGCAGCGCATCTGGGGTTACGAAACGCCGGACGGATCGTTCGCGCAATTCTGCCGCGTGCAGTCGCGACAATTGATGCCGAAGCCGAAGCATCTCTCATGGGAGGAGGCTGCGTGTTACACGCTGACGCTTGCGACCGCCTATCGCATGCTGTTTGGCCATCCGCCGCACACGCTTAAGCCGGGCGACAATGTGCTGGTGTGGGGGGCTTCAGGCGGCCTCGGCGTTTTCGGTGTTCAACTCGTCGCTGCCTCGGGCGCGAATGCGATCGGCATCATCTCCGATGACGCCAAGGCCGATTACGTGCTCAATCTCGGCGCCAAGGGCGTCATCAACCGCAAGGACTTCAAGTGCTGGGGCCAGATGCCGGCGGTGAATTCGCCGGAATTTAGCGCGTGGACCAAGGAAGCGCGACGCTTCGGCAAAGCGATCTGGGACATTACCGGAAAGCGCGACGTGGATGTCGTCTTCGAGCATCCGGGCGAGCAGACGTTCCCGGTGTCCTGCCTCGTCGTGAAACGCGGCGGCATGGTGGTCTTTTGCGCGGGCACGACCGGATACAATCTCACCTTCGATGCGCGCTATGTGTGGATGCGGCAGAAGCGCATCCAGGGCTCGCATTTCGCGCACTTGAAGCAAGCAAGCGCCGCAAATCGTTTCGTGCTCGAACAGCGGATCGATCCGTGCATGAGCGAGGTGTTCGCGTGGGACCAAATCCCGCTCGCCCACACGAAAATGTGGAAGAATGAGCATCCGCCCGGCAACATGGCGGTGTTGGTCAACGTGCCGGCAAGAGGCCTTAAAACCTACGACGATGCGCTGGAAGCGGCGACCGGCTAGCGTGTCATGCGGTACTTCATGATCACGGAATTCAGCTCGCCGCCGTAGATGAAAATCGACGCGCAGATATATAGAAACACCAAAGCGATCATTGCCGAGGCGAGCCCGGCGTACATCGTTACGTACCCATAGGCGAATTCGGCGAGGTAACGGCCGAATACGGCCCCACTGATCAGCCAAAGCGCGAGCGTCACGCCGATCCCCGGCACGATTTCAAAGAGGCGTCGCCGCCCGCTCGGCAGCCACTGATGGATAATAAAAAGCGCGATCACCAGCACGACCGCCGCCGCTGCATAACGCACGAATGTCGTGAGATTGCTAAACGGCTCAAGGGCCGGCGTCAGTTTGGCCATTGCCGTCGAGATCAGCGGCGCGAGCACGACCAGAAATGCGAAGGCGAGGATCGCGATCGCGCCGACCAAGACGTAAACGACCGATTCGATCCGGAGCATCCACCAGGGCCGCATCTCCGCCATGTTGTAGGCCCGGTTTAGCCCGATGCGGAGACTCTCGACTCCGCTCGATGCGAAATAGACAGCGAACACCGCGCCGAAGGTCAGCGCGCCGCCCTGCAAGCTTGTGAGCACGCCGTTGATGTCCTGCGTCAGGGGTTCGGCGACTTGTGCCGGCCAGGTTTCGAGCAGGATTCGCGCGGCTTCGTCGCCAAGCTCCTTTGAGCCGAAGAAAAATCCCGCGAGCGCCGTCACGACGATCAAGAATGGAAACAAGGCCATCAAGGAAGAGAGTGCGATATGGCTGGCGATGGCCCATCCGTCGTCCGCGATAAACGCCTGGAACGCATCAAACGCCATGCGAAACGAGAGGCGAAGTAGGTGCAAGGTCGCGCCCCGAAAACAGCCCAGAACTTCAGATTGGCGGAGAGGCCGCGCTTTGCAAGGGTCTTTACAAGTTGATTAGCCGGTTCTGTCCGCGGCGCTTAAGCCGCGCGCACGTCATTCAAGAATCGCCGGACCTCGGTATCCAGATTTTCGGCCTCGACGGCGACGGCGTCTGCCAAATCTTTCACATCGGCCGAGCTCGAGCGCGCATCGGCGGTGACACCGGCCACGCGGCTCATCGCCTCGGCTCCAACGCGCGCCTCGTCGGAAGCGCGGTTGACGCCTTCGGCGATCGAGGAAACCGCGGCGCTCTGCTGGTCCACGGTTACGGCGACGGCCGTTGCGATTGTGGACATTTCCTGAATGATTGTATTGACCTGCTCGATTGCCTGAGCGGAATCGGCCGCCGCCGATTGGATCGCGCCGATCTGGTCGGCAATTTCCTCGGTCGCCTTGGCCGTCTGGCTCGCGAGCGACTTCACTTCAGTGGCAACAACGGCAAAGCCGCGCCCCGCTTCGCCCGCGCGGGCGGCTTCGATCGTGGCATTGAGCGCGAGCAAATTGGTCTGGCCCGCGATGGCCTGAATCAGCCCCACCACTTCTCCGATACGGGTTGCCGCCGCGCCGAGCTCGGACATGGTGCCCACGGTGCGCTCGGCTTCAGAAACGGCACGACGCGCAACTTCCGTGGATTTCGCGGCCTGCGCGGCGATTTCACCGATCGAAGCAGCAAGCTCTTCCACGGAACCTGCGGCGGCTGTGACATTCTCCGCCGCTGCATTGGCCCGCTGTTCGGCGGTATGCGAATCGGCGGAAACGGTATCGGCGGCCGCATTGAGATTGCTTGAGCTTGCTTCGAGCTTCGTTGAAGCGTGGCGCAGCTTGCCCAAAGCGCTTCCGACGGATTGCCTGAAGTGCTCTATCGTCAGGGAGATCGTGTTGCTGCGCTGTTCCTGCGTCCGGTTCGCATCGGCTTGAATGGCCGCGAGCTTCTCCCGCTCTACCATGTTGTCGCGGAAAACGATGACGGTGCGCGCCATAGCTCCGATCTCGTCACGCGCTTCGGTTGCGGGAATATGGGCGGAAGTATCGCCGCCGGCGAGACGCTTCATGACCTCGGCAAGGCCGTGCAGTGGCCGCGTGATGCTGCGGCCAATCAGCCAGCTGAATCCTAATCCAAGCGCAACCATCGCGACGCCGACGGCAATGATGCTGGTGCGCGTTCGGCGCTGCGACGCGCTAAGCGCAGTGGCCGCCACGTCCGCTTGTCGCCTGGCCGATGAGATAATTTCGTTCGCCTGCGGCATCATCTGCTGACTGTCCATATCGATGATCGTGCGCAATGGATGCACGTGGTCATTGGCCTCGATCCATCGTCCAAACGTGTCGGCGTACAGTTTTACCTGCTTTTCGAGCTTTCCCTTCATCTCAGGGGTGCCGTCGATCTTTCCAAAGATGTCGACGAATTTTTTATAGCCGTCGGTGAACTGGTCTTCCGTCAGCTCCGCCGGATGCAGCCGGTATTCCGCCTCCTGGTGGCGCATGTAAAGAAGCGTCATCATGAGCTTGTTGTAATCAGCTTCAGCCACCCACGATATGGTCTCGTTGATGATGCGTTCGACGGCATTTCCGCTGTCGCGCAACGCGCGGTTCAGGCCGTCATCTTCTCCGAATCCGAGAACCTTTTGTGCTTTGACCAGATCATCGAAATTTTGCTTTAGATCGGTGACCTCCTTCCGCAGCGAGGCAATACTGTCGCTGTGCCTTTTGTCGATTCCATTTGCTATCGTGTCGAGACTCGTCAGCGCGGCTTTTTGCACCTTCTCGAACGCCGTCACGAGCTGGTCGCTGGGCGACGCCGCGAAGTCCTTTACGATGATGCGCATGGAGGCGACCGCGCTTTTGAAGTCGCGGCTGGCGGCACCAAGCGAGGCGGAGTGATTGACCGTTTGGAAGGCGCTGCCGACTTCGTCCTCGCTGGACATATAAGTGAGGCCGTTAGCGAGGAATCCGACAACCGGAATCAGTGCCAGCACCACAATGCGGACGCGAACTGTCAACGAGGACACGAGCCGGCTAGGTGAAAAGGAAATCTTACCGAGGCGCATGGATTTCGCCTGTACCTCGCGGCGCAAAAGGCGCAATGGCTGGCGGCAGTCCGTTCATGGAACAGGGAAATAGTTAAGATTATTGCAATTTTTCCTGTCGGAGTGTTCTGTCGACGACGTCCTGAATGTGTTTTTCGCCGCTAAATGCCTTGCTTTTGTGCGGCGCACACATACGGTTGTCCCGCTCAACTTGTCCCCGGCAAGGACCTTCGATGGCCACCGCCACCCTCACACTCCGCACCGAAGAAACATTAATCGACTGCGCCCGCTCGGCCGTCGCGGGGCTCGATGCGCTGTTGGCCGATGCCACGCGCAAAGTGCGGGAACGGGCGGTCGCGCGGGATGTAGCCGGCCAATTGCTCGACCGGGAGCAGCGGGCGACGCACGGACTTGCCTGGCTTGCAACGTACGTTGAGGCTGCGCGCCAGCTTATAGCCTATGCCGACCGTGCATCGCGCGACGGCTACCTTGGCGAACTCGAACAGCATCTGGTCTTGATCGGGCTCGGCGAGTATCTCGCGCAGATCGTCGGCGGCATTCCGATGAGTCAAGGCGAGATCGTGCGGCTCGCCGATCTGGGGCTCAGCCCTGCTGAAACCGCGGCGAGGATCAATCCCGATATCGAATACCTGATCGCGCACGGCAACACCGCCGAGCGGCGCGCCAAGCTCGTTGAACTGATGCACAGCAATCACAGCGCGACCGTCGGCGCCTGCGGCCTTGACGAGACCCTGGAATCGATCCGCGCCGAGATGCGGAAGTTTTGCGACAGCGAGGTAATCAATCACGCGCAGCAGTGGCATCTGACCAACAGCTACATTCCGCTTTCGGTGATCGAGCAAATGTCGAATCTCGGCGTCTTCGGGCTGACTATTCCCGAGGACTTCGGCGGCATGGGGTTGGGCAAAGAGTCGATGTGCGTCGTGTCGGAGGAGCTCTCGCGCGGATACATCGGCGTCGGCTCGCTTGGCACGCGGTCCGAGATTGCAGCCGAGCTGATCCTGGCGAACGGCACCGAAGCGCAGAAAGAGAAATGGCTACCGGGCATTGCGTCCGGCAAAACATTGCCGACTGCCGCATTCACTGAGCCGAACATCGGCTCCGATCTCGCCTCGATCAAGACTCGCGCGGTGCGCAAGGGTGACGTTTACAAGGTCTACGGCAACAAAACCTGGATCACGCATCCGGTGCGCGCCGATCTGATGACGCTTCTGGTGCGCACGAATCCGGACGAATCCGGCCACCGAGGGCTATCGATGCTGCTCGCGGAAAAGCCGCGCGGCGACGACGGCGATCCGTTTCCCGTCCTCGGCATGACCGGCACCGAGATCGAGGTGCTCGGCTATCGCGGCATGAAGGAATACGAGATCGCCTTCGACGGATTTGAGGTGAAGGTCGAGGGCCTGCTCGGCGGCGCCGAAGGGTTGGGATTCAAGCAACTCATGCAGACATTCGAATCGGCGC
Source organism: Pseudolabrys sp. (assembly GCA_025929185.1). GTDB lineage: Bacteria > Pseudomonadota > Alphaproteobacteria > Rhizobiales > Xanthobacteraceae > Pseudolabrys. The sequence goes on from JAICMO010000026.1 coordinate 17,814, forward strand.
GCATCCAGACGGCGGCGCGCGCGATCGGCGTGGCGCAAGCTGCGATGGAGCAGGCGCTGGCTTATGCGCAAAGCCGGATGCAATTCGGCGAGCCGATCGCCGCCTTTCCGCGCGTTGCCGACAAGATCGCGATGATGGCAGCGGAAATCATGATGGCGCGCCAACTTACTTACTACGCAGCGCGCGAGAAGGATTCCGGGCGCCGTTGCGATCTGGAAGCCGGCATGGCCAAGCTCCTCGCCGCGCGCGTGGCCTGGGCGGCGGCGGATAACGCGGTTCAGATTCACGGCGGCAACGGCTTCGCCCTGGAATTCCCGGTTTCGCGGCTTTTATGCGATGCCCGCATTCTCAACATTTTCGAGGGCGCTGCGGAAATACAGGCGCAGGTTATCGCGCGGCGGCTGCTCGGTGGCAGCAACTAAATCCGCCGCTCGCGCGTTTTCTCACGCGTCCAGCTGGACGTCTGGTGTTCCACTTGGGGCAAGCCTCATGTCCGACATTTTGATCCGTCACAATGAATGCGTCGTGGTGTGCGATGGCGTCAAAGCTTTGGTGCTGCAAAATGTGGGCGACGCCAAATTTCCCACTTTGAAGACCCGCGAAGTTTACCAGCAGAAAGATCTGCCAACGCGCGAACTCGGTACCGATGCGCCCGGGCGCGCCATGAACACGGTCGGCAACGCTCGCGCCTCGATGGAGCAGACCGATTGGCACGGGCAGGCAGAACAGGCTTTTCTGCAGCAACTGGTCGCGCGGCTCGATGCCGCCGTTGCGGCGGGGCAGATCAAGTCGCTTATTGTCGTGGCGCCACCCCGTGCGCTTGGCATTATCCGGCAAGCCTGTTCGCCGGCCCTTCGCGGGGTTGTACGCGCGGAGATAGATAAGGACTACGTCAAATTGCCGGTGCATGAGATCGAGAAACATCTCGCCGGTTGATCTGCCTCTTTTTTGCGATTCGCGATAAGGCTGGTTTGTCGCGCCTGCGATGCTATGGTCCGCCACGATTCCGGCACCCGGTCCCGATAGCGCCAATCGCATGAGTTGATGGCCCGGGTCTTCGTAAAGCCGGCGGGGAAGGGTTCGAGGCGGCGAATGCCTTGGAAGTATGGTCGCTGTTTGCGCCGCGCATTCGCGCTAACGATGGGGCTGATCGTGCTCGCAACCGCGGCGGCGCAACAGCCTTTGCCGCCTCCCGCCTCGACATCCAAGACTTTGCCGATGCCGCGCGAGGGTCCAGCCGCCGGCGTGCCGGCAACTGATCCGCTCGCGGTGCCAAGCTTCTGGGACCCCAGACGGCGACCGGAGCGGCCTGATCTCTCGCGCATCACCATTATCCGCTTTCTCACGGAAACGGACTACCCGCCGTTCGATTATGCGGGGCCAGACGGCGCGCCGATCGGATTCAATGTCGATTTGGCGCGGCTGATTTGTGAAGAGATCAAGGCGTCGTGCACGGTGCAAATGCGGCGTTTCGACACGTTGATTGCGTCGCTCCAAAGCAACAACGGCGATGCTGTGATTGCTTCGATCGCACCTACGCCGGAATTGCGGCAACGCGTCGATTTCACCGACCCTTATTATCGCACGCCGGCCCGCTTCGTTTCACGCCGTGACGTGCAATTCAAGGACGTGCGGCCGGAAGACTTGGAAGGAAAAAAAATCGGCGTGATCGGCGGGACCGCTCACGACGCTTACCTCAAGGCGCTGTTTACCGAAGCTGAAGTGCATCCGTATCCGACGGCCGACGCGGCGCGCGCAGCGCTGCGCCGGGGCGAGGTCGACCTGTTGTTCGGCGACGGCGTTGCCTTGGCCTTTTGGCTGAATGGAACGGACTCCGGCGGTTGTTGCGTATTTCGCGGCGGGCCTTTTCTCGAGAGTCGCTACTTCGGCGAAGGGATCGGAATCGCAGTGCGGCACGGCAATGACACGCTGCGTCAGGCGCTGAACTGGGCCCTGTTCCAGCTGTGGGAAAAAGGCCGTTTTACCGATCTGTGGCTGCGCTATTTCCCGATCAGCCCGTTCTGAGCCGATGATGACCAAAGCGCGGTTGGCACGGGTCCTTGCCGGCGCAATCGCAGTCATCGGATGGTCTGCGCTGGGGCTTCAGCTGAATGTTCTGCTTGTCCACGGCATGGCGGACGGGCTCAGCCTGTTTGCCATTCTCTCGTGGTTTTTCACATTTTTCAGCATTCAAACCAACATCCTTGCCGCGGCGGTTGCGAGCGCCGCTGCGATCGGCGCCAGGAATTTCCTCGCTGGCGATTCCGTCCGTGCGGCGGCTGCCGTTTATCTGGTCATCGTCGGGGCTGTGTTTTTCCTGCTGCTGCGCAACGACGTGCCATGGCAAGGGTTGCAAGGAATCGCCAATGTGCTCCTACACTACGTGACGCCGCCGCTCTACGTTCTGTTCTGGCTTGTGTTGGAGCCAAAAAGCAGCTTGCGTTGGCGCAATGCAGCGATGTGGCTGATTTATCCCTTGGCTTATCTGGCGTTTGTGCTGTTGCAGGCGCAAAAGTCCGGCTTTTACCCATATCCCTTTCTCGATCTCCGCACGCTTGGCGTCGTGAAGTGGAGCCTTAACGTGGTGATGCTTGCGGCGGCTTTTGCGGGTGTCAGCCTTCTCACGGTCGCGATTGGCCGCTTGACTACCATCGGACGGATTTCCGATTGATCTAATTCGTTTAGGCTCTATTTTGCCGCTGCGCGGAGAGGAAAGGAATGTCGACAGGGGAAGTGGCTGCGGCGAGCTTGCGCGAAATCGCGGAGCAATCGAATGCGTGGCCTTTTGAAGAGGCGCGCAAGATCGTCACGCGGCTGAAGAAGCGGCCAAAGGACGAGGTGATCTTTGCGACCGGCTACGGGCCGTCCGGACTGCCGCACATCGGCACCTTCGGCGAGGTGGCGCGCACGACGATGGTACGCCATGCGTTCCGCGTGCTAACCGGCGACAAGATCAGGACCCGGCTCCGCGCCTTCTCCGACGACATGGACGGCCTGCGCAAGGTGCCGGATAACGTGCCGAACAAGGAATTGCTGGCGCAGCATCTCGGCAAGCCGTTGACCAAGGTGCCCGATCCGTTCGGCACGCATCCGAGCTTCGGCGAGCACAACAACGCACGTCTTCGCTCATTCCTCGATCACTTCGGCTTCGATTACGAGTTCATGTCGTCGACGGAATGCTACACGTCCGGGCGTTTCGACGAGGCCTTGCTGCGCGTGCTGGAGCGCTTCGACGAAGTGATGGCGATCATGCTGCCGTCGCTGCGCGAGGAGCGCGCGCAGACCTATTCGCCGTTCCTGCCGATTTCGCCGACAACGGGCATTGTGTTGCAAGTGCCGGTGACGGCGCATGATGCGAAAGCCGGCACGATCACGTACGAAGACCCGGACAGGACAGAGCAGGTTACCGTTTCCGTGACCGGCGGCCGCTGCAAGCTCCAATGGAAGCCCGATTGGGCGATGCGCTGGTTCGCGCTCGGCGTCGACTACGAAATGGCCGGCAAGGACCTGATCGACTCGGTGAAGTTGTCCGGTGAGATTTGCCGCGCGCTCGGGGGCCAGCCCCCGGAAGGCTTCAACTACGAGCTCTTTCTCGACGAGAAGGGCCAGAAGATTTCCAAGTCAAAAGGCAACGGCCTCACCATCGAGGAGTGGTTGCGCTATGCGAGCCCGGAAAGCCTATCGCTATTCATGTATCGCGAGCCGAAGGCGGCGAAGCGGCTTTACTTCGACGTCATCCCGCGCACGGTGGATGAATATCAGCAATTCCTCGAAGGCTACGGGCGGCAGGATTTGAGGCAGCGATTGTCCAATCCGGTCTGGCACATCCATTCCGGCCATCCGCCCAAGGCGGAAATGCCGATCTCGTTCTCGATGCTGCTCACGCTTGTCTCGTCGTCGAACGCGGAGAACGCCGAGACATTATGGGGCTTCATCGGCCGCTATCGTCCCGGCGTCACGCCACAGACCCACCCGAAGCTGAACGCGCAGGTCGAATACGCCATCCACTATTTCCGCGATTTCGTTCTGCCGGCGAAGAAATTCCGCGAGCCGAGCGAAACGGAACGCGCGGCGTTGGCCGATCTGCGCGAGGCGTTGGGCCAGTTGCAAAGCAACGCAACCGCGGAGGAGATTCAGAACGTCGTCTACGAGGTCGGTCGCCGCGAGCCGTTCCTCGATCACAAGAAAAAGGCCAAGGACGGCAAGCCGGGCGTCTCACTCGACTGGTTCAACATGCTGTATCAGGTGTTGCTCGGCCAGGAGAAAGGCCCGCGCTTCGGCTCGTTCGTCGCCGTGTACGGATTGCAGAACACCGTGGACATGATCGACGGCGCACTGGCGCGCAGCGCTTGATCATCACAGTGGTATGGCGGGGTCCACCGGTTATCTTGCAGATCGTTCGGAGATTGAAATAGCCCTAGGGTCAAATTCTCGTACTGAGGTTTCGAGGGTCGTTGTGCGATTCACGGCGGTATTTTTAGCTCTAGGATTGCTTGCGAACTGCGCACAATACGATGCCGAGCGCCAAGCGAACCTGACTGCAGCGCAGCGGGCCCGAGTAGCGTCCGATGACGCGAGCTGTCGCTCTTCCGGCGCGCAGCCCAACTCCCCTGAATACGAAGATTGCCGGCGGAGGTCCGCAAACCAACGCGCGCAAGAGACTCACAGGCAGCAAGATCTCGCCAATCAAATGCTGAATGCGAATAATCTCCGCCCAATCGGCCAGTAGCCGGCGCGGCGGTTGCACCGGAGAGAACTTACTGACTCGCCCACATAATGCGCGCGATCCACAAAACATCCGACATCGGCAGTGTGCGGTCGCGGTGCTCGCTGTTGAGCGATTTGAGCTCCACGCTTTTCGATGTCTTGCGGCGCAATTCCTTGACCATCACTTCGCCCTCCTTGGTCTTCACGACGACGCGGTCGCCGCGGCGGACGGGCGCGCCGGGCGACACCACGATGACGTCGCCGTCGCGGTAAGCCGGCTTCATCGAGTCGCCGGAAATCTCCAGCGCATAGGCATGCTCATCGTTGACGGAGGGGAAGGCGATTTCTTCCCAGCCCTTGCCAACGGGAAACCCGCCGTCATCGAAATAACCGCCGGTGCCGGCTTGTGCGAAGCCGATCAGCGGCACGTTTTGCACCGTTTGCTTGTGGTTTCCGATCAGGCGAACGAAGGCGTCGACGCTGACGCCGGTGGCGGCGAGTGATTTGGCCACCGATTCGGTCGACGGCCAGCGGGCGCGCCCGTCCGGGGTAATGCGCTTCGATTTGTTGAACGTGGTGGGATCGAGGCCGGCTTTCTTGGCAAGGCCGGAAGGCGACAGCCCGGCGCGAGCAGCGAGCCGATCGATGGCAGTCCAAATCTGATTGTGGGTCAGCATGGCGGCGCCCGAGGGACGGAAACTTGGCGTATGACTATTGTCCAATTTCTAGGAATTATAACCTTTGGCAGGCCAGGTCCAGCAACAATTTCTTGCAAGGCCGACCTTGGACAACCGCGAAGCCTCTCGATAGGGTTCGCTTCCTTTCGATTCTGGAGCTTCGTTTGTGATCGGTCTGTTCGACCGCCTATCCCTGCCGCTGTTGCGAACGCTCGACCCGGAGGATGCGCATAGACTTGCCATCAAAGCGCTCCGGTACGTTCCGTTGCCGCGCGCCGAGCCAGATGACGAGCGTTTGGCCGTCCGGGCTTTCGGGCTCAATTTTCCCAATCCGGTCGGCATTGCCGCCGGCTTCGACAAGAACGCACAGGCCGTCGAACCGCTGCTGCGGCTGGGCTTCGGCTTTGTCGAGATTGGGACCGTTACCCCGCAGCGGCAGCCCGGCAATCCGCGGCCGCGGCTGTTTCGACTTGATGCCGACGACGGGGTCATCAACCGACTCGGCTTCAACAGCGATGGCTCCGAGGCGGTGCTTGCGCGGCTTGCGGCGCGCGCGCGGATGGGCAGCGGGGGCGTTGTCGGCGTTAACATCGGCGCCAATCGCGACGCGCCCGACCGAATGGCCGATTATGTTCAGTTGATCGAGAGTTTCGCACTGGTGGCGAGTTATTTCACGATCAACGTGTCGTCGCCGAATACTCCGGCCTTGCGCGATCTCCAGCAGGCGAGGGCGCTCGACGAATTGCTTGCCCGGACGCTCGATGCGCGCGAGCGCGCGAGCCTGCGCGCCGGCCACACGCCCGTTCTGCTCAAGATTGCGCCCGATCTTACCCTTGCCGACCTCGACGATGTGGTCGGCATCGCGCGTAAGCATCGCGTCGACGGCATGATCGTGGGCAATACCACCGTGAGCAGGCCGAGCGCCTTGCGCGAGCGCGAGAAGGCGAGGGAAACGGGTGGCCTTTCCGGGCGTCCGCTGTTCAAGCTCGCGACGCGCATGCTTGCCGAGACGTTTGTGCGCGCAGAGGGCGCCTTTCCGTTGATCGGCGCGGGCGGCGTCGATTCGGGCGCGACCGCGATTGCGAAGATGAAAGCCGGGGCGACGCTGGTGCAGCTTTATACCGGCCTCGTCTTCAAGGGCATCGGGCTCGTCGCCGAGATCAAGGGCGATTTACTCGCCGCGCTGCGCCGCGGGCACCGCGATTCGCTCGCCTCGATGGTCGGTTCCGATGCCGCCAGCATCACGGCGGAGAGTTGGCCGAGCTAACGTCCCCTCGGCGCCTCGACCAGGCGCATGATGATCCAGATGGGGATGACGATTACGGCACCCAGCAGGAAATAGCGCCATGCCCAGCGCACGGCGTCAAAGCCCATATTCCAGATGTTGTTGATCAGCCGCTCGACGCTTTGCACGATGTGCCACGGATCAAGCCCGAGCGCCGACAGCACGACGCCGACCAGAATCGAAATCAGAATGAGCCGAGCGAGTACCGCAAGCGGTGATCCGCCCATCCAGTGCGAGATGCGTTGGTTCTCAGCCATATCCTGCGTCTCCTCACCGCAACATTAGCACGGCTTAAGCGGGGTAGGCGCCCCGCGGCGTTCGCCCATCGCCAGCATTTTTTCCAAGGTTTCCAGTCGGTCCGCCTCCCGTGGCGGCTTGTCCCAGCGCAAGCGGCTGATTCTCGGAAAACGCATCGCGATGCCGGATTTGTGCCGCGTCGAGCGCTGCAAGCCTTCGAACGCCACTTCAAGGATGAGACCTTTGTCGGCGCTGTGTTCGACTTCGCGTACCGGCCCGAAGCGCTCGATTGTGTTGCGCCGGACGAAGCGGTCGAGCTGGACCAACTCCTCATCGGTGAAGCCGAAATAAGCTTTGCCGACCGGAACCAGCACATCGCCGTTTTGTGCTTTCGTCCAGACGCCGAAGGTGTAATCGGAGTAATAGGACGAGCGCTTGCCGTGCCCGCGCTGGGCGTACATCAGCACGGCATCGATCACCATCGGGTCGCGTTTCCACTTCCACCACAAGCCCTTCGGCCGGCCGGGGACGTAAGCCGCGTCGCGCCGCTTGAGCATGAGGCCTTCGACGGCGGCTGCGTCATCGCCGACGCCCGCATGCGCAGGGTCTGCGCGCGCGGCAACCAATTGCGGCCACGTCTCGAACGGCACGAGAGGCGAAAGATCGACGCGCGGCGTGCGCAGGCGTTGCACGAATTGCTCCAGGCGCTTGCGGCGGTCGGCAAAAGGCAACGCGCGCAAGTCTTCCTTGTCCTCAGCAATGAGGTCGTAAGCGCGCAGGTGGGCGGGAAATTCCTCCAGCAGCTTTGCATTGACCGTTTTGCGGTTGAGCCGCTGTTGCAGCACGTTAAACGTTTGCAGGCGCCCGTCGCGCAGGATCAGCAATTCGCCGTCGAGCGCGCCTGGAAGTCGCAGGGTCTCCAGAAGGTCGGGAAAACTTTTCGAAATATCCTCGCCGGTGCGTGAATAAAGCCGCGTCTGGATGTGGCCATCCTCGCGCCGCGCAGCGACGGCCTGCACGCGGATGCCGTCCCATTTCCATTCCGCCGCGAAGTCGTGCGGGTTCAGCGCGCCGAGATCGGCTTCTTCCAGCGCGTGTGCAAGCATCGCCGGACTGAAGTTCGCGCCCGCCTGCGGCGTCGGCTTATCCGCGCGGCCTTCGAGCCACGCAAACAATCGCTCGTAGGGCGGTGCAAGTCCCGGCCAGAGAATTTCGATTTCGTTCGGATCTTTGCCACCCAGTGACGCGGCGGCTGTCTTGGCGAGCCGCGCCGACACGCCGACGCGCAATCCGCCGGTCACCAGTTTGAGCAGCGCCCAGCGGCCGGTCTCATCGAGCGCGTCGAGCCAGCGCGCAAGTTGCGCCGACAGTTGCGCCTTGCCGAGCGTCGAAAGCTTTTCGACGATTTCAGAAAGCGACGGCGCGTTTATTGTTTCATTTGTCATTCCGGGACGGCCTGAAGGGCCGGACCCGGAATCCAGAGCCGAGGTCAGCGATGGCTGCTGGATTCCGGGTTCGCTCGCTTCGCTCGCGCTCCAGAATGAAAAATTTGATATGTCGCTGGATGGAGTCGGCCACATCAGCGCGACCGTTTCGGATAAGTCGCCGACGTAATCGTAAGAAAGCGCGAACAACGTCTCGTCCGTGCGCTCCGCGATCAGCGCGCGGATCATGCCGGCTTTGGCATACTTGAACGAGAGTGCGCCGGTGAGCGCCGCCAGCGCCCAGCCGCGTTCCGGATCGGGCGTCGTGCGCAAATAATCGGCGATCAGCCGCAGCTTGTTGTTGCGCGCGGGCTCGTAGGCGAGGCGGTCGAGCAATTCGGCGAAGCGGTTCATTCGCCTTCCGCCTCGCTGGTTTCTTCTTCATCGCCGTAGCCGACGATGTCCAGCGGCCGCGCTTTGAACCCTTGCGTCTTGCACCAGTGCACGAGCGCGTCTTCCTGGCCATGCGTGACCCAAACCTCGGAGGCGCCGGTCGCACGGACTGTATTGGTCAAGCCGGGCCAGTCGGCGTGATCGGAGATGACGAGCGGCAGCTCGATGCCACCCTGCCGCGCGCGGGCGCGCACGCGCATCCAGCCCGACGCGAAACAGGCGAGCGGATCGGGAAAACGTCGCGTCCACAAATCCTGCGTCGCCGACGGCGGGCAAATGGTGATGGTGCCGGCGAGTTCGCTTTTGTTGGCGCCGCGCACCAGCGCAAGCGGACCGAGCTCGATGCCGCGCTGCTCGTAATAGCGCGTGATCTTCTCCAGCGCGCCGTGCAGATAGATGGTCTTGTCGTAGCCAGCTTCGCGCAACAGCGCGATGACACGCTGCGCCTTGCCGAGCGAATAGGCGCCAACAAGATGCGCGCGATCGGGAAACAGCGCCACCGAATGTAGCAACCTGCGTATTTCGTGTTGCGGATCGCCGTGACGAAAAACCGGCAGGCCGAACGTCGCTTCGGTGATGAACACATCGCACGGCACGAGCTCGAACGGCGCACAGGTCGGATCGCGCATGTCCTTGTAATCGCCGGAGGCGACGACGCGCAGACCGTCGCGCTCGACGCAGATTTGCGCCGAGCCGAGCACGTGACCGGCGGGATGAAACGTCACGTTGATATCGCCGAACGAGACCGTCTCGCCATAACGTACCGCTTGCACCGCGCCGGCAAAATTCTCGCCATAGCGCAGGCGTATGATGTCGAGCGTCTCCTGCGTCGCCAGCACCGCCCCGTGACCGGCGCGCGCGTGGTCGGAATGCCCATGCGTGATCAGCGCCCTGTCGACCGGTCGCGTCGGATCAATATGAAAGCCTCCCGCCTTCGAGCAGATGCCGGACGGCGTTGAAATCAGGATGTCTTCAGGGCGCATGGTCCTTAAATAGGCACTCGATTCTGAGGTTCGAGCGTCCTGACTGTGGTGCCAACGTTGTGTCGGTCATCCCGCCTTACTTCCGTCAATGATAGAAGCGGTGCTGGATGGCCGGCAGAGACCGGCATTACAAAGAAAGTGAGCCGCTTGGCTTTCGCTGACACCATCGACAGCGGCTTGCTCCCGGGAACCTTCGCGCGCTGGTTTGCGCAGCGCGGCTGGCAGCCGCGCGCGCACCAACTCGAGCTGCTCGCGAAAGCAAGGGCGGGGCGTTCCGTGCTGCTGATCGCGCCGACCGGCGGCGGCAAGACGCTCGCCGGCTTTCTGCCGACGCTGGTGGAGTTGTACGGACAAAATCGGCCGCGAGCACAACGTACTCCCTCCCCCCTTGTGGGGGAGGGCTGGGGAGGGGGGTACGAGCGAAACGCCGAGCTTACAGTGTCACCCCCCACCCCCGGGCCCGGGGGGGGGGCGCCGCCCCCCCCCCGCCGGGGGGGGGGGTGAAAGGGGCCCCCCCCACGCCCGCCAACCCCCAACAAAAAACCCC
>JAICMO010000176.1 GCA_025929185.1 Pseudolabrys sp.
AAGCTGCTTTACGTCACCGGCCACGACGGGCCGTCGAACCAGAATCGTCTCTGCGTCAAGGGCCGCTTCGGCTTCGACTATGTCAGCAATCCGCAGCGCCTCACCCATCCGATGATCCGCAAGGACGGCGTGCCGAAAGTGCCGCACGAGCAGATCGATCCGATGAATCCATGGACGCATTTCCGCCAAGCGACATGGGAAGAAGCGCTCGATCGCGCGGCCGCCGGCCTGAAGAAAATCCGTGACCGCGATGGCGCGAAGGCGCTCGCCGGCTTCGGCTCCGCCAAGTGCTCGAACGAAGAGGCCTATCTTTTCCAGAAACTGGTGCGCGCCGGCTTCGGCACGAACAACGTCGATCACTGCACGCGGCTGTGCCATGCCTCGTCGGTCGCGGCGCTGCTCGAAGGCGTCGGCTCAGGCGCGGTGTCCGCCTCCTTTAACGAGTGCAAGAATTCCGACGTCATCATCGTGATCGGCGCGAACCCGACGGAGAACCATCCGGTCGCGGCGACTTTTTTCAAGCAGGCTTCGAAACGCGGCGCCAAGCTGATCGTGATGGACCCGCGCGGACAGGCGCTCAAGCGCCACGCCTGGAAGATGCTCCAGTTCAAGAACGGCGCCGACGTGGCCATGCTCAACGCCATGCTCAACGTCATTGTCACCGAGGAGCTTTACGACAAGCAATATGTCCAGACTTATGTCGAAGGCTTCGGTCCGTTCGCCGAAAGCATCAAGGACTTCACGCCGGAGGAGATGGAGCCGATCTGCGGCATTCCGGCGGATACGCTGCGCGAGGTCGCGCGCACCTACGCGCGCGCGCATTCGGCGATCATCTTCTGGGGCATGGGCGTGTCGCAGCACACCCATGGCACCGACAACGCGCGCTGCCTGATCGCGCTCTCGCTGATTACCGGCCAGATCGGTCGACCCGGCACCGGGCTGCACCCGTTGCGCGGCCAAAACAACGTGCAGGGCGCGTCCGACGCCGGCCTCATCCCGATGTTCTATCCGGATTACAAATCGGTCGAGAAATCGGAATTCCGCGAGAAGGCGGAGGCGCTTTGGGGCACCAAGCTCGACCCCAAGGAAGGCCTGACCGTCGTCGAGATCATGACGGCGGTCCACAACAACGTGATCAAAGGAATGTACATTCTCGGCGAAAACCCGGCGATGTCGGACCCGGATTTGAATCATGCGCGTCAGGCGCTCGCGCACCTTGAGCACCTTGTCGTGCAGGATCTTTTCCTGACCGAAACCGCGGTCTACGCCGACGTCTTCCTGCCAGCCTCCGCCTGGCCGGAGAAGGACGGCACGGTCACCAACACCAACCGCCAGGTGCAGATGGGGCGTCAGGCGCTGCCGCTGCCGGGCGAAGCCAAGCCGGACTGGTGGATCACGCAGGAGATCGGCCGGCGCATCGGCATGAATCTGAACTACACGCATCCGCGCGATATCTTTGCCGAGATGTCGCTGCTGATGCCCTCGCTCGACAACATCCCGTGGGAGCGCGTCGAGCGCGAAAGCTCGGTCACCTATCCGGCCGAGGCGATCGACAAGCCCGGCAAGGACGTCGTGTTCGACAAGGGCTTCCCGCGCCCCGGCGGCTTCGGCAAATTGGTCGCGGCGAAGCTCCAGCCGCCGGATGAGACGCCGGATCACGAATATCCGTTCATTCTCACCACCGGCCGTCAGCTCGAGCATTGGCACACCGGCGCGATGACGCGCCGCGCCAGCGTGCTCGATGCGCTCGAGCCCGGACCGACAGCGGCAGTCTCGCGCGGCACGCTTGCGAAGCTCGGCATCAAGGCCGGCGACATGGTGCGCGTGTCGACACGGCGCGGGGTGGTCGAGCTCAATTCGCGACAGGACGATGCCGTTCCCGACGGCGTGGTATTCATCCCGTTCGCCTTCTTCGAGGCAGCGGCCAACAAGCTCACCAATCCGGCGCTCGATCCGTTCGGCAAGATTCCGGAGTTCAAATACTGCGCCGCGCGCGTCGAGGCAATCGGCGCACAGCGGGAAGCGGCGGAATAACCGGCCTCGCCGGGAGCCGGCGCAGCCCAAACACCAATCTGTTATTCTTGGCAGCCTGATGCGGCGTCCTGCGCGAGACTTGTATCGCTTGGACAGGGCGTCGACTGCGCGCCGTGCGCTTTATCGTATTCGCTTTGGATGTGGCCCTTTACGTCGATCATGCGGCGAACACGCTCGGGCCACGGTGTGTCATCCGGTGGCGCGGGCGTCGACCTGCTGTTTTCCTTGTCCGACCAAGGCGTCGGATAGCCGGCTTTATTGCAGGCGACCTTTTCAGCTTCCCACAGCGAATGGCCAGCCGAATCGTGATCGTCCTGCCTGACATATTTGCAGTTATCGATGCTCGGCGACCAATCCTTCGGCAACGTCGCTTTCGCCTGCCGCGGCTTTTTCGCCGCCCGCGGCGGAGGTCGTTTTTCTATAGCAAACGGCAATTCCGTCGGGCCGCAGCGGGGGTTGCAATGACCGCGCTTGGCGTAGGGGTGATGATGCTTCCCCCCGGCATCCGCGTCGCCACCGGGATGACTAGCGCCGCCGCCGCCGTTCGCGCCATGAGCGACCGACTTTTTGTGCTCGGCGTTTTGCGCGCTTGAGTCGGGCTCGGCAGCTTTGGCGATGCTCGACGGCGCTCCAAATATGATGACAAGCGCCAACAGAAAAGCGGCAAGAACATTTGCCCTGGCGGCCGTCATCGTCAACCCCCAACCATGCCGAGCACGAATAAAGCACAAAGGACGATCACGCTCAATTTTGCCGGTGTTCCCTGCAATGTCCGCCGGCAAATAAAGAAAACCGGCGCGACTACCTTTTCAAAGTTAACTGTTGCCGGAAAATGAGCTCGCCCTTGACCGCCTCGGTCAGGACTTCGCGTACTTTGCCAACGCCCGGCACGTAATGCCTTTCGAAGGTTATCAGAGGCGAATTCGGTTCCTGCTCCTGCGTAAGTACGACGAAGCCTGGCGTGGGTCCTTGCGGGCCGATAACTGGCACCGGTCCCCACATATGGCTGATTTGGTGGATGCCGACCGCGCGGTCCTTGTGTCGCCAATCCCAATTCTGCGGCGTGTGCGGCGGCCACGGAAGGATGAGCTGCGGGGGATCGAAGACAAACATTTGGTCTTGAATCTTGCGTTGCGTGATGAAAACACCTTTCCCGCCGGTTTGTAGCCATTCCTCCAGCGGCGCCGGTCCCAACCGAGATTCAACGCGTGCGCCCGCTGCGTCGTGAGCGAGCACGCGCTCGGTTTCCGTTCCGCGAAACTTGCCGTCCGCGCCCGCCGTCGCGTGTTCAAGCGTCAGGTGAACGCCTGGCCCGGTCTCAAGCAGGAAATCATAAGACCAGCTTTGCCCGTCGGATAAGGGGATGACCTGGTCGGCGGGCGGAAGTGGCGTTGCGGTGGCGGCTTTCGCCACCGTGAACTCGGCGGATTTCCAAAGTCGTCCATCGCCGGTTGCGTCCAGTCGATAACGTCCTGCCGGGAACGGTCGCGGCAGGCTGAAGCGAAAGCTGCCGCGGTCACCGATCCGCGATTTGAGCTCGACCCGTGCCACGGGAAAATTCGGCGGCGCAACGTTGCCGACATCCACGGCGACAAGCTGACCGGTGAAACTCTTGAATCTCTCGCGGGGAGCGAGCCGGAAGACCGCAATGATTTCCCTCGTGCCGATGGGAAACGTGTTTGTCGGGTAGACCGGTGTATAGTCCGCCGCGCGCCCGAGCGCCGGCTGCAGCCACGATTGCTCGTCGGCTTGCGCGGCCGCGCCGGCCGAGATCATAAGGACGGCTACCGCGAATGCAGCGGCTGTTCGAACCTGGCAAACGATATGTTGGCTGCAAACCATATGAGCGCGCGCCCCGCGTGCACCGGCAGTTGCTAAGACTATCACGCCCATAGAACTCAATATATAGTCGCCTTGACGATAGCGATGTTGGCTGTGCAGGGGCGGGCGCCATGGCGGATAGTGGCAGCAAGTTTGCCGGCCGTGTTTGCGCGATTGTTGCCGCGCTGTGGATTGCTTTGCTGGCAGGCGGCAACCCGCCCGTCGATGCCGCCCCGCAGGACACCGATCTTGCCGACGTCACCGCCGAGATTGCTTTCGCGCGGCAATATGACGGCGTGCTGCACCTCGGCATCGTGCTCCACAATTCCGGCACTAAGGAAGTCCGGTCGCATCAGGCGATCGACTACTCGCACGTCGTCATCATCGACGCGAAAGCCAACAAGAAGTTCTTCGCGCTGAAAGACGCCAACGGGCATTTCCTCGCCGGGCCCATCTCCGACTGGAACGGCGGCGGACGCTGGTATCCACGCCTGCTGGCGAATTCCGACACTCTGATCTGGATCTTGTTCGACACAGTGGCGAGCGGCAATCCGCTGCGTGTCGAGGGGCCTTTCTTTCACTCTTTCTCCGATGTCGCAGTCACCGGCGCACCGCCGGCTTCGGGACAAGAGGTCGCTAGCAGCGTGCCACCGGTGCGCGCCGGCGTCGTCTCGGCTACGCGCGCGCAAGGTCAGCTCAAGGTGCAGCTCAAGATCGTCAATCCCGAGGGCAAGCGCATCGGCTCGCACACCGTGGCGTACAAGGATGTCTACGCGCTCGACCCGCGCGGCAAGCGCGACTACCCGCTGCTCAAGGACACTCAGGGCCGATTTCTCGCCGCTCCTATAGCCGACAAGAACGAGGGCGGCCGGTGGTTCTTGTCGCGCGTCCAGCCGAATGGACAGGCGCTGATCGATCTTACCTTTCAGGCGCCACCCGACAGCGTGAAAATAGTCGACGTGATCTTCCCCTGGTTCGGCCCGTTCGAGGCCGTGGCCATCAAGGGTGAAGGGGGCGCGACGGATTCAGGCATTGCGGTCGCGGGTCGCGCCACCGAACTCGAACGAGCGCTGAAAGAGCTTAGTGCGGAGGTAACACCCCAGGATATCAAGGTGAATCTGTCGGCGGACCTGCTATTCGATTTTGATAAGTCCGACATCAAACCGGCAGCCGAACCCGAGCTTGCGAAGGTCGCGACCGTATTGAAGTCCTACCCTGGCGCGCAGGTGATGATCGAAGGGCACACCGACGGCAAGGGAAGCGACGCGTACAATCGGCCGCTCTCTGAACGCCGTGCCGCCACCGTCGCCAAATGGCTGGCCGCAAATGCCGGAATCGGCGCCGCCAACATTCACACGCGCGGCTGGGGTAAGACGAAGCCGATTGCGCCCAATAGCAAACCTGATGGTTCCGACGATCCGGAGGGGCGTGCCAAGAACCGGCGCGTCGAAATCACCGTCATGAAGCAATAGGCGGCGCGCGGGCGCGGCATCCCTCTTGCCGGGCGATCTAATGGCGCGTCTTTCCATTTTCGATCACCACGCGCAATTCCAGACGTCCGATCAATTCGGCACGCAGGTTTTCGGACGCACGCAACGCCTCTTGTGTCTGCACCCACGTGGTTTTGTTCGATCCTAGGAGCACGGTGCCGCCGATTGCCGCCGCGAGCGCCGCGATCAGGGCAGCGGGCAGGAATTGGACCGCGCCGGTAGACGTGAGCACGATCCAGAGTGCGCCCGCCACGATCGCGAGCTTTGCCGCCAAGGAGATCTTGCGGCAGCGCTCGATCTGTTCGGTGAGTTCTTCGATGCGGCTTTCGACAAGGGCGATCTCATCGTGCACGTCGCCATCGGGTATCGCGGTGGTCACTGAGTTTGCGCCTTGGCACCTTTTGGCCGCATCGTCAGCCCGGCTTCGGATTCTTGAAGTACGGCTCGACCTTGCCGCTAAGCTTGATCGTTAGCGGATTGCCATAGCGGTCCTTGGCATTGCCCGCGGCGACGCGAATCCAGCCCTCGCTGACGCAATATTCCTCGACATTCGTCTTCTCGACTCCCTTGAAGCGAATGCCGACATCGCGCGCCAGTACCTCGGCGTCGTAATAGGGACTGCGTGGATCGGAAGAGAGCCTATCGGGCGGGATGTCGGCCATGTCGGCATCCTTTTGGCGGCACAGTCGCTCCTCGGTCAAGCCGGCCGACGGAACTCCCTCTATTCCCGCTGGTTTTCATTTTAGCGGTAACAGCCAGGAGAATATGCGTATGGCACGTAGATATTCGCGCGGTGCGTCGAGTGACGTGAAGCGCGCAATGCACAAGCGCAAACGCGGGACGCTCAAGCGTGGGAAAAAAGGAAGAGGCGGCAAGGTCAAGAGCCGCAAGCAGGCGATTGCAATCGGCTTGTCGGAGGCCAGAAAGAAGGGCAAAAAGGTGCCCCGCAAGCGGAAATCGCGCCGTTAAGCGGTGGAACTGCGCGAAATAACCGGCGGCGAAGTAGCGCTTTTTCTGTCGAATGAAATAGAATAGGCCCTGCTAAGGGGAGGAGTCGCCATGCGCCTTTTTCGATCGGTCGTTATCATCGCGGCTATTGCCGCTGTGCCGCTCGCGCAAGCTTTTGCGCAGAGCGATTCTGACAATCATCTGAGCCCCGAGCAGCGGGCGGCGAAAAAATACAAGCAGGTCAACCAGGCCTACGAAGAGACGATCAAGAACACCACGCCGCTGCACAAAGAGGCGCCGCTCAACGATCCCTGGGCCAAACTGCGGGTGCCCTCGTCCAGCACAGCGAAGCGCTGATACCCGGTTTCGACCGAAGCAAGGCGCTGCCCATTCGTCGGCAAGTCCGTTTGGAAATATCCTCGCGGGACTTGGCCGCGCGAGCGTGCATCTTCGCTCCCTGCTATCTCGACGGCTATGCTATAGGACGTCGAACCTCGCCTCGGGATTGCAATGTCGCTTGCCTTCGATAAATCGACCACGCCGCCAACCGGCCTGCGACACGACTGGACACGCCAGGACGTGCGCTCGCTGTTCGAGTTGCCGTTTCCCGATTTGATCTTCCGCGCGGCGCAGGTGCATCGCGAAAACTTCGATCCGGCCGAGGTGCAGATTTCGACGTTGCTGTCGATCAAGACCGGCGGCTGCCCCGAGGATTGCGCCTATTGTCCGCAATCCGCCCGCTACGAGACCGGCGTCAAAGCCGAAAAGTTGATGGACCTCGACGCGGTGATCGCGG
>JAICMO010000226.1 GCA_025929185.1 Pseudolabrys sp.
ATATCTTTACGCTTGATGAGCGTAACATTACGATCAAGCTCGATGAGTTCGAAGGCTACGGCGAACCGTCCGTCCGCAATCTGTTCACTGCGATCCGCCAGCGGCGCGAGTTCGGCCTCGATCGTTTTATCTACGCGCTCGGTATCCGCCAGGTCGGCGAGACTACGGCGCTGGCGCTGGCGCGAGGCTACGGCTCGTGGAAAGCCTTTCACGATGCTGCGCTGGAGGTCGCGAAGGGTGACGAGGACGCCGCCGCCGAAATGGACGCGCTCGACCAGATCGGCGACACCGTCATCGACGCGGTGAAGGTCTATTTCGGCGAAAGCCACAACCGCAGCATCGTCGAGCGGCTCACGAAGCAAGTGAAAATCCTCGACGCAGAGAAACCGAAGGCCGATAGCCCGATTGCCGGCAAGACCGTCGTGTTCACAGGCTCGTTGGAAAAAATGACGCGCGAGGAAGCCAAAGCGCGGGCCGAGCGGCTCGGCGCCAAAGCCTCAGGCTCGGTGTCGAAGAAAACCGATTATGTGGTTGCTGGCCCTGGCGCGGGCTCGAAGCTCGCGGATGCGCAGAAGCTCGGCGTGAAGGTGATGAGTGAGGACGAGTGGTTGAAGCTGATCGGCGGTTAGGCGGGGAACCGCCGTCCCGGCCGAGCAGAGCGAGGGCCGGGACCCATACTCCGCAGCCTATCGAGAATGCACGGAGTATGGGTCCCCGCTTGCGCGAGGACGACAATCAAATTTTCTTCGTCGCTTTTTGCAGCCACTTGCGCGTCTTGGCATCCACCAGCGGGCCGATCACATCGCGCACGCGCTTGTGGTAACCGTTGAGCCACGCGCGCTCCTTCGGCGTCAGCATCTTTACGTCGATGAGGCGCCGGTCGATCGGCGCAAGCGTCAGCGTCTCGAAGGCGTTGAGCGGTTTCTCCGCGCCTTTCGGCTCCGGCTCCGCGATCACCAGCACCAGGTTTTCGATGCGGATGCCGTAAGCGGCGGTTTTGTAGTAACCGGGCTCGTTCGAGAGGATCATCCCGCGCCGCAGGGACACGGTGCCGAGCTTGGAAATGCGCGCCGGGCCTTCATGCACCGATAGATAACTGCCCACGCCATGCCCGGTGCCGTGGTCGAAATCGAGGCCGGCCTGCCACAGCGCCGTGCGCGCCAGTGGATCGAGCTGCGCACCGCTCGTGTTCTCCGGGAAAACGGCGGTGGCGATGGCGATGTGGCCCTTCAGCACGCGCGTGAAGCGATCGCGCATCTCCGCGGTCGGCTTGCCGACGATGACCGTGCGGGTAATGTCTGTCGTACCGTCTTCGTATTGCGCACCGGAGTCGATCAGGAACAGCTCGTTCCTACGGATGCGGCGATTGCTCTTGTGCGTCACGCGATAATGCACAATCGCGCCGTTCGGCCCGCTGCCGGAGATCGTCGGGAATGAAATGTCCTTGAGCGCGCCGCTTTCGCGCCGAAAGCCTTCCAGCGCCGCGACCGCATCGATCTCCGTTAGTTTGCCGTTCGGCGCTTCTTTGTCGAACCAGGCAAGAAAACGTGCCACTGCCGAGCCGTCGCGCTTGTGGGCTGCGCGCGAGCCGGCAATTTCCGCCTTGTTTTTCACCGCCTTCATCAGCGAAATCGGGTCGGCGCCGCGCGCGACCTTGCCGCCGGCGTCCGCAATCAGCCGCGTCAACGCATCGGCGGCGCTCGCCTGATCGAGCCGCATCGTTTTGCCGTTGAAATTTTCAAGATCGCGGACAAGATCACTGGGCTCCCGCACGTCGGCGATGTCTTCGAGAGCGTGACGCACCTCGTTGTCGAGCTTGCGGCCGTCGATGTAGACCGCGGGCCTGCCTTCTCTTGGGACGAGCGCGAAAGAGAGCGGCAACGGCGTGTGCGCGACATCGTTGCCACGAATGTTGAATGTCCAGGCCACGTTCTGCGGGTCTGAAATCACCAGCGCGTCGGCATGCAATTTTCCAATTTCCATCCGGATGCGTTTGAGCTTTTCGACGCTGTTTTCGCCCGCGTAACGCTGTGCGTGCAGCACGACCGGCCCCAGTGGCGGAGCCGGGCGGTCAGTCCACAACGTATCGATCGGGTTTCCGTCAACCGGCACCAAGACTGCGCCGGCGGTGGCGCAGGCCTTCGTCAATTTTTCTGCGCTGTCGGTCGTGTGCAACCACGGATCGTAACCAACTTTCATGCCGGCGGAGAGATTCGCCTCGAGCCATTTGTCCGGCGGGTTCTCGACCAGATGCACGATCTCGAAAATGGCCTGATCCACTTGTTCGCCAGCCTGCACCGTGTAGCGACCGTCGACAAAAAGCGCGGCGCGGTTGCTAAGGACGATGGCGGAGCCCGCCGAGCCGGTAAATCCGGTCAGCCACGCCAATCGCTCCTCGCTCGCCGGCACGTATTCATTCTGCTGGCGGTCCGCGCGCGGCACCACGAAGCCGCTGAGCCCGCGCCTTTTCAATTCGGCGCGCAACGCTGCGATGCGCGCGGCGCTTTCCGCGCGTTGGCTTGTATCCTCGAATGTCTGGAAGCGAGCTTCGAACATCACCGCAGTCTAGAAGTGCCGCCCATGCGCGGCAACGCCTGCCGGACGCATCATGATCAACGTCACCCAGCCTTCGAGAGTTAGCTTGCGTTCCAGTGTCAGCCCCTGCGCGCGGTAGATTGACGACACGCTATTGGCGTGGGCAGGCAACAACCCTGAAAGAACAACGCGTCCACCGCGCGCGGCGAGCGGCGTAATGGCCGCCGCCATTTGCATCAGCGGGCCGGCCAGGATATTTGCGAAAATCAAATGGTACGGCGCACGTTCGCCGATCCTTTTTGCCTTGGGGTCGCTAGCCCGGATCGTTTCAACGAATGCGGCGGCGCGGTTCAACTTGACATTGGCCCGCGCCGCATCAACCGCGAATGGATCGATATCCATCGCGAGCACATGGGTGCGAAAAGCCTTGGCTGCCGCAATTGCCAGTACGCCCGTGCCGGTGCCGAGATCGAGGACGCGCTTGTCCCTCCCCCTGCAAGGGGGAGGGTGGCGAGTGTAGCGAGCCGGGTGTGGGTCGCTCACCGTGCCTAAACGAAGTGACCCAACCCCGCGCACCTTCGGTGCGCGACTCTCCCCTTTCAGGGTAGGGATAGCGGCCTCGTTTTGCTGTCTTTTCCTCTTATTCCTCTTTACCAGCGTATCTAGCGCCAGCAGGCATCCGCGTGTCGTGCCGTGATGGCCGGTGCCGAAGGCGAGGGCAGCTTCGATCTCGATGCCGATCACATTGGGCGGCACGTACGCGCGGTCGTGCGCGCCGTTCACCCAGAAACGTCCGGCCGCCACCGGCTTGAGGCCCGCTAGGCTTGCCGCAACCCAGTCTTTCGCCTCGACCGTGTCGAATGCGAGCGCGTCGGCCGCGGCTTGACCCGCGCCGAGCGCGATTAGCTTGCGGACAGCGGCCTCATCCGGCGGATCGCGGAAATCGAACTCTACGATCCACGCGCCGGCCTCGCCCTCGAAGGCGGCGCAGACGGTGTTGTCGGAATCGAGGCTTTCGCCGGCAAAAGCGGCAAGCCGCCGCGCGGTCGGCTCGTCGCAGGTCAGGCGGGCACGGGCGGTAGGCCCCATTCTGGTCGTTGCCGGCTTATAGCGGCAATCCTTGACACGTCGCGGCAAGACGAAGCGCATCAAGAATGTGCGGGTCAAGTCCGCGTATGCCGCTGTTGGTAATTGCGCGGGCGGCGGTTATTTAGCCGGAATGACGATAGAGACCCCGGATCGAGACGAGATCGAAGCCCTCGCGCTGGCGAGCCGCAACGGCTGGCCGGAGGAAATGCGCCACCTGATTGCGCGCTATCCGCGCGAGGGGTGGGACAGCCATGCCAATCTGGGCTCGATGGCCCGGTTCTGGCTCTCGCGCCACGCGATGTTTCGCGAATTGGCAGGCATGCTCACAACGATTACGGGCGACTTTCGCGAAGGACGGCTTGCGCCGTCGGATTTTCCGAAACTCTTCGTGCCGCGTCTGCAATTCACGCTCCAGCAGCTCGACCTGCATCACTACATCGAGGACCACCACCACTTCCCGATCTTCCGGGCGGCCGACAAGCGGCTGGCGCGCGGCTTCGACGTGCTGGAAAACGACCACGAAGCGATCCATGCCGACATGGAGTGCACCGCGGACGCGGCGAACATGCTGCTGCGCGCGATCGGCGGCGATGCGGACGCGCTGCGCCTGGCCGGCGACCGGTACGCGGAGGCGGGTGGCGCGCTGCTCGCCGGCCTCATGCGCCATCTCGACGACGAGGAGGACCTGATCGTGCCCTTGATCCTCGACCGTGGCGAGGACGCGCTCGGCATCGGGCACGGGGAATGAGCTCCAATCGTTCTGTCATTCCGGGAGATGCCGAAGGCGCGAACCCGGAGTCGATATTCCTGCGGAGTATGATTCGGGCTCGCGGGCCATCGCCCGCGCCCCGGAATGACGGGAGGTTAATACCCGAACGTCAGGAAGCCGCGGCCGCGCCGCTCCTCCGGCGGAAGATAGGGCCGCACGCGGTAATAATAGTACCTCGGCTCCTCGCGGTATTG
>JAICMO010000155.1 GCA_025929185.1 Pseudolabrys sp.
CGTAGGTAGAACGGAGGCGCAGGAAAAGGCTGGCGGCGCATATGCAAATGGCGGAAGGGGTGAGATTCGAACTCACGAGGGAGCTCGCGCCCCCTGCCGGTTTTCAAGACCGGTGCCTTAAACCGCTCGGCCACCCTTCCGCTGCTTTTGGCAAATGACATAGCGAGATACGCCGCTGGCAAATGACATAGCGAGATACGCCGCGCAAGCTGTCGCGCACCCGGGGCGTCCGTCACGTTGCATGGCATGTAGCTAAGTGCGCCGCCGGTTTCGCTTCGGCCGAGGCAAGCGCTTTGCGGAAGTTCCGGCGCCGCCGCCGCCAAATTTGCGGGCGGACGGAACGCAACGTTTCAAGCACAGTTAGTTTTCCAACGACGAACAAAGCGTCTCAAGTCATTGCGGCGCGGGAGGAAACGGATGGACACGGCGCGACAGGAAGGAACCTACGGCGCGACGACGGGTGCGGAAGCGGCAAAAAGCATCGGCGCCGAGGCGCAAAGCGCAGTGAATGAAGCGGCGGGCGCGATTAAGGAAAAGGCGCGCGATGCGGCCGAGGAGGCAAAAGCCAAAGGTGTCGATCAGATCGCCGGCGTTACGCGGGCGGTGCATAGTGCGGCCGATGAGTTAGGCCGCGAACTACCGCAAGCGGCGGGCTTCATTCATTCCGCGGCGGACAAGCTCGAAGACGCGTCTGCACGCCTGCGGGACAAAAGCGTCGAAGATCTTGTAACGACCTTCAACAATTTCACGCGCCGGCAGCCGGCGGTGGCATTTGCCGGCGCCGTGCTTGCCGGTTTTGCCTTGTCGCGCTTCCTGAAAAGCTCGGCGCGACCCGACATGCAGCGTTAACGGGAGGTGCCCGTGGTCACACGCAGTTACGATCGTTCAATTCCCGAGATCATCTCCGATCTGCTGACGCAGTTTCCCATGCTGGTGCGCAAGGAAAGTCAACTGGCGCGCGTGGAGATGTCCGAAAAGCTTGGTCAAATCGCCGTGGCCATCGGCTTCCTTGTGGTCGGCGCGGTGCTGCTGATCCCGGCGATCGTGATCCTTCTCCAGGCGGCGGTCGCAGCGCTGCAACGGGCCGGCGTCCAGATGCCGGCGGCCGCGCTGATCGTGGGCGGCATCGCCTTTGTCATTGGACTAATTCTTCTGCTCATCGGAATAGGCCGCATGAAGGTGCGCAGTCTCGTCCCAGACAAGACGATCGGACAAATGCAACAAGACGCCATAGTGGCGAAAAGACAAGTGAGGTCGGGCGATGACTACCAGCGAGCAGCTTGAGCGCGAAACGGAGGAGACGCGGGCGCAGATTTCCGCTTCGCTGAACGAATTGCGCGCGCGAATGACGCCGGGGCAGGTGGTCGATCAATTGGTCGATTACGTCAGCGAGAGCAGCGGCGGAATGTTCTTCCGCAATTTGCGGCAGCAAGTCGCGGACAATCCGTTGCCCGTGACGATCATGGGCGCGGGTCTCGCGTGGCTGGCGATGGCCGGACGGAACGGCACGAATAGCCACAAGGCGCATAATTTGTCGGCTTACCGCGTGCCGGAAACCGACGCCGGACGCATTGCGGCAGGCATCCGCGAGTCCGGTAAAGACTGGGGCAAAAGCGCCCAGTCGGCCGCCTCGACGATGGGCGAACGTGCAAGCGAGAGCGCTTCTGACATGCAGGAGGCCGCTCGAAGTGCCGGCGCTTCGGTTGCGGACGCGGCTGCGTCCGCGTACGGCAGCCTGTCTGATCGGGCCGGTGAAGCCGGTTCGCGCTTGCAGAGCGCCGGCCGATCGGCCGCGGAGTCGATTTCCGACACCGCCTCCGCGGCGTCGGATTATGCGGCTCGGCAGGCGCGCCGCGCGGGCGATCAGCTGCGGGGCTCCGCGTCTGCGGTGCGTGACAACATCGCCGGCACGGGCCGGGGCATCGTTGATTTCCTCTACGAGCAGCCACTGGTGCTCGCGGGGATCGGCCTTGCCATCGGCGCTGCCATCGGGGCGACACTGCCGGCGACGGAAGCCGAGAACGAGATGATGGGCGAACAGAGCGACGCCCTCAAACAACAGACAGCGGAAGTTGCCGAAGAGAAGTTGGAGAAAGGAAAGGCCGCGGCCGACCGCGCTTGGCAAGCGGCGAGCGAGGAACTGAAAGGGAAGAGCACCGAGGGCACTCCGTCCGAGCAACCGCAGCATGCGGCCGGGGAGGCTTCGCTGGTTCCACAGACGGAAGGCGCCCCGACCGAGGAAAACGAGCAACTTGGTCACGGATGATCCGAGCCACGCTTTAGTGGCTAGGGTCCGGCAATCTCGCAGGCGACGCGCGCCCGTCCGCAGAAATGCGGACGGAACACGGTCCGTTGTGCGAACCAATCCTTTACCACCCAGTGGCAACGCCATTCCCGACGCGGCCGGATCGCGCTATTCTGACGGACCGCATCAGGGGATTTCGGCCACATGGGAGTTCGGGGGGATTCCGGCTTTAGCCGGTCTATGCGCATCCTTGCGCTCGTCATCGGCTGCCTCGCTCTCGCTAATTGCGCGAAGTATTCAGGCCGGATCGATCCCCGATACGGCGTCGCAGCCAGCGAGCGTGTAATCCCGCTCGGGGAGCCTGTTCCGAAGGGCGGCGGCTATTACCGGGTCGGCGATGCTTATGTGGTCGCCGGACGGACTTACGTTCCGCGCGAGGACGCAAATTACAACGCCGTCGGTTACGCCTCTTGGTACGGCGACGATTTCCATGGCCGATACACGGCCAATCACGAAATTTTTGATGAAAACGCGATTTCGGCGGCCCACCCGACCTTGCCGCTCCCGTCTTACGCGCGCGTGACCAACCTGCAAAACCACCGGTCTATTGTCGTGCGCGTCAACGATCGCGGCCCTTACGTCGGCAACCGCCTGATCGACGTGTCGGTGCGGACCGCCAAGCTGCTCGGTTTCTACGGGCATGGCCTGACCAAGGTGAAAGTCGAATATATCGGCCGGGCGCCGCTCGCCGGCTCGGATGACCGCAAGCTGGAGGCGACCTTGCGCGAAGGCGCGCCGGGCACCGCTCCGATTAGAGTGGCTTCGGCCAAGCCCTACCTGCCGGCAGCCTACTTTGGCCACCGATTGATCGCCGAGGTCCCGCCGCCGCCCGAGCGGCCGTTCAAGCTTGGCGAGACGACGGAAGAACGCCCGGAGGGCGCGGCGCGCCAATCGCCCGCCGTCGAGCGGCAACCTCTCACGACGCTTGCCGACGCCGATTCCGCTTCCGCTCGCGCGTCGGTCAGGCAGGAAGAGCCGGCACGGCGGCTGACCTCGCCGGTTTCGGCCTATTCTTCCGGGCGACTCGATTCGGCCGCCGGCTTTATGAGCGGCCGCGGCCTTTACTAGGGCGAGGCATTTCCGTCGGGGCCGCCGGTTTTCGCGCAAGCGGCCGTGGACTATGCTAGCTGCGGCATCGTGAGGGTACGCTTTACCTCGGCGCGATTCGACCCCACATCGGCGCCACAACCTGTTGCGGGCCGCGACCGGCCTAAGCGCTCAATGACCGTTCGAATTTCGCCAATTCTACGCACCATCGCCGTTGCCGGATTGGCCGCGGCTCTGATCGGCCAGTCATTCGCAGCCGCCCCCTCGAAGAGGGACGAGCCGGCAATTACTGCGCCGCACGCGATTCTGATCGACGCTCAAAACGGCAGCGTTCTGTTCGAGCGCGACGCCGACACGCTGATTTTTCCGGCAAGTCTCGCGAAGCTGATGACGGTCGAGTATGTGCTCCACGAAATCAAGGAGGGGCGGCTCAAGCTAACGGATGAGTTCGTCGTCAGTGAAAATGCATGGCGCAAGGGCGGAGCGCCGTCCCGCTCGTCGACCATGTTCGCGGCCTTGCACAGCAAGGTGAGCGTCGACGACCTGCTGCATGGGATCGTCATCCAATCCGCCAACGACGCCTGTATCGTGTTGGCGGAAGGGATCGCCGGCAATGAGGACGAGTTTGCCGCGAGGCTAACCAAGCGCGCGCGTCAAATCGGCCTGACCAAATCGGTGTTCACGAATTCGAACGGCTTGCCCGATCCCGACATGAAGGTGACGAGCCGCGAGCTCGCCATGCTCGCCCGCTACATCATCCTGAACTATCCGGATTTTTATCCGGTCTTCGCCCAGCGCGAATTCACCTGGAACAAGATCAAGCAGCCCAACCGCAACCCGCTGCTCGGCATGAGCATCGGCGCCGATGGATTGAAGACCGGCTACACCAAGGAGGCCGGCTACGGCCTGGTCGGCTCGGCGGTGCAAAGCGGCTTGCGCCTGATTGCGGTGGTGAACGGCCTGAAAACGCCGAAAGAGCGGGCGGAGGAAGGCAAGAAGCTTCTGGAATGGGGCTTCCACAATTTCGAAATGCGCCCGCTGTTTGCGGAAGGGCAAATCATCGGCGAGGCGAAGGTCTTCGGCGGAACGAAAAGCTATGTGCCGCTGGTTTCGCCCAGCGTCGTGCGCGTGATGGTGCCCAAGCAGGGAGGCGACCGCCTGACGGCGCGGATCGTCTATACCGGCCCGTTGCCCGCGCCCATCGAAAAGGATGCGCCGGTCGGCACGCTGCGGGTCTGGCGCAACGACAATATGGTTCTGGAAGTGCCTCTGAAGACATCCGAAGCGGTTGCAAAGGGTACCGTGACGCAACGCGCCTTCGACGCGGTAACCGAGTTAGTGATCAATCTCTTCCGCGCCGGGGTCGAACGGCTATGACCGCTCCCGCCGCACAAGTGCTCCTGCGCGTGCCGGGAACGCGCGCAAATCCCAGACGCGGCTAAATGCGCGGACGCTTCATTACATTCGAGGGCGGCGAGGGCAGCGGCAAATCGACCCATGTTCAATTGCTTGCCGAGCGGCTGACGGCGCAAGGTGTTGACGTCGTCCTCACGCGCGAGCCGGGTGGATCGCCCGGTGCGGAGATCATCCGCCACATCTTGCTTTCGGGAGCGGCAAAGCCGCTCGGCGCCGAAACAGAAGCAATCCTGTTTGCGGCAGCCCGCGACGATCACGTGCGCAACACGATTGCGCCGGCCCTTGCGGCGGGAAAATGGGTCGTCTGCGATCGCTTCATCGACTCTACGCGCGTCTATCAAGGCATCGTCGGGCGCGTGGATCACCGGCTGATCCGCGGTCTTGAGCGGGTGACGGTCGGCGATGCCGTGCCCGACCTGACCATTATTCTTGATATCCCCGCCGATCTCGGGCTTGCACGCGCGGCGCGCCGGCGCACGTCGCGCAAAGCGGATCGCTTCGAGAGTGAGAATCTCGCTTTCCATGAGTTGCTGCGGCAGGCCTATCTCACGCTGGAAAAGCTCGAGCCCCAGCGCTGCGTCGTGGTCGACGGCCGCAATGCCCGCGAGGTGGTCGCCGGCGACATCTGGAAAGTCGTCGCAGAGCGCCTGCGTCCCTATCAATCCCGCGCTCGCGAGGCCACCGCGCCATGAGCGAAGGCGAGCGTGATGATGCGGAGGTCAAGCATCCGCGCGAGACTTTGGCTCTGTTCGGCCATGCCGAGGCCGAGCTGACGCTGCTGCAAAGCTACCGGAGCGGTCGTATTCCCCACGCTTGGCTGATCGGCGGTCCCGCCGGCATCGGCAAGGCGACGCTTGCTTACCGCATGGCGCGTTTCGTGCTCGCGCATCCCGATCCGGCCGCGCCCGAAGTGCAGAAGGCGCCAACGCTTGCGGTCGAGCCGGCTCATCCGGTGGCGCGCCGCATCGCCGTCGACGCGCAAGGCGACCTGCTGGTGCTGCGGCGCTCGATCAATCCCGAATCCGGCAAGCTTTACACCGTGATCCGGGTGGAGGACGTGCGCCGCACGGTTTCGTTCTTCGGCTCGACCGCGGGCGAGGGGGGCTGGCGCGTGTGCATCGTCGATACCGCCGACGAACTGCAATATCCGCAAGCCTCGAACGCGCTGCTCAAGGTTTTGGAGGAGCCGCCGCCACGCGCGCTGTTTCTGCTCGTCAGCCATTCGCCGGGCCGGCTGCTGGCCACCATTCGCTCGCGGTGCAGGCGGCTGATTTTACGCGCGCTCGATGCTCGCGATGTCGCACGCGCGGCCGCGCAAACGAGCGGACGCGATCCGGAGGACGCGGATATCAGGGAAGCGAGCGCCGCGGCCGAGGGGAGCGTGGCGCGCGCTCTCAGCCTGCTTGACGGCTCCGGTCTCGAGCTGCGGCAGAAAATCGTCGACGCGCTTGTGCAATTGCCGTCGCCCGACCCGCGGAAGCTGCATGCGCTTGGCGATGCGCTCGCCGGCAGCGAGCCGCGCGTGCTCGCCTCGTTCATGGACGTGGTGAACGGGTGGCTTTCGGTGCGGCTTACGGACGGGCCGCAGGATGCGCGGCGCATGGCTCGCCTGGCGCAAGCCTGGGACAAGATCAACCAGGCCGCGCGCGATGCGGACACCTACAATCTCGAACGCAAGCCGCTGGTGTTCGCGGTGTTCAACACGATTTCAGATGCAGTCCGCGCATGAGCATCAGGCCGACGCGGAAATTGGTCTCTGCCGCCTGGTAGGACGCGTGCGATGGAAATTGAGGATTTGCTGAGCGATCGGCTCTTTCAGGCGCTCGAAGGCAGCCATGCAGCGGTCGATATCTGTGGTCGAGCGCTGATAGCGCTGGGCGGCGAGCGTGATGATCGCCTTGGTCGTATCCCATGAAAGGCCGACCGCCTTGGCCATGACAAGCAACGGTTCGACCTGTGTGTCGTGTACCGTCTGTTCGATAGCTTCGGCCGGCATTTTCGTCATCAATGAAAGCGCGGCCACGATCTCCTCGAACCGGCCGCGGTGAGCGAAGTCCTTCACTTTCGCCGTGGTCAATTGCCCGGCGGTATTGAGCGAATCCACCAACACCTGTGCGGCGGCGAAGGCTTGGCTTTGCGTAACGGCCCGCGCTTCGATGTGGCTCGCGATGTTGTCGATGACGCGCCCGATCGCGTCACTGGCATGCCGTTTTTCGGCTTGGAGCGCCGCGCGCACGGTATCGGATGCAATTTCGAGCAATTGCGTGAACAGGTGCGGCGGAAGGTCGGGCCGCGTGCCGACGCAGTGCGAGAGTTGATCGTCGCCACGCGCGCGGTCGATCAACAGCCCAAATCCGTTCGGTGAAAATCGCGCGCCGGCATTGCTGGCCGTGCTTAGCGCCACCTGCTGATCGCCGCGCGATACCAGAATGTCGGTGACCGCCTCCGGCAGCTTCTTGCGCCGCGAAATCGCGAGCATGTGCTCCTGGCTTTTCGTCCGCGCGCATTCGACCAGAGTCGCGGTATCGAGCTGCTCCGATTGGATGAGAACGGGTGACGCAATATCGATGGCGTCGTCGCATGCCAGCATGCGCATCACTTTGGGCGGAGCCTTCGCGACCGGGCTCAACCTAATGGCAAGCAGGGCGCGGGCTGATTCTTCGATCGTCGCCACCAGGCGCAGCAATACATCGTCGATGACGGCGATCTCGTCACTCGAATATTGGTCGATGCTGACCAGGAAGAGATCGGTAAGATGTCGCACCATGGCGGCGCGCCGCGAGCGCGAGCTGCGGGCAATCGACGTGTCGAGTTCGTGAATGAGAGCGAGCGGAGCGCCCATGACCGTGGGAAACCGTTCTGGTTGGCCAGGATCTGGCAAGCAGCTGAGTGGTTAACGTCCGTTGAGGTTATACCCACAGGTAATTTAGCAATTGGTAAAGCATTGCCGGCCGCGAGCGTCATCGGTCGACCGGCCGCTAAATGGCGCTTTCGAGGATTTCCGTCGTGCGGTCGGGCAGATCGAGCATCACGTCGTGCCCGCAAGCGAGCGCATAGGTCGACCAGGCGGCGTCGTTTTTCACGCGGTCATAAAAGGGCTTGAAAGGGCTTTCGCGCGGCAAGACGGTGGCGTGGACGTAGACGTGCTTGCGGATGTTCCTGTGCGCACCGGAAAGCTTCAGCCGCTCGGTCAAGGCGCCGATCGGGAAGGGGGTCGCCATGGCGTCGACGCGCACAGCGTCGTCCTTGTTGACGTTGAAATAGGCAGCCGGCGGAGGCGGGACCGCTAAGCCCCCGATGTCGCCGGCTTGGGCGAGAAACCGCTGCGTATTCGCGGGAATGTTGATGTCGAACAGCGATTGCCCGTCCTCGGGCAGAAACGCATCGAGGTAAACCAGCGTCGACACGCGGTCGGGGATGCGGTCGCCCACTCCAGTGATGACCATGCCGCCATAGGAGTGCCCGGCGAGCACGACGTCGCGCAGGTGTTCATACGGACCATGCGCCATGCACGAGAACGAACGTGGCGGGCGCCCGCACAGGTTAAGCTTTCAGGTATCGTGCGAAGAAGGCGAGCGCGTCGGCAACGGCTTTCCGCTGCACCGCGTCGGGCGTGA
>JAICMO010000100.1 GCA_025929185.1 Pseudolabrys sp.
CATTTGGGCGACGCTGTTCGTTACATGGCTCTCGCTGATCGAAGAGCCGACCCGTCGCAGCACGATGGTTTCGCCGGGATCGTCAACAAAGATGTGTCGGGGAGTTGCCTCTTTGGTCACCAGTTCGAAGAGGCCGTGCTCAAGGTCTTTGTAGGTAATCGTGCCGTCATCCAGGAACGAAATGCCGGAGCTTGCAGCATGAACTTCCTTCATGCTCGCAAGAATCAATCCGGCAAACGGCAAGAAGCCAAAGCCGCCAGATTGGAAACGGCGTCGAACACTGGCAAGCGGCGTCTCGATATTGAAACGGCCGGTCTTTGCGATTGCGCCTGCGATAAATGCACAGCTGCCGCGCGCGACATGTAGCAGGGCGGACGATTCGACGCCTGCGCAAGCGAATTCACTCAGCCGCATGCGGGCGTTACTGGATAAACTCACCACCGTCCCGTCAATCAGACGGATACAAAGGTGACCGTCATCCGAGGTTTCGATGGAATCGCCTTCGTAAGCCCGGTCACCACGTCTGATTTGAACGACTGTGCCGCCGGACCGTATAAGCGTGCAGCCACCAATCACAGTCTCAATAATTCCAATAAAACGCGTGGGCGCCGCGATCGACTCCGAAATCGAGCCAACTTCTCCCGGCGAAACGCAGGAAAACGGGGACACCTGACGCGCTGCCCTCTTCGTTCCGCCCCGTGTTTAGGCAGTGTTTTTGTTCTAATGACCGGCGGCGTTGAAATGATTATACCGCGAAATATCACCTTGATCGCAATTTAAATCAATGTTTATGGCGAATAGCCCTCGAATTAAACGAGGTATTCCAGCGCCTCATCCATTTGGTGTATGCGAGCGGTCTCTTTAATCGCATAAAAAAGCAATAAACTTATGGTGATCGCCAACTGCCGAGTGCCTCTTGTTTGGGCCAACGCAACGTTGTTATTTTCAAGCACAGTCCTTAAAGGCTAGGCGATGCGCGCGCAAACGATTGCCGTGTTCGTGACAAGCGCCGTTTTATTCGGCGGCAATGTCATTTCTGAAGCCGTACGGGCGCAGGACACCTCTTCCACAATAGATCAGTCGGTGCGCCCGATCGGCAAAGTCGTAACGGCGACCGGCACGGTGACGATCAGACATAGCGGCGCAACCGTTCTCCAAGCCGCGCTTGGCGGTGCCTCTGACCAAACGAAGGTCGGCGATCCTGTCTACTTAGGCGACGTGGTTACGACCGGAACGGATGGGCGCGTCGGCATCACATTTGCGGACGGCACGGCTTTTGACCTGTCCAGCAACGCGAATATGGTGATGACCGAATTCGTCTACGATCCGAACAGCAAATCGAACTCAACGCTGCTCAGCTTGACAAAAGGGACGTTCACTTTTGTTGCCGGCAAGATCGCGAAGACCGGCGATATGAAGATCGACACGCCCGTTGCAACAATGGGCATCCGGGGAACGACGCCACGTGTCGAGATATCGGATGATGGAAGCGTCAAATTTTCCACTCTGATAGAAGAAGGAAAAAGCAACGTCCTGCGAAAGTACGGCGCCACTAGTCCGAATCAATCGGCCACGGCTTCGCCGGGTGCAGGGTCTTTTCAGCAACGCGATAAGCCCAATTTGACTATCTGCCGCGGCTGCTAATTCTTCGGCCATGCCAATGCAACCGCTATGGTCCGGCGCGCCTCTTGCCC
The DNA here is from genome assembly GCA_025929185.1 of Pseudolabrys sp. Lineage (GTDB taxonomy): Bacteria > Pseudomonadota > Alphaproteobacteria > Rhizobiales > Xanthobacteraceae > Pseudolabrys. The sequence goes on from JAICMO010000100.1 coordinate 1,695, forward strand.
GTAAAAGTGCAAGTGCCCTTGCAAACTTTCGACCTGTCGCGCTTGCGTTGCTTATAACGGCATTGAGCATGCCTGGCATCGCCGTCTCTGCGCCGCAAACGGCAACAGGGAGCGACAAACTCAAGAACATTCAGCTGTGCAATGGGGCCGACCGCGGTTCTCCGGAGTCTCAGATCAATAGCTGCACCGCATTGATCGACGCGGCCGCTGAACCCCCGCTGGTATTGGCGATCGCTCACAACAACCGCGGCGATGCGTATTCGGCCAAGGGCGAGTATGACCACGCGATCGAGGATTACGACCTGGCGATCAAATTAGACCCCAAATTCGCGAAGCCGTTCAACAATCGCGGAGTAGCCCACCAAAGGAAGGGGGAATATACCCGCGCGATCGAGGATTTCGACGAAGCCATCAAGCTCGACCCAAAATACGGTAGAGCGCTAGCAAACCGCGCGGAAACATATCAGAGGCAACACGACTACCGACACGCGGCACAAGATTACGACGCGGCTATTCGGCTCGAACCGGGTTTGGAGTCGGTCTGGAACGGGCGCTGCTGGGCGCGCGCTATTCTCAACGAGTTGCAGCCGGCGCTTACAGATTGCGAGAAGGCGCTTCTTCTTCGACCCAATGACGCCGCCGCGCACGATTCACGCGGGCTGATTTATTTGAAGATGGGCCGACTCGATTCCGCGATTGAAGACTACAGCACGGCGCTTCGTTTCGAACCGACGCTTGCCAGCGCGCTTTACGGACGTGGCCTGGCGAAGCTTAAAAAAGGCGATGCAAGCGGCGCTGACGGGGATTTTGCGGCAGCAAAAAAATTCGATGCAAAGATCGTTGAGGAATTCTCGCATTACGGCCTCAAATAACGAGGTATTCATCGAAGGCCCGCTTGCTGCATCGGTGGGCCATTTTTTCGTTAAGAGACTCAAGAACCGGCGTTAACCGCCCCTTAATCGGCGGACCGACCGATCGGAAACCCGGTGAAATCGGATCATACGCAACCGAATGGTTCCGCGAGTCCCCTACGGTTGGCTCCTTCACGGTCGATTCACCCCGAGGGCCAAAAACACACAAAGGCACCGTTGTCTGTAAACCCCGTCTGCAAGGATTCGACCGCATAATGTCTCGCAAACATCCCGGAGTTGCAGCGCAAGCGCGAGGCAACGTTTCGGATTGTGGGGCGTTGACGAATGTGTGTCGTCGTTCAAATTGCGCGTATCGTCGTTTTGTTTGCTCTTTGTTGTAGCGCCGCCTTTGCTGACATGGGTGCAAATGGTCCCTCCTCACTTGCCGAGTTGAACGTCGAACGACGGCAAGCTCACGTGCCGCCGTCGGCCAGTTCGGCCATAAGCGCGCACGGTCGAAACCTCTCGGCTTCCGAAGAGCCGTTCGGCGTATCCGCCACGCCCGCGCCGCGCGACGACATTTTTGTGAAATGGCACGCGCTTCAGTCTCAGATCGACGCGGACATCGAGGCGGCCGCCGCCTGCCATGCACCCGCCGGCGCGTGCTCTCAAGAAGTTCGCCGCTTTTTGTCGTTTGTAGCGCTCGGGCGGAAGCAGGGCGGGCGCGCTCAATTGGGCTGGATCAATCGCGCGGTCAACCTGAGCATCCGGCCCATGAGCGACTGGGAACAATACGGCTATGCCGACGTGTGGGCCTCGCCGCTTCAAACGCTTCGCAGCGGCGCCGGGGACTGCGAAGATTATGCGATCTTAAAATATGCCATACTTCGCGAATTGGGATTTAGGTCTGATGATCTCCGCCTCGTGATTTTGGAAGATGACAAGCTGCAGGCAGAGCACGCAATCGTCGCTGTTCGCGAGGATGGCGAATGGCTAATTCTTGACAATCGTACAATGGCAATCCTCAGCCCCGCGGACACGCAGCAGTATCGTCCGCTGTTTGTGCTAAATTGGCAAAGTGCGCAGACGATCAAAACCGCGGCTGTCGATCCAACTACAGATCGATAATCTGCCCCTCGCGTGCTGTGATCGTCCCAGCGCGCGCTCTGGCAGCTTCGGCGGCGACCGCGTCCATGAAGTCATCGTCATGCGACGGGTCATGATGAAACAAGCAGAGTTTTTTGGCCCCCGATTCATTCGCCAGCCGAACGCCACGCACCCACGTAGAGTGTCCCCAGTTGGATCGGGAGACGATCTCTTCTTCTGTGAACGTCGCATCATAGACCAGTAGATCCGCTTTGTGGGCCAGCCACGCAAGATCGGCGTCGCGATTGCCGGGAAATCCTGCGGTATCGCTGACCAGCGCAAATATTCGACCGCCGTATTCAAGCCGGTAACCGTTCGCACCATCCGGATGATCCAGCGGCGCAGTTCGCAATTTCACGCCGTCGCAAGGCTGCAAAACGGCACCGGACTGAAAGTCACGGAATTCGATCGTCGCCTTGAAAATTTCTATTTGCACCGGAAACAACGGCGAGCTCATAAGCCTGCGCGTCACCTGCTCGATGCTGCTCGACGGCGCAAGATTTGCGGCCCAGATGCGCACAACATAGTCTTCACAAAACAACGGCTCGAAAAACGGCAATCCGGCAACGTGATCGAGATGACAATGTGTGATGAAGATATCGACCTCGCGTATTCTCTTGTCCTTGAGCAACTCGATCCCAAGCGGCCGCAATCCCGTGCCGGCGTCAAAGATAATCACCCGCTTACCGCAGCGGACCTCGATGCATGCCGTGTTTCCGCCGTAGCGGACGGTCGACGGCCCCGGACAGGCGACGGTTCCCCGAACTCCCCAAAACCGAATCTGCATTTAGTTTTTGTACCGTCCTTCTTTTGGAGTAGCACGAGATGCTTTAGCATGAGACGAGTTGCAGGGTGCAAAAAGCGGACCTCGACAGCCGAACGCTGCATCATAGACGTGCACCGGCCGGCGTTGCTCATTGCTGTGGCTTTATCCAACGACTTTGCGTCGTCCTTTCCACCTTCAAGGCTGAAAGTGCCGGTTTTTGCGATATTTTCCCGGACAGTCGCCTTTTTTGGCCAGGCGGCTCGTTTGAAGAACATCGAGATATAAACGCCTTTTTGTGATGCCGAACACAGCCCCGCCGGGCCTCTCAATCTACCTTGATGCTCACGCAAGAGCGACCGCCCTTGCAAAGACCGACCGGAGGGCATCATGAGCACCACCACCACGTATCCGACCAGCACCACCAGCGGTTTACAGGCCAACGTGGCCACCATGTTTGCCAACGTCGCATCCTACCTCGGCCGATTTGCCGAGGGGGCCCGCGAGGGCCGCACCATCGCGGCGCGTTACCAAGAGTTGTCGCAGCTCTCCCGCACCGATCTTGCTAGCCGCGGGCTCGACCGCCAGGGCATCGCGCGGGCGGCGTTGACCGGGCGCTGAGCGTCCCAGGCAAAATTCTGGTAAAAGGCGCGGGGTGCAGGCAATTGTAACCCCCCGCGCCGGGCAGAGAATGGCTTCGACTTTCCGCCCTACCAATTTATTGCTCGACCTTCCCGAGCGGCTAGCAGCCAGCCTGCTCGCAAGTGCCAAGCCGATTAAACTGTCGTCTGACCAGACACTATTCGTCGCCGGCGATCCGGGCGACGGCTGTTACCGGGTAGACGAGGGCCTGCTCAAAGTCAGCATGGTCTCGCCCACGGGCGCCGAGCGCATTCTCGCTGTATTGGGGCCCGGTTCGATTGTCGGCGACATCGCGATGATCGACGGAAGGCCACGATCGGCTTCGGTAACAGCGCTGCGCGATTGCAAGCTCAGTTTCGTCAGTCGCACTGCTTTTGAAGCGATCGCCGCTCAACATCCCGAGATCTACAAGCATCTTCTCAGGTTGCTCGCTCAACGCCTGCGTGACACAGACCAGGTGGTCGCCGCGGGAAGCTTCCTGCCGGTTAAAGGACGAGTGGCGCGGGCTCTGCTCGACCTGGCCAAGGCCTTCGGTCATGAAGTGCCGGGCGGCCGTATCGTGATACGGCAGAAGCTGAGCCAGACCGACGTTGCCGCCATGGCCGGCATTGCCCGTGAAAATGTCAGCCGAATTCTGAACGAGTGGATGCGCTCGAAATTGGTTACCCGCCTGTCCGGCTATTATTGCATTGAGAACACCGCAGCCTTGGAAAAGGAGCTTCAGCTATAACGGGCAAGCTCTTGCATTTGGCGGGAGGATGCTTTGCAATTTGCTCCAGCCGTTGCCCCGATCGTGCGCGGCCCAGGATGCGTATCCATGTCAGATGATTTTGTCGGCTTCACTTTTCTGACCGAATCAGAGGCGCCGACCTGGTATCTCAAGGCCGGAGAAACAGTTTTCAAGGAAGGTGACATAGCGACCGAGTTCTACGTTATCAAAAACGGGCAAATAGATATTCAACTTGGCAATCGCTTGCTCGATAGCCTTGGAGCAAATGACATTTTCGGGGAAATGGCGCTGATCGATTCCGCTCCGCGCAGCGCCACAGCCCTTGCCAAAACCGATGCGGAGATCGTCCCGATTTCGAAGAAGCAGTTCCTGCTGTTGGTGAGCCGGGCGCCAACCTTCGCCCTGGACGTAATGGGCGTGCTTGCCCGGCGACTGCGGACCACCAACTATGCAATATAGTCTTGAAGGCCGATTGTCAGGCGCGGAGGCTACTCACGCGTAGGGATCGTAGGGATAGCCGGCATATGCCAGGCTCGCCCCGCTATCGCTCAGCAGAATCTCCATCTTTTCGACGGTCTTTTCGATGACGCTGCGCGGTTGACCCATCTGGATTTGGCTTTTGAGCTCGATGAGAGTTTGATTGGCGGCATCGAGACGCCGCGCCAACGTGGAAGCGACGTAAAGAAGCGCGATCGGGTTCTGCCCGAGCAGAGCGTCGGCATTGGCGACGTGGAATTGAGAGGGTTCGGACGCGCGTACATCGGCGGTATGAGGCTGATCCAGCAGCGCGGAAAGTTCGCCAAATACGGCGCCCGGCTCGGCGACCTTAGCCACCTCGATGCCGTCTCTGACAATCGCGACGGCGCCTTTGTTGAGGATCAGCAGGAGACCGGTTTTTGACCCGGCGGCAAGCACCGTCTCGCCGGGCTGATAAGTCGCAAGCGGTAGTGCGGCAAGACTCTTTTGGAAAACGGCAGTGTCAGGAATAATGGACATGGCGTAATCACCTTCATAGGCACGTTCACCAGTAATCCAGACGCTGACATACACCGTCACGCTTGTTTAGGCCAGCGGCCATTCGCTCGATCGCGTAAGCTCGCCCGCGACTTGCATCTCATCCAGATGGATGAGGCTGGTGAAGCTCAGGCTCGGATCGAGCTCTTGGGATCTGGAGCTGAAATGACTGATTTGTTCGCTGATTTATGCAGAAGCCGACGGTTGGCGATTAGGGTAACTCCCCTACTGTCACCTGACTTCCATCTTCCTGCGCGAAATAGGCTACGAGCCGTCGATCACCGTGCCGGCGATCTGCAACGACGGCGCCCACGACGCGCTCTTTTCCCGGCCTCGAACACTGTGGTCGGGTTCCGAACAGCCAAAGAATTTGGACCGCAGTTCGCGCCACATGGTCGCGGCAAGGCTTGTCGCCGTTATCAAGCTGCGTCCAATTGCTGTTACGATCCAATTGCTAAGCAGCCTCGCGGCCGGAAAAGGCGGGGCGTTTCTCCCATACTGCCGCGAACGGCCGCGCCCAAGGCGACCCGGGAGGCAGGGACCCGATCCCGACCCACGCTAGGGCTAAGCCAGCGAATGCTTACAAACAGGCTCGCGACGCTCGCGCCTGATCGCATAAGCTGGCTCGCGGCAGCGTCGCTTTGAGAGACTCCAAGCTCAGGACCTCAACCCACCGAGGTACCACGTCCGCTGTGCTAGATTGGCATCTCACATCGCGAGCCCATTGATCGATGTCCTGAAACAATGGACGAGTTCATCCCCCCTTATCCGCCTCGCATGGCGAAGCCCCCATCGACGGTGCGCCGGCTTATTCTTGGCCGCCGCAATTTTCTGGCGATGTGGGAAGAGGCGGCCTTCGAACTTGAGTTTTCGCATGCGCGAATGTTCATGCGGGACACGTTTCTTTGTAACGATCCGGACGCCGTACAATTTGCATTCAGCCAAAAGAACGCCAGTTTCGAGCGCAAGGCGCCGCAAATGCGTTACGCGCTCGAACCGCTACTCGGGGATGGACTGTTTATCAGCGACGGAGACACGTGGCGCAAGCGCAGGCGCATTGTCGCACCGATCGTCCACGTCTCTCGGCTGTCTGCATTCGCGCAGATCATGGTCGAGGCGGCGGAAGAGGTCCGCGGTCGCTGGCTCAAGCAGGAAGGCGCGGTCATCGACGTACTCACGGAATCGGCCACGCTGACCGCCGAAATCATCTGCCGCACTCTGTTCGGAAGAAAGCTCGGCCATGAGCATGCCCGCGAGATCGTCGAAGGCTTCAGTGACTATCAACGCTTCATCGGGCAGATCGATGTCTTATCGCTGCTCGGCCTCCCCGACTGGTTTCCGCGCTGGCAAGGCCGCGCCATTCATCGATCCGTGCGGCGCATCCACGATGTTCTGGAACACGTCATTGCCAGCTACCGGGCGCAGAAAAAAGCGGATGAAGACTCCGTTATCGAGCAGTTGCTCAATGCACGCGATCCGGAGACGGACGAGCCGCTCGATCCGGAGGCATTGCGCAACGAGATTGCCGTTTTGTTTATGGCCGGCCATGAAACGACCGCCAATTCGCTTGCGTGGGTTTGGTACCTGATCTCGCAAGCGCCCAAGACGTTGGAGAAGCTTCACGCAGAGCTCGATAAGGTGCTCGGCGGACGATCACCCCAGCTCTCCGATCTCCCGAACCTCGTTTATACCCGCGCGATTTTTGACGAAGCGCTTCGGCTCTATCCGCCCGTTCCGATTCTGCCGCGCGAAGCCGTGCGAGACGAGGAATACCGCGGCATTCGTATTCCTAAAGGATCTCTCCTGTTCGTCGTGCCATGGTTGCTTCACCGTCACAAGCGTCTTTGGGAAAAACCCGATAGCTTCATCCCCGAGCGATTCCTGCCGCAGAGCTCCGCCGGAATTTCAAAGTTTGCCTATGTGCCTTTCAGCATCGGCCCGCGCATCTGCGCCGGAATGTCGTTTGGATTGACCGAGGCAATCCTTTGTTTGGCGACCTTGGCGCAGAAATTCGAATTGCGTCTCGATCCACGACACCGCGTTCAGCCGGTGTGCAGGTTGACCCTGCGACCTGAGGGCGGATTGCCAATGTCAATCCACGCGCGTGTGCCGAAAAAGCCCATCAGCGTCCCGCCCTCTCGGCCTGGCGCGTCTTGTCCTGTCCACGATGCTTGAAAGCAAAGGAGCCCCCCCGCTTCTCTGGCTTTTCAACAGCGGTGAACGCCGCCGCCATGCCGTTCGGTACTGGTTCAAGGATACGGGCGTAGGCCTTCTCAATTTGGGCATCCATTATGGGTTTCGGCTGTTGCCGATTTCCATGTGCTCCGCGCTCGGAGCGGCTTTGGGCGCCGTCGCAAAATTCCGCTATTCTGAAAGCGACGCACGCGCCCGCAAGGCATGGCAGCGATTGCGTCATACCGAAGCTGACGAGGCTTCGACAAATGCTGCGATGAGGCGGCTGTGGCGCAATGTCGGCCGCACGATGGCGGAATATTCCGTTCTCGATCGCATGTGGAAAAGCGGGCGCATCGCCATCGAAGGCGGCGAACACATCCACACTGCACGCGCAAATCAAAAGCCCATCCTTATCGCCGCCGTGCATCTCGCCAATTGGGAAGTGATCGGGCCGGCTTTGGCTGCGCTTGGGCAACGTGGCAGCGGTTTCTACGAGCCCCCGGAAAACCGGTTCGATCATTATATCGCTGTCAACGCCCGTCTGCGCTACGGAGCAAAGCTCATTTTTCCAACACACGCCGGCGGGCGCACCGCGCTTCGGCTATTGTCGGAAAAGAAGGATGAGGTGTTCGTCGTTTACGTCGACGAAATCTTCCGCGGTCAGGTATCGGCGCCGGCTTTCGGGAGAAAGCGCAAGCCTGACGGAAATATCGCCTATGTCGTTCGCCTGGCGCGCTTGACGGGGGCCGCGATTGTGCCTGCTTATTGCATCCGGCTCGGCAGCGCGCATTTCAAGGTGACTTTTTTGCCGCCTGTCGAAATTGTCCGGACGTCTAACGCCGCTGCCGATCTTGCGGCCAATGTCGCTGCGCTCGATCACGTTTTCGCACCGGTGGTATGCGCACATCTCGAGCAATGGTACTACGCACTCGATTTCGAATTTGACGACTGACATAGACTCTAAGGAGGGTCGGAAACCGTAAAGCGGAAGGGCTTCATGCTCAAACGGCGAATGCGGTCCGGCAATATGCCGCCAATGCGCGCGATCAATCCAAACCAAAAGGGGAAGACGACGGTGGCCTTGTTGCGCGCCAATCCGCGTACAATCAAATCGGCCGCTTTCTCGGCCTCTATGACAAAAGGCTTTGGCCCGGATTCGCGCAGCATCATGGGCGTCGTCACGTAGCCCGGGCAAACGACGCTAACGGCGATCCCATGTTGCGCCAGCTGCGCACGCAGCGACAAACCGTAGCTCAATACTGCCGCTTTGCTCGCGCTGTAGCTCGGGGCGTCCGCAAGCGGAATGAATCCCGCAAGCGAACTGATAATCGCAATTTGACCGTGGCGGCGCGCCATCATGAACGGCAGCAGCGGGTGCACCGTATTGAGCACGCCGAGCACATTGATTTCCATCAAAGCATGGGCAAGGTCTGGCGGCTCGATGTGGTCTCTAGGTCGCCTACCCTCCATCACGCCCGCGTTGGCGAAGACAAGATCGACCGGCGAATCGCGATCGAAAGCGCCGATCCATTTCGCCATTTCAGTGCGGTCTCGAACGTCGATCACGCCCGTGCGCACCGTGGAGCCGCGCTTTCGGCAATCTTCGGCCACGGCGAGCAAGCGGTCCGTGCTGCGGCCAAGCAGCCCAAGCGTGGTGCCGCCTTGCGCGTAGCGCAATGCGAGCGCTCGACCGATGCCGCTTGAAGCTCCGGTAATGAGGATGGTCCGCGCCATGGACAGTTCGCGATGAGCCCGGCCGAAGACCAAGGGTGAATTACCGGCTAGGCCGGATAACCCGGGATTTTCAGGGTACGCATAATCTCGGGAATTTTCGCCAGTTCCTCAACCGTCACGTCAATCGCCATTTCAATGTCCCGCTCCGTGTGCATTGCCGTCAGGAAGAATCGAAGGCGTCCGGTTTTTGCCGGTACCGCAGGTGGCAGCACCGGCAATACATTGATCCCCCGCTCAAAGAGGCGCTGCGACATCAGCACGGTTGGAATCGAGTCGCCGATCACGACTGGGCAAACCGCCGTGCATGCGTGCCCGCCTGTGTTCAAGCCTCGACGCATCGCATATCGCTCGAAATGCCCGCCGTTGTGCTGCAGCCTGGTCACCCGCTCCGGCTCACGATGAAGGATTTCAAGCGCCTTCTCAGCGGTCGCGGCGATCACCGGCGGCGTGCCTACGCTGTAGACGAAAGCACCGGCCATCAGCCGCAGATAGTCCACCAGGACGGCCGCTCCAGCAATGTAGCCGCCACAACCAACCAGCGTCTTCGAGAGGGTCCCCATCCAGATATCCACATCGCGCGGATCGAGGTTGTAATGCTGGGCTAAACCGTAGCCGCGCGCACCGAGCACGCCGAGGGCATGCGCCTCGTCGATCATTAGCCACGCGTGATGGTGCTTTTTGATCTCGATCAGACGGGGCAAATCGGGATAATCGCCGTCCATACTGTAGAGTCCCTCAACGACGATCAACGCGCGTTCAAATTTTCCACGAGTGGACGACAGAATGCGATCGAGGTCGTCGAGGTCGTTATGCGCAAAAGTGCGACGCGTAGCGCCGGAGAGCACGCCTCCCATCACGGCGCTGTTGTGGACGAGGGCATCGCAGACGACGAGGTCTTTCGCGCCGACGAGTTGGCCGATGACGCTTACATTGGTTGCGTAACCGCTAACGAGCACCAGTGCATCTTCCGCCTCATAATGCTTAGCAAGCGCGCTCTCGAGCGAGCGGTGAACCGGACGTTCGCCCGCAACGTGCCGGCTGCCGGAACAAGAAATCCCGTATCGGTCAATTGCGCCTTTGGCAGCTTCGATAATTTCCGGATGGCCATTGAGGCCGAGATAGTCATAGCATGAGAAGTTCAGCAAGCTCCGGCCGTCGATGACGGTGTGTGCGCCTGCCATACCCTCGTGCATACGGAAGTAGGGGTTTTCCAGTCCGAACTTTTCGGCAATCGAGCGCTGGAAACGCAGTTCCTCGTAACCGGAAAGCGTAGAGAAATCGACAAGCCGATTGTCGGCCGGCGCAACGTCGGCGCTGTGCGTCGCGCGACGCATGGCTTCGACTCTGGAAAGCAGCTTTTCGCGCGCGGCCCCTGTCAACATGCACGTCGCTCAGTTAACCCGTCGCCTCACAGCGTCATCCTCCAACGTGTGCGTGGCGGACACAAGCTGCTCCGGGCGGACTTCTTGAAGATGCTGCTCCGCGAGAGAGGCCATCACCGGATCAGGGCGGCTCGTGGGGGCGGTGACATGCGCAATGATTTCATCGGCCACGCCCAGCACACTCAACGCCGCGGAGCCCCCGAGCGTTATGTCGATGCCGAAGCACTTCTCGAGATTCATAACCAATTCAAGCGCCATCAACGAATCGAGACCGATTTCACCGAGGGGGCGCACGAGGCTCACGTCCTCTTCACGACAGCGAAGGACGTGCGCGACCTGCGTCACGACGGCGCCTGCCACCTTGCGGCGCGCCACATCGGGGCTTTCGTTCTTTACGAGCGCTCGCAAATCGACACCGACGGCTTCTTCTTCACTTTGCCCTCGAGCGGCGTCCACGAAATACCGATAAGTTGGCGAACGCAGGACGGGCAGGCGGCCGGCCCTGAACGATCCATCGTTCGGCGAAATTGTCAGGACGGCCAAATCGGGCACATCACCGGGCTGTTCCATTGCCTGAACCATCAGATCCAAGGCTTCGCGCGCACGCATTCCATTCACGCCCGTGAGCTTCTTCAGATTGCCGAGCAACTTGTCGCTGCGCGCGACAGCGCCGACGTCGGTGATCGGACCCCACCCAATGGCCAGGGCCGGCAATCCCTCGCGGCGGCGACGACGCGCCAGCCCTTCCAGATAGGCATTGGCGGCGACGTAATTGCCTTGGCCGGGGTTGCCGATCATGGTCGTCACCGATGAGAACAGGACAAAATAGTCGAGCGGCTGACCGCGCGTAACGAGATCAAGGTTTTCGGCGCCGGTTACCTTAGGCGCCAATACCCGATGGAAGCGGTCCTGATCGAGATTTTTGACGATCGCATCATCGAGCACCATTGCCGCATGAATGACGCCAGCGACAGGCGGCATCGTTGTTCCGATTTTTTCGAATAAGCGCTCAAGAGCGCGAAGGTCCGTTACGTCGCACCGGTCGGCAAGGACTTTGATGCCGCGATCCGCAAGATTGCGCAGAAGATTTTTTGCGTCTGGAGTGCCCGCACCGCTGCGACCGATCAGAACCATATGTCGCGCGCCGCGCTCTGCCAGCCATTTCACCGTTTCCATGCCAAAGCCGCCGAACGC
>JAICMO010000269.1 GCA_025929185.1 Pseudolabrys sp.
GTTTTTCCGCAACGAGCACTACAAGGATTTCGAGACATACATCTACGCCATCGCCGACGCGATGCGGCACGAATATGAGACCGTCGCGAAGGCAGGGCTGGTGGTGCAGATCGACTGCCCGGACCTCGCGATGGGCCGCCATATCCAGTACGCCGACCTGAGCCTGGAAGAATTCCGCAAGCGCGCGCGGCTGCATGTCGAGGCGCTCAACCGCGCAGTTGCAAACATTCCGGCCGAGCAGTTGCGCATGCATCTGTGCTGGGGCAACTACGAAGGCCCGCACCACTGCGACGTGCCGCTCGCCGACATCGTCGATATCGTTTTCATGGCGAAGCCAAGCGCGATCTCGTTCGAGGCGGCCAATCCGCGCCATGCGCACGAATGGCAATTGTTCGAGACGGTGAAGCTGCCCGACGGTAAGGTGCTTATTCCTGGAGTCATCGAATCGAAGTCGAATTTCATCGAGCATCCCGAACTCATCGCGCAGCGCATCGCGCGCTACGCCAATCTCGTCGGGCGCGAGAACGTGATCGCCGGCTCCGACTGCGGCTACGGCACCTGGGTCGGCCAAGCGGCAGTCGATCCCGATGTGGTCTGGGCGAAGCTCGCGGCAATGGCCAAGGGCGCAGCGATCGCGTCGCGGCAGTTCTCTGGAAGTAGCCCGTCCTCAAACGGAAAGTAACGTCTCTTTAACCACGCAGGCAACGCACTTTCACGCCCATGCCGACACCAACCCTTAAACCTCCGCCGCTATTTTCGCGGCAACGGCGTGCCGACGTGGAAAGGCGCACAAATGACCATCAGCGATGCGGCGCGCGGCTACCGCGCCGCAGAAGGATACGACGTGCCGGTCATGGCGGTGATTGCCGCGCTGGCTACGTTCGCGGCACTGCTGCATGTCTTCACCCCGTTCAATCATGATGAAGCGTGGGTTTTAGAAAGCGCGGGACGGCTGCTCGAGGGCGGTCGCTTCGGTTCGGATGTGATCGACGTCAATCCGCCGCTCGTTTGGTGGATTGGAGCGATGCCGGCGTGGGTCGCACGGCAAATAGGCATGCGAGCCGACGTCGTCGCAACTGCCTTTACGACGTTGATGGCAGTTTTTTCGTTCTTTGCCGTTGACCGGCTGATAGACAAGTCGCTTGCGCCACATAACCCGGTACTGCTCCTCACTATTGCGCTCCTGGTGCTGTTTACACCCGGTTACGATTTCGGCCAGCGCGAGCATTGGGCGGTCCTGCTGACTCTGCCGTACGTCGCTGCGTGCAGCTTGCGTATCGATGAGGTGAAACTCTCCACGATCGGTGGGATTGGCGTCGGCATCGCCGCGGCCCTCGGCTTTTGTCTCAAGCCTTATTTCCTGCTCATCCCGGTGGCTCTCGAAATCTTGGTATTGTTGCGAACACGTCGACCATTTCTCTGCTTTCGCCCGGAAACAATTACGGTGGCTTTAACCGGCTTAGCCTATGCCGTCTTGATCGTCGTCCTTGCGCCGGATTATCTCAAGCGCGTCGTACCAAACGCGATGCTCGGCTACTGGACGTATAGCGGTTCGCTGGTGAGGGTGTTGCATGCCGCGGTCTTGCTGGTCATCCCTTCAGTAGCGGCGGCGGCAATCGGCCGATCGACCAGCAATTTCACTCGAACACCTGCGCTCGCGCAGTGCTTTGCGGTCGCGGGACTGGCCGGCCTTGCCGCTGCATTGATGCAGATGAAGGCATGGCCGTATCATTTTCTACTCGGCGTTCTGTTTCTGGAGCTATACGCCGCCGTCCTTTTGCTCGCCGGAACTCCGCGCGGCGGCGCGGATAAAATAAGATATGCCGGCTTTGCTTTTCTCATCGCGGTCGGCGTTTTGAACTCGGCCACCGAAATTATTCATCGCTTTGATGATCGGGGAACTGAAGGCCGCGTCGCTGAGCTTGCGGCCGTTTTCCGCGCTAATGCGGGGCCGAACAAAGCAGTCTTCGGCTTTATCACGTCGCCTCGAGATGTCTTGCCGGCAGCAGTAGCCTCGCAGACCAAGTGGGCGGCGCCATTCTGTTGCGTTTATTTGCTACCGGCTGCCCTGCGCGCCGACGAAGCGCCTGCGACCAAGCGCGATGCGATACGAGACGCCGCGCGCGAGCAAGTTGAAACGGCGCTTGCAGCGATCCGCGCGGAACAGCCGGGCGTTATTGTGGTCGATGCGGCGGACCGCATGCTCGCCTTCGGTGACCGCAAATTCGACTATATCGGCTGGCTCGAGGCGCATACGGATTTTGCCGACATCTTGCGGCACTATCACGAGATCGATCCGATCGGATCGTTCCGCGTGTTCGTCAGAGGCTGATCGCGAAA
>JAICMO010000166.1 GCA_025929185.1 Pseudolabrys sp.
GGCGCGGCCTCCGCCAGCACTTGCGGCGAGATGCCTTGTGCAATCGCGTCCTTTTTGAAGGCGGCAAGCCAGCTTTCGAAACGGCCTGTGTTGTGGCAGGTCGCGGCCAGGGCCGGCGCCGCCATAAGCATTACTAGGGCGGCTGCCGTCAGTCTCAATGGCGCAAATCGCATTGTTGTAGTCTCGCGAAACGGTGAATCAGGAAGAATTTACCCCCGGTCGACGCAGCCTGCACAACGTCGAAGGCTGCGTTCTATGTCCGGCGTCCGTGGTCAGATTATGGTCACGTGTCTCTTTGGCTCCGGGAGCCGCTGTTCCTCCCGGCGATCGACAGGCTACATTTCAAGGCTCCGATGCAAAAGCAAGCCAGGAGGGGAGGAAGGCCGTGGCTTCGAACGTCCGTTTTCTGAATCCGAATACGATGGCCAAGCCGCCGGGCTACACCTACGTGGTCGAGGCGACCGGCCCCAATCGCGTGATCTTCATTGCCGGCCAGCTCGGCCTGGACATGGACAACAATCTCGTCGGCGAGCCCGGCGACTTCCGTGCGCAGGCGATGAAAGCGGTCGAGAACCTGAAGCTCGCGCTCGCGTCGGTCGGCGCGACCGTCAACGACGTGGTCAAAATCACCAATTACCTGGTCGACGTGTCGCATCTTCCAATATTCCGCGAAGTGCGGGAGGCCACGTTCAGCAAGACTGCGCCGCCCGCGAGCACGACGGTCGCGATCTCGCAACTCGCGCGTCCCGGCGCGCTGTTCGAGATCGAGGCGATCGCAGTGCTGCCTGCTAAGGCGAGAAAGAACGCGACCAAGCGCGGCAGGGCGAAGTCCAAGCGCGCGCGACGAAAACGGCGTTAGCATGCGTATCACCGGCATTGCCGATATCGTCGTTCCGATCTCATCGTCCATACGCAACGCCTATATCGATTTCTCGCAAATGACGGCGAGCGTGGTGGCGGTGTTCACCGACGCCACCTGCGATGGCAAGCCTGTCATCGGCTTTGGCTTCAATTCCAACGGACGCTACGCGCCGCAAGGGCTGCTGCGCGAGCGCTTCATTTCCCGCCTGAAGGCCGCGAAGCCGGAGGAAATCGTCGACACGCGCGGGATTCTCGATCCGGCAAAATGCTGGGACGTCATGATGAAGAACGAGAAGCCGGGCGGGCACGGCGAGCGTTCGGTCGCGGTCGGCGTGCTCGACATGGCGTTGTGGGACGCGGTCGCGAAGGCCGAAGGCGTGCCGCTCTGGCGTCTGCTCGCCGACCGCTACAATGGCGGTCAAGCCGACGAGACCGCATGGGTCTATGCCGCGGGCGGCTACTACTATCCAGACAAGGATATCGCTGCTTTGCAGGACGAGATGAAAGGCTATCTCGATTTCGGCTATCGATGCGTGAAGCTCAAGATCGGCGGCGCGCCGCTTGCGGAAGACATCAGGCGCATCGAGGCGGTGCTCAAGGTCGTCGGCGGCAAGGGCGAGAACGTTTGCGTCGATGTCAACGGGCGCTTTGGTTTGGACGAAGCGATCGCCTGCGGCGATGCCATCGCGCCCTATAAGCTGCGCTGGTACGAGGAGCCGCTCGATCCGCTCGACTACCTGCTGCATGCGGCGCTGGCGACGCGCTATTCCGGCGCGCTCGCGACCGGGGAAAACCTGTTCTCGATGCAGGACGCGCGCAACCTGATCCGCCACGGCGGCCTGCGTCCGGATCGCGACTGGCTGCAATTCGATCCGGCGCTGTCCTACGGGCTCGTCGAATACCTGCGCACGCTCGACATGCTGGCGGCAAACGGCTGGTCGCGCCGGCGCTGCGTGCCGCATGGGGGACATCAGTTCGCGCTTTAACATCGCGGTCGGCCTCGGCCTTGGCGGTAACGAGTCCTATCCCCGCGTATTTGCGCCCTTTGGCGGCTTTGCCGATGACTGTGCGGTGAAAGACAGCCGCGTCGCGCTGCCGGACATTCCCGGCATCGGATTTGAGGCGAAGAACGATTTATATGCGGTGATGAAGCCGCTGACCGCGCAACCGCCACATTGATTGTTGCTGTCATTCCGGGGCGCGACCGATAGGTCGCGAGCCCGGAATCCAGAGGCCAATTTCGCGCGTGCCTCTGGATTCCGGATCGCCGCTTCGCGGCGTCCGGAATGACGTCGCCAAGCTAATGCGCCTCGTCCCAGTTATCGGCGGCGCGGACGTCGACCTGCAAGGGCACGTGCAGCGAAACGGCCGGATGCGGCGCGTCCTCCATCACGCTCTTGATGATCGGCATGGTGGTTTCGACTTCGCCCGCCGGCACTTCGAAGATCAATTCGTCATGCACCTGTAGCAGCATCTGCGCCCCGAGCTTGTCCTTGGCGAGCTCCGGCTCGATGCGGATCATGGCGCGGCGAATGATGTCGGCGGCGCTGCCTTGCAGCCGTGCATTGATCGCCGCGCGCTCATTGAAGGCGCGGATTGAGGCGTTGCTCGCCTTGATGTCGGGGTAGTGGCACTTGCGGCCGAACAGCGTGAGCACGTAACCGTTCTTGCGGCAGAACTCCTTGGTTTCTTCCATGTAATCGCGGATGCCGGGAAAGCGCTCGAAATATTTCTTGATGTAGGCGCCGGCTTCCTTCTGGTCGATGCCCAATTGCGCCGCAAGCCCGAAGGCCGAAATCCCGTAGATGATGCCGAAATTGATCGCCTTGGCGCGGCGGCGCACCTCCGGCGGCATGTTTTTCACCGGCACGCCGAACATTTCCGACGCTGTCATCGCATGAATGTCGATGCCGTCCTGAAATGCCTTGCGCAATGCCGGCACATTGGCGACCTCCGACAACAGCCGCAACTCGATCTGCGAATAGTCCGCGGAGACAAGCTTGTTGCCTGAAGATGCGACAAAGGCGCGGCGGATCTTGCGGCCGTCCTCGGTGCGGATCGGAATGTTCTGCAAATTCGGCTCGGACGACGACAACCGTCCCGTGCTGGTGGAAGCGAGCGCGTAGCTCGTATGCACGCGCTTGGTTTTCGGATTGATGTAATTGGGCAGCGCTTCGGTGTAGGTCGAACGCAGCTTCGACACCTGCCGCCAATCGAGAATCTTGCGCGGGAATTCGTGTCCTTGCTCGGCAAGCTCCTCGAGCTCGCGCGCGCCGGTGGACCATTGCCCTGTTTTGGTTTTGCTGCCGCCCGGCAGCTTCATCTTGCCGAACAGGATATCGCCGAGCTGCTTCGGCGAGCCCGGGTTTATTTGCGCGCCAGCGAGCTTATTGATCTCCTGTTCGAGCGCCGCTTGCTTTTTGCCGAGCTCGTTCGACAATCGCGAAAGCACGGCAGGATTGATCGAAATGCCGCGCTCCTCCATGTGCGCAAGCACGCGCGGCATCGGCCGTTCCAGCGTTTCGTAAACCGTCGCCACTTTCTCCGCCACCATGCGCGGCTTCAATGCTTGCCATAGGCGAATAGTCATGTCGGCATCTTCAGCGGCATAGGGCGCAGCCCGCTCGACCGGGGTTGCTTCCTGCGTGAACAGCGCCTTCTCCTTATTCTTTACGTCGTTAAAACGCGAAGGGCTGCGGCCGAAATAACGATTCGCCACGCTGTTCATGTCGTGAGCGCCTTTGCCCGCATCGAGCACGTAGGACATCAGCATGGTGTCGTCGCTTGCGCCGAGGCGGATGCCGCGGCAAGCAAGCACGAGGCAGTCGCGCTTGATGTCGTGGCCGATCTTGAGAACACTTGCATCCTCCAGAACAGGCTTGAGCGCCTCGAGCGCCTGACGCTCGGGAATCTGACCTTCGCATAGCTTCGCGGCGAACAGGCTGGACGTTTCCTCGCCGCTCGCCTCGCGGTGGCCGAGCGGAAGGTAGGACGCTTCGTTCGGCGCAACGGCGAGTGCAATACCGCACAACTCTGCTTGCATCGGATCGAGGCTGTTCGTTTCGGTCTTCACCGCCAGCAGACCGGAATCGTGCGCACGCGCGATCCAGTGTTGCAGGCGTTCGAGCGTGCCGATCGTTTCGTATTTTGCGACGTCGATTTTCGCCGTGCGCAAGGCTGCGATGCGCGCGTTCGCCAGCGAGATCGGCGTGAATACGTTCGCCTCCGCCGGAGCAGCCGCCCGCTTGGGTGGCGGCACGTTGAGCGCGAGCTGACCTTGCTGGTGGCCTACGGGAGGCTCGATCGGTGACGACTTGGCGGCTGTGGCGCCGACCTTCGCTTCCGTGCCGGCCTCGATTGCGCCCGCGTCCATGCCGCTTTCCGCTGTGACGCGCTGGGTCATCGTCTTGAATCCCATCGCCTTCAGGAAGGCGATGAGATGCCGATAGTCCGGCTCGTGCACCGCGAGGTCATCCACGGGCACTTCGAGATTCACTTTGTTGTCGAGCGTGACCAGCCGCTTCGAGATGCGCGCGGCCTCGGCGTGGGCGATCAGCGATTCTCGCCGCTTGTCCTGCTTGATCTCGCTGCTGTGCTGAAGCACCGTTTCGAGATCGCCGTATTTGCCGATCAATTCCGCTGCGGTCTTCGGCCCTATGCCGGGCACGCCGGGCACGTTGTCGGTTGAATCGCCGATCAGCGCCTGCACTTCGATGACCTTCTCCGGCCCGACGCCGAACTTCTCGATTACCTCGGCGCGCCCGATGCGCTTGTCCTTCATCGTGTCGTACATCACGACCGTCGGACCAACGAGTTGCATCAGGTCCTTGTCGGAGGAAACGATCGTCGTCGTCGCTTGCGCCTCGCAGGCGATGCGCGCGTAAGTCGCGATCAGGTCGTCGGCTTCGAATCCGGCCTGCTCCAGGCAAGGAATCTGGAACGCATGCACCGCCTCGCGAATGAGCGGAAACTGCGGAATGAGGTCGTCGGGCGGGTCCGGACGGTGCGCCTTGTAGTCGGGATAGAAATCGGTGCGGAACGTCTTTTCCGACTTGTCGAATACGACGGCGAGATGCGTCGGCCGTTCCTGCGGCTTCATCTCCTTGAGCAGCTTCCACAGCATGGCGCAGAAGCCGTATACGGCGTTGACGTGCACGCCTTCCGGCGTGCGCGGCTCGAAGCGGATGGCGTGATAGGCGCGGAAAATGTAACCGGAACCGTCCACCAGGAAGAGGTGGTCGCCCTTTTTCAAGGGACGTGATGCATACGGCGCCGGCTTTTCGACGGAATCTTTAGCGGCCGTTTTCGCTTTGGCGGCTGTTTTTGCGGGCGGCATGGCCCGAATGTGGGCCGGCAGGCGATGTTAATCAATGCATCCTGATCCTGTTGTGGATCGCCGCCCCCGTCATCCTGAGGTGGCCACGCGCAGCGTGGCCCTCGAAGGATGATCGGCCCTGTGATTCGATGGCCGTGGCCCTTCGAGGCCGTCGCTTCGCGACGGCTCCTCAGGGTGACGGCTTACTACTCCGCCGGTTGCAGGGCCGGCACGCGCTTTGGCTCCAGCCGGAAAAATTGGGGGCGCTCGTACAAAAAGCCGAGCGGCGAAGAACGCATTGTCCAGTACATGCAAAGCGAGCCGATCACGCCGACCGCGGTCACGAGCACGGAAATCGTGCCGATGTCCGTGACGAAATGGGTCCTGAGCAGCAGCATGCGGGTCGCCGCCATCGGCAGGAAGAAAGCGAGGTAAATCACGATCGAATGCTCGCCGCAGTAGCGCAGCGGATCACAGGCGCGCATCAGTGATAGCAAGGCTGCGAAATGGATCACCGCGGCGGCGCCGACCAAGCCAAGCACGAGTGAAATGAACGGCAATTGCGAGTAGCCTGCAAACACCGCGTAACCATTGACGAAGCCCCAGGTGAGCAGGATCGCTACGCCGCGCAGCGGCGTTTGCTGCACGCTCTTGGCGAGTGAAAAGAGGTAAGGCGCGAACACGTAACCGCTGTAGACGTAGATGAAGCGCGCGGCGAATTCGTCCGGCACCATCCAGCCGGTGTCGAGATGCGAGATTTCAAGCGCCGCGCCGAATAGCCAGATGATCGGCGCGGGGATACGGCGCGTCAGCTTGATGAAAACGAAGAACACCGGCAGCAGGTAGATGAACCAGAGCGTGCCGAACGGATCGATGAGCGAAAGGAAATAGAGCTGCACGACGCCGGCGACGCCGTGCTCGGCAGCCAACCCCGGCGCCTTGAATGCCAGTTGGATGGTCATCCACACGAGATAGAAGTAGGCAAAGTGGACAACCTTGCGGTCGAGATAGGTGCGCCAGCTGCGGTCGATGACGTTGGCGAGGAACAGCCCCGAAATCATGAAGAAGTCGGGCATGCGGAACGGGCGCGCGAACGACACAAGATAGTGCATCCAGCCTTCGTGGCCGGCGGCCGCTTCGACGCCCAGCGTCGAATGCATCGTCACCACCATGACGATGCAGAAGCCTTTGGCGTAATCGACCCAGTCGACCCGTCCGTCTTTCGCGCTTGCTGTCCCCTGCATGAGCGGAGAGCTAGCAAACGGCCGTTTCTTTAGCGTTTATCCGGCCACGGAAAGTCCGCCATATTATCGGCACTCGCCAGTGCGAAACCGCTCTGCTATGAAACGCGCCTCCGGCGCACGCCGAATTGGTTAACCATATTGCCGCGGATTTCACATGCGCGTTGCCATGATCGGCACCGGCTACGTCGGCCTCGTTTCCGGTGCCTGCTTTGCCGATTTCGGCCATGACGTCACTTGCGTCGACAAAGACAGGAACAAGATCGCGTCGCTGGAACGCGGCGAAATACCGATCTACGAACCCGGACTCGACGATCTCGTCGCGGCGAACGCGCGCGCCGAGCGCTTGAAATTTACAACCGAGCTCTCTCGTGCGGTGAAAGCCGCCGATGCGGTCTTCATTGCGGTCGGCACGCCTTCGCGGCGCGGCGACGGGCATGCCGATCTGACCTATGTTTTCGAAGCCGCGCGTGAGATCGCGCGTGCGCTCGACGGCTTTACCGTGGTCATTACCAAATCCACGGTTCCGGTCGGCACCGGCGACGAGGTCGAGCGCATCATCCGGGAGACGCGCGCCGAGGCGGAATTCGCCGTCGTCTCCAATCCTGAATTCCTCCGCGAGGGCGCGGCCATTCGCGACTTCAAACACCCGGACCGGATCGTCGTCGGCACCGAGGACCCGCGCGCGCGCGAAGTGATGAACGAATTATATCGCCCGCTTTATCTCAACCGCGCTCCCATCATGTTTACCGGACGGCGCACGGCGGAGCTGATCAAATACGCGGCGAACGGCTTTTTGGCTGCGAAGATTACCTTCATCAACGAGATTGCCGATCTTGCCGAGAAGGTCGGCGCCAACGTGCAAGAGATCGCGCGCGGCATCGGTCTCGACAATCGCATCGGCTCGAAATTTTTGCATGCGGGCCCGGGCGACGGCGGCTCCTGCTTCCCCAAGGATACATTGGCTCTGATCAAGACGGCGCAGGATCATGCCGCGCCGCTGCGTATTGTCGAAGCGGTCGCGGCGGTCA
>JAICMO010000127.1 GCA_025929185.1 Pseudolabrys sp.
CCATCGAAGCGGCGCGGGCGGGCGAAGCCGGCAAAGGCTTTGCAGTGGTCGCGTCCGAGGTCAAATCGCTTGCCGTTCAGACCGCGAAAGCCACCGAGGAAATCGCCAACCACATTCTCGGCGTGCAGAGCTCGACGAAGTTGGCGGTCGAGGCGATCCAGCACATCGCCAGCCGCATGCGCGAGATCAATCAGTACACCTCCGGCGTCGCAGCGGCGATCGAAGAGCAAAACGCGGCGACCGGCGAAATTTCTCACAACGTCGTCAGCGCTGCGCAGGGCACTAGCCATGTCGTCGCTGTGCTTGAGGGGATGGCCGGCGCGGCGACCGAGACGCGGTCATCCGCCGAAGTGGTGCTGACCGCCTCGCAAACGGCCGAAACCGCCGTGTCGCAGTTGCGCTCGGAAGTGGAAACATTCCTCGCCAAGGTGGCGGTTTAGTCCCTTCCGTCATTCCGGGGCGCCGCGGAGCGGCGAACCCGGAATCCAGATAATCACTCAACGCTCGGTTACATGTTTCTGGATTCCGGGTTCGCGGCCTCCGGCCGCGCCCGGAAGACTGAAATTACGCCTGACTCGTCGTCTCCTTGCCCAGCGCGGCCTGCGCCGCGGCAAGGCGCGCGATCGGCACGCGGAACGGTGAGCAGGAGACGTAATCGAGCTTCACCTGATGGCAGAACGCGACCGAGGCCGGATCGCCGCCGTGCTCGCCGCAAATGCCGACCTTGAGCTTTGAGCGCGTCTTGCGGCCGCGCTCGACGCCGATTTTTACCAGTTCGCCGACGCCGTGCTGGTCGATGGAAACGAACGGATCGGCCGGAAGAATTCCGCGCGCGGTGTAGATACCGAGAAAGCTCGCCGCGTCGTCGCGCGAAATGCCATACGTCGTTTGCGTGAGATCGTTGGTGCCGAACGAGAAGAACTCCGCCGTCTCGGCAATCTCGCCGGCAAGGAGGGCGGCGCGCGGCAACTCGATCATGGTGCCGACCTGATAATTGAGCTTCGCGCCTTTTTCCTTCTCGACCGCTTCGGCCATGGCATCGATGTGCGCCTTGACCAGATCGAACTCGGCCTTGCTTGCGATCAGCGGCACCATCACTTCCGGCACCACCGACTCGCCGGTGCGTTTCGCCGCCTCGACCGCCGCTTCGAAAATGGCGCGCGCTTGCATCTCGGCGATTTCCGGGTAGGCGATAGCGATGCGGCAGCCGCGGAAGCCGAGCATCGGATTGAATTCGGCGAGCTCCTTCGCGCGCTCGGCGAGCCGCCGCGGCTCTGTGCCCATCGCCTCGGCGACTTCCGCAATCTCTTCGTCACCATGCGGCAGGAATTCGTGCAGCGGCGGATCGAGAAGGCGGATGGTGACCGGCTTGCCGCGCATGATCTCGAACAACTCGACGAAATCGTCGCGCTGCATCGGCAAGAGCTTCGCAATGGCTGCGCGGCGCGACTTTTCATCGTCCGCCAGAATCATCTCGCGCACCGCCTGGATGCGGCCCTCGTCGAAGAACATGTGCTCGGTCCGGCAAAGCCCGATGCCTTCCGCACCGAAGCGCACCGCCGCACGCGCGTCGTTCGGCGTATCGGCATTGGCGCGGATGCCGAGCTTGCGCGCTTTGTCAGCCCAGGCGATCAGCGTGGCGAAATCGCCGGATAACTGCGGCTGGATCATGTCGACCTTGCCGGCGAGCACCTGACCGGTCGAACCGTCCACGGTAATGAAGTCGCCCTGCTTCAGCGTATGACCACCCGCCGTCATCGTCCTGTTGGCGTAATCGACCCGCAGGGAGCCCGCGCCGGAGACGCAAGGCTTGCCCATGCCACGCGCAACGACCGCCGCATGCGAGGTCATGCCGCCGCGCGTGGTGAGGATGCCTTCGGCGGCGTGCATGCCGTGGATGTCCTCGGGCGAGGTTTCCACGCGCACGAGAATGACCTTGTGCCCGTCAGCTTTGAGTTGCGCGGCATCATCAGACGAAAACACGATCGCGCCGGTTGCCGCCCCGGGCGAAGCCGGCAGGCCGGTTGCGATCACACGCCGATGCGCTTTTGGATCGATCGTCGGATGCAGGAGTTGGTCGAGCGCGAGGGGATCGACGCGCAGCACCGCCTCTTCCTTTGAGATCAGCTTCTCGTTCGCAAGCTCGACCGCAATGCGCAGCGCCGCTTTCGCCGTCCGCTTGCCGGAGCGCGTTTGCAGCATCCAGAGCTTGCCCTGCTCGACCGTGAATTCGAGGTCCTGCATGTCGCGGTAGTGCCGCTCGAGCGTGTTGTAGATGCGCTTGAGCTCGGCATAGGCCTTCGGCAGCAATTTCTCCATCGACGGTTTGTTCGAGCCAGCCTCTTCGCGCGCCGCTTCGCTGATTTCCTGCGGCGTGCGGATGCCGGCGACCACGTCCTCCCCTTGCGCGTTGACAAGGAATTCGCCGTAAAGCTTCTTCTCGCCGGTCGAGGGATTGCGCGTGAAGGCGACGCCTGTCGCCGATGTCTCGCCCATGTTGCCGAACACCATGGCCTGCACGTTGACCGCCGTGCCCCAGCTTTCCGGAATGTTGTGCAGCTTGCGATAGGTGATCGCGCGCTGGTTCATCCACGAGCCGAACACGGCGCCGATCGCGCCCCACAATTGCGCGTGCGGATCCTGTGGGAAGGGTTCGCCGCGTTCCTCCTGAACGCGCTTCTTGTATTGCTCAATCAGCGTCTCCCAGTCGTCGGCGTTCAGTTCGGTATCGAGCGTGTAGCCTTCCTGCTCCTTGTGGCGGTCGAGCAGTTCCTCGAAACGATGATGCTCGATGCCGAGCACCACGTCCGAATACATGGTGATGAAGCGGCGATAGCTGTCGTAGGCGAAGCGCCTGTCGCCGGACTTCTTCGCCAGCGCCTCGACCGTTTCGTCGTTGAGGCCGAGGTTGAGCACCGTGTCCATCATGCCCGGCATCGAGGCGCGCGCGCCGGATCGCACCGAGACGAGCAGCGGATTGGATTTGTCGCCGAACGTCTTGCCGGTGATGCGGCCGACATTGGCCAAGGCCTTTTCGACCTGCGCTTTCAGCTCTTTCGGATAGGTCTTGTTATGTTCGTAATAGTACGTGCAGACGTCGGTCGTAATCGTGAAGCCCGGCGGCACCGGCAGACCCAGACTGGCCATCTCGGCAAGCCCCGCGCCCTTGCCGCCGAGCAGATTGCGCATCGAGGCTTTGCCTTCCGCCTTGCCGCCGCCAAAGGCATAGACCCATTTGGCGCCGCGCGAGGACGGTGATTTCGGCAAAGCCTTCTTGGCCGGCTTCTTGGCTGCCGTTTTCGAGCTTATGCGTTTCGATTTTCGTTTTGCCATGGTTTGCAAAATAAGTTGGGCTGGCGGTTCTTAAAAGCACCGCCACGGCGAACGGCGCAAGCCTTCCTAGCGAATGATTCCGAGGCCGACGATGCCGATGAAGATCAGATAGATCGCGACAATGATGTTGAGGAGCCGTGGAATGATGAGAATGAGAATACCGGCGACAAGCGCGACAATAGGCTGAAGGTGAGCGACCCCGATGACCATGGTGGGATTCCCTTGTGAAGGCCGAGGTGAAACGACGAGGTAGGGGGGAGAGTTCCATTTTTGATCGCCAGCGGCGAGTGCACTCAATGAACTTTCCCCGTTCATCTTGAGGTATTCAGTCGTTGCGCCATCTTCCTCATCCTGAGCTACGAGCGTGCGCAGCACGCGAGCCTCGAAGGAGCCGGTGAAGGCATCACGCGAACGGCCGAACACTGGCGATCTTAATCTTCTGCTGAAGGTTTAAGCTCATCAGCGGATGTTCGGCCCGCAGGACCTGCCAGTTCACCACGACGCAGCAGATAGGCGCGAGCCCTGTAGTTGATATGCGTGGCGGGCTGAGCAAGGCGGGTTCAGCCCTCGATCCGGGAGAAATCGGCGACCGCGCGCGTCGCCTCGCGGATTTCATTGAGCAGCTTGAGACGATTTTCGCGCAAGGGCTTGTCGTCGACATTGACGGTGACCTTGTCGAAGAACGCATCGACCCTGGGACGCAATTTTGCCATCGCGCTCATGGCGGCGGCGAAGTCTTCCCTGGCGATGGCAGCGGAAGCATCTTTCTTGGCGACAGTGATCGCCTCGGCGAGCGCCTTCTCTTCCGGCAACTGATAGAGCTTCGGGTCCGGCGCGCCGGTGTATTCGCGCTTGTCCTTCTTCTCCTCGATGCGGATGATGTTGGTCGCGCGCTTGTAGCCGGCCAGCAGGTTCTTTCCGTCGTCCGCGTCGAGGAATTTGCCCAGCGCCTCGACGCGACGAACGATCAGCAGCAGGTCATCTTGACCCTCAAGCGCGAACACCGCGTCGACCAGATCGTGCCGCGCGCCCTGCTCGCGCAGTTGCACTTTGAGGCGGTCGGCGAAGAAGGCAAGCAGATTGGCAATCGTTGAGCCGTCATGCCCGGGCTTGACCCGGGCATCCATCTTCTTCGTTCGATGGATTGCCGGGTCAAGCCCGGCAATGACAGCAGAGTGCATTGCTGCGATCTCGCTCAATTTCAAGCGCAGCGTGTTCTCAAGCACGATGCGAATAACGCCTAGTGCGGCCCGACGCAGCGCATACGGGTCCTTGCTCCCCGTCGGCTTCTCGTCGATGGCCCAGAAGCCAACCAGCGTATCGATCTTGTCGGCGAGCGCGACGGCGACCGAGACCGGATCGGCGGGCACGAGATCGTCCGGCCCCTTCGGCCTGTAGTGATCCTCGCACGCGCGCGCGACCGCTTCGTCCTCGCCCTGCGCCTCGGCGTAATAGCGGCCCATCAGGCCCTGCAATTCGGGGAATTCGCCGACGACCTCGGTGAGCAGGTCGGCCTTGCAGAGCTGCGCGGCGCGTTCAACCTTTTTGGCATCGGCGCCGACCGGCGGCGCCAGCTCGACGGCCAAACGCTTAATCCTTTCAATGCGCTCGGCCTGCGTGCCGAGCTTTTCGTGGAAGATGATGTGCTCGAATTTCGGCAGCCGGTCTTCAAGCCGCGTCTTCAAATCCGTTTCGTAGAAGAACTTGGCGTCGCTCAGGCGCGCGCGGATCACGCGCTCGTTGCCGGCGACGATCGCCCGGCCGCCGTCGCTTGCCTCCTCGGTCGCCACCAGGATGAACTTCGCAGCCAATCTCCCCTCCCCTTTGTGGGGAGGGGTCGGGGGCGGGGGTGATTGCACATCATCGCGATTACCCCCCACCCGGCGCTGCGCGCCGACCTCCCCCACAAGGGGGGAGGTCGAAGAAGAAGAGCGCAGCACGAAGCATTTCTGATTGTTGCGGATGGTGGCGTGGATCACCTCCTCCGGGATCGACAGAAAGGCTTTGTCGAAGGAGCCCATCAGCACGACCGGCCACTCGACGAGCCCGGCAACTTCCGCCAGCAGCCCCTCGTCCTCGACCAGCTCGCAGCCTTGCGCGAAGGCGAGATTCTTGGCGTCGGCGAGGATGATGTCGCGGCGGCGCGCGGGATCGAGCACGACCTTGGCGGCTTCGAGCTTCGTCACGTAATCGCCGAAGTGCCGCACCTTGATCGGCGCGGGCGCCATGAAACGGTGGCCCCGCGTCTCGTCGCCGGCAGCGACGCCGTCGACGGAGAACGTCACGATCTCCGGTTCTTCCGTTTCGGGACCGAACGTTGCCACAACGGAATGCAGCGGCCGCACCCATGACAGCGAGCCCGGCTTCTCGGATTGCGCGCCCCAGCGCATCGACTTCGGCCACGGGAAGCCGCGCACGACCTCGGGCACTATGTCGGCGATGACGTTGATCGCCGGCATGCCCGGCCTCTCGATCACCGCGATGTAAAAATCGCCCTTCTTGTCGGGCTGCACCTTGGCTTCACTGATCGACGAAAGACCCGCCGCCTTGAGAAATCCGGCAATGGCCTGCTCGGGCGCGCCGACGCGCGGGCCCTTCTTTTCTTCCCTGATGTCCGGCTGCTTCGCCGGGATGCCGTGCACGGAGAGCGTCAGCCTGCGCGGCGTCACGAACGCCTTGGCGCCCTCGTAGATGAGGCCGGCATCCACCAGCCGGTCGGTGACCATCTTGCGCAGGTCGTCCGCCGCCTTCGCCTGCATGCGCGCGGGGATTTCCTCGGAGAAAAACTCGAGCAGAAGGTTGGGCATGTCGGCCGGCGCTGATCGGACGGAAGTGGCGCTTGCCTAGCAAGACGACCGGCCAATGTCACTTGCCGCCTACCACCCGCCGCCACCGCCACCGCCGCCTCCGCCGCCGGAACCGCCTCCGCCCGAGCCCGACGAGGATGGCACGGCGGCGGCGAACGCATCGCTGACACTCGAGATGGACGACGAAACCGCGCTGCCGAAATCGTGGCTCGACCATCCGCCGCCGCTGCTCCAGCTGGGATGATAGCCGTTCATCGGATCGGCGTCGTCCGGATTGGCCCGGTGCAGCGCGGCCGCGAAGGCCCGCGCCCACGGCTTCTCCACATCGAGCGCCACGGCATAGGGCAACAGCGCCTCGAACCGGTCGGCGGTGATTTCCGGTGCTTGCAAGTTGAGCCGGTCCTTCTCGGCAGTCTCGAGGTAGAGGCGGAAGCCGGCGAGCTGATCCATGATCGGCCGGCCGTACGCGGTCGGCGCGCGCATCAGAAACAGGAACGCCCCGTTGAGCGCGGCGAAAGCGATGACGAGCACAAAGGAGAATGAATAGCCGGCAACGAACGAAACAACCTTGGGCGGCGTCAGATCCAGACCATGGAAAAACGTTCGGCCGATAAAAGCTGCGATCACGACGACGACGGCAGTCGAGAGCAGCGTCTTGCCACGACGCACCCAGCCGGAAATCCCATTACCGCCGCCGAACAGCGAGAGAATTGTCGGCACGATGAACATGCCGACGAAAATTCCGCCGAAGCAGATTGCAAACAGGGCCGTGACGTCCTGGTCCTGCAAGCCGCCGTAGTTGACCACCACGAAAATGACGGCCGCCGTCATCGCGGCGCCGCCGAGTACATAGCCGAGATTGCGGTGAAAAAAGCGGTTGCGGCTTTCGGCTTCGATGCTCGACGTGAAGCTATCGCCGACCTTGGCGACGGCTTTGCCGTTGGCGCGATCGATGGCGGCGCTGCCGCCGTGCTCGTTGACCCAGTTGAGAATGGCGCCCTCGCCGGGCGGCAACTCCTTGTCGGCGTATTTGCCGGTCGCTTTTAGCGTCAGCGCATCGGCGGTTTGATCGAGGCGGATGAGGCCACGCACGGCAAGCGATAGCGCCGCCGCGGTAAACGCGCGCCACTTCTCGCGGCCGAAGCCCCAGTCGCGGATATAATTGGCAAGCGCCGGCGAGATGCCCTCGGGCGGGTGGAAAAGCGGAATGATGGTGCCGTGCTTGGGGTCGCGGCCGACAGCGTTCCACGCCGCGAGGTAATAGCCGAAGACGAGGACAAAGCCGATCCCGGCAAAAATCCAGCGGCGGTTGTCGAACAGTTGATAGTAGAAAAGCGTGGACTGGCTCGGCGGCTCAACCGCCTCATGCGGCAGTGCTGCCAAGACCGTAAGCCCCTCGCCCGGCGCAAGCGGCCGCGCGGTCGAAACCCGAAGCACGCCGTCGCTGCCGATTCCCCCACGCCAATTTGTGCCCCGTGCGCCAAGGCGGCCGCTATAGGCCCTCCAGCGTAGCGGCTTTTGTCCATTGGCGAGTTCAAGCCAGTAATGCGCCTCCAGAATTGGGAAGTGCCAGAAATTGCCGGTGACGTTCCAATCGAGCTCAGGTTTGCCGTCGAACCAGCGGATCTGCCGTCCGGTTTGGTAGCGGATGACGTAGATGTGGTCGCCGCGCGGAAGCAACGCGTCCTTTTTGCCGGCATAGATACGGGTGAAGTTGTGCGCGCCGCCGAAGAAATACGGCTCCGGATTTCCGTCGCGGCTGACGCCGAGGACGCTGAAGGTTACCTCGCGCAGCGTGCCGCCGGCATCTTTGAACGTGGTCGGGAAGTCGCGGTAGATACCGTGCTTCATCTCCACGCCTTCGGCGTGCACGCGGATGGTTTCGGTGACGGTCAGCTCGCCGTCCTTCGCCACCTGCACGTGGGAATCGAAAAACTGGATGACTTCGGCCGCCGAGGCGTTGCCGGTGAACGCCAACATCAACAGCAGGTTTATGAGCACCGTGACCGCTTCGGCCAAGCGCGGAGAGACGAGTGTATCTCGATGCGACATCATCATCGCGCTGTCTGTAGCGCGACTTGCGGCACGGCGCGCTCGGCCTCGTTCGAAATCTCGAAATAATCACGCTGCGCGAATCCGAACAGCACGGCGATGAGATTGCTGGGAAATGACTGCACTAAAACGTTCTGATTGCGCACGGCGCCGTTATAATAGCGGCGCGCCATTTCAATATCCGTTTCCAGTTGTGCAAGCTCTTGCTGTAGCGCAAGGAAGTTGCCGCTTGCCTTGAGGTCCGGATAACTTTCGGCAACTGCGATCAGCTTGCCGAGTGCGGCCGACAATGCGCCTTCGGCCTGTGCGCGCGCCGCGATATCGCCGCCGGGCAACGCGCGCGCCTGACCGCGCAGCTGCGTCACCTCTTCCAGCACGCCGCGTTCATGCGCCGCGTAGCCTTTCACCGCCTCGACCAGATTGGGAACGAGATCGGAGCGGCGCTTGAGCTGGACGTCGATGCCGCTCCACGCCTCGTTCGCCATCTGGCGGGTGTGGACCAGCCGATTGAAGATGAAGACCACGTAGATGACCGCGGCCGCAACAATCAGCGCGATGATCCAGCCGAGCATTTGGGTTTCGCCCCGGGAGCCAGTGGGCGTGAGGGTAGCGCCCGGAGCTTTTGGTGTGAAGATACCGGCAGGGCCGTATCCCCCGCCCTCGCGAATACTGTGACGGAAGTTACCTATGCCTTGATGTCGGCGACGCGCGCGATGGTCGCGAACCGGTCAGCCAGTTCGGCCAGCGCCGTGCGGTGGATATGCTCGGCGCACAAATCGGGGCCGCCGAGCGGGTCGGGCAGATCGCGCGTCGCGACCGCATCGGACGCAACCGTCACCGCATAGCCGTGATCGACCGCCGAGCGCGCCGTCGCGCTCACGCACATGTGCGTCATGAAGCCGGCGATGACGAGCGACTTCTTGCCGATGGCCTGCAATTTGTCGTGCAAGTCGGTTTTGGCGAAGGCGTTCGGCAGCGGCTTCTCGACAAGCGTTTCGCCATTGAGCGGCGCAGCCTGCGGCACGATCTTGAACATCGGCCCATTCGGATCAAACAACCCGCCCGGACGCCCGCGCTGTTGCACGTGAACGATCGGCGCGCCGGCGCTGCGTGCGGCCGCGAGCAGCTTTGAAATTTGAGAGAGCGCGTCATCAACGCCGGTCAGCGGCAGCTTGCCGGACACGTATTCGTCCTGCGCATCGATGATGATGACTGTGGCGTCGGACAACTTTGCCGGCGCCGAATTCGCGCCCGCCATCTGCAACAACGTCTTCGCTTCGCTCATTTCCCCCCGCCTTCCGTCGCAAGCCAGGCCTCGCCGCAAGCCTTGGCGAGCTCACGCACGCGCAAAATGTAACTCTGCCGCTCGGTCACCGAGATCACGCCGCGCGCATCGAGCAGATTGAAAACGTGGCTCGCCTTGATGCACTGGTCGTAAGCGGGAAGCGCCATCAAATGACGCTCTTTCTTGCCCTCGGCCCACCCGGCCTCGAGATATTTCTTGCAGGCCGCCTCCGCCATTTTGAACTGCTCGAACAGCATCGCGGTGTCGGCGAATTCGAAATTGTGCCGCGAATATTCCTGCTCGGCTTGTAAGAACACGTCGCCATAAGTGACCTTCTTCTCGTCGGTACGGCCGTTGAAGTTCAACTCGTAAACGTTCTCGACGCCCTGCACATACATCGCGAGCCGCTCGAGCCCGTAGGTCAGTTCGCCCGCGACCGGATTGCACTCGAAGCCGGCGACCTGCTGAAAGTAAGTGAACTGCGAAACCTCCATGCCGTCGCACCAGCATTCCCATCCAAGTCCCCACGCGCCGAGCGTCGGGCTTTCCCAATCGTCTTCGACGAAACGGATGTCATGCAGCCTGGAATCGATGCCGATTGCGGCGAGCGAATTGAGATAAAGGTCCTGGATGTCCGGCGGCGACGGCTTCAGGATCACCTGGAACTGGTAATAGTGCTGGAGCCGGTTCGGATTCTCGCCGTAGCGGCCGTCTTTCGGACGCCGCGAGGGCTGCACGTAGGCGGCATTCCAGGGCTTGGGCCCGAGCGCGCGCAACGTGGTGGCCGGATGAAAGGTGCCGGCACCGACCTCCATATCGTAAGGCTGGAGAATGACGCAGCCCCACTCCGCCCAGTAGCGCTGCAAGGCAAGAATCAGCCCCTGGAACGAATGCGCCGGGTCGAGACTCCCGCGATGCGCCCGTTCTGCGGCGCCAAGATCGGCTTCAGCCATCTTTTGGTACTGATTGTTGAGCCCGGAGACGGCCGGGACCGTATCGGCGCCCCTGTGGGGGGTCAAGTTGCATTAGTCCGCTCATTCCCGCGCAAGCGGGAATCCAGAGCAATTCTGAAAGGTCAGCATTTTTGCGCTGGGTCCCCTGAGTTCACAAACGAAGTGCAACACCTTCTTAAGGGGGTGTTGCCATGGGTTGCAGGTACCGGCAGCTGTCG
>JAICMO010000122.1 GCA_025929185.1 Pseudolabrys sp.
CACAGTCTGTTCGTCAAGTCCTCGATCGCGCCGGAGCCCGCCGCCGGATCGCTCACTTTGGCGAGATTCGACTCTTCCAGCAGAATCAACTGCGTGTTGCGCGCGATACGGCGGGCGAATTGATCCGGCAAGCCGAGTGCCGCGGTGTGCGGCAGCGTGGCGATGTTGTCGGCGCCGCCAATCCCGGCCGCAGCAATGGCGATGGTCGTGCGCAGCATGTTCACGTAAGGGTCGCGCTTGGTCATCATACGCCACGCCGTCTCGGCGGCGACTGTGGTCGGTTTCGGCGTGAGCCCGCAGGCTTGCTCGACGCGCGCCCAAAGTTTGCGGATCGCGCGCAGCTTGGCGATGGTGAGGAATTGGTCGGCGTCGGCGGCAAGCCGGAAATAGATCATGCCGCGCGCGGCGTCGAGCGGCACGCCGCCGGCTTCCAGCGCGCGCAGGCAATCGACCGCGGCGGCAAGCGCGAAGGCAAGCTCCTGCGCCTCGGAGCCGCCTGCATTGTGGACGATCCGCCCGTCGGCAACGGCGAAGGGACCGCGATAGCCCTGGCTGGCGAGGTCGCCGATCATGTCCGCCATGCGCTTCGACAATTCGCTCCACGGGGCGTGAGGCACGCCACTCGCGGCGAAGCCGCCGATCGGGTTGATGCTGGGGCGCAGGTCGACGGAGGCCGGCCCCAAGCTTCGGCTCTTCACGAACTCTACAATCAATTGCACCGCGTTGCGCGTCGCCAGGCTGAGGTTGAGGTCGATGGTAATGGCATCGAGCGCGATGCCGTCGAGCGCCTGCGCGACAGTTTCGGGCGCCGCCGCAAGGCCGTAGCCGTTGGCGTTCAGTGAGCCTGCGAACACCAAGGTTAGGCCGGCCGCACCGTTTTCGAGGTCTTCCAGGGCCTGTTTGTTCGCCGCCTTCGGATCGGGATGATCGATGCGCTGCATCACCGTCCATGGCCTGCCCGGCGCGCGTCCGGGCACGGGTTTGGTCCCAGCCGCACGCGCATAAAGCGGCTCGATTCGCAGGCCGTCATAGGTCCGGCTGACGAGGCGCTTCTCGAATGAGCCGCCCTTGAGCGCGGCCTCAACGAGCTTGCGCCATTCGGCTTCGCCGATCGATGGAAACTCGGCGGCGAGCGGCAGCTCTTGGCTGATCAGACTTGTAAGCGAGGACGTATCGCGGGGCATGCCTCACGATGCCATGCTTCCGCCGCGCTGCACAATGCATGCAACGCTTACGTCAACGGAGCCGCCCGGAAGGACGGCTCGTTTCGCAACAGCCAGGGCCGATCAGTATTTGCTTTTGTCCTTGCTGCTGCTCGGGGCTTTGCCGTTTTCGTTCGGGCCCATGCCATTGGCGCCGGACGTCGAACTTCCGCTATTCTGATCCGCGGGTTTCGCGTTCGTGTCGTTCGAGTTCATGGAGCCGGAACCGCTGGTGCCCGATTTGTTCATTTTGGTTGAATTTTCATTATTGTTCATCGGCTCGTTCGATTTCTGCCCTGAGCCGGTGGTTTGCGGCTGGTTCTGCCCGGACCAATTGACGCCAAGCTGGGCGAGAGTTTGCTGGTTGAGCTCGCCTTTTGCCTGGATGTCGTTCTTCTCCTGGAATTTGCGCAGCGCGGAGGCCGTCTCCGGGCCCCAGATGCCGTCGACGTGCTTCGTGCTGAATCCCTTCTGATCCAGCGCCTGCTGAATCTGCTTCACCTGGTCTTTGCTCAGGTCCTGCGGATTGATACGCTCGCTCGCCTGTTGATTGGCGCCCGGTGCTTGCGTCTGCGAACCTTGCGTCTCTTGCGGGTTCCCGGATTGCCCATCGTTCTGCATCTGCTGCTGCTTTATCTGCTCGTTCTGCTTCGGCTGCTGCATCTGGTCGTTATTCTGCGCCATGGCCGGCAACGAGAGCGCCGCCGCGGCGATAGTAGCGAGTAAAATCCGTTTCATGTGCTTCTCCTGCATGTTCCATGTATGCGGCGTCTCGCGCCGCCTCTTGAAGCCAACGCGCGCCATTCGCGAATTGTTCAGAACCGCGATGATTCGGCGCGCATGAGTCAGTTCACCTTCGTAAACTTGCCGGACGTGTTTGGATTTTGGCCACGACCTCACGCCAATGGCGTCAGGCGCTCGATGTCGTCGGCATCGATCTTCGCGACGGCCTCGCTTATGCGCCGCCCCGCTACCACTAAGTTCGGCGCCATTTCAGCGAGCGGAACGAGCACGAACGCGCGCTCGAATAAGCGGGGGTGCGGCAGGGTGAGGTCCGGCGTCCGGAGCCTCACGTCATTGTAGGCGACAATATCGATATCGGCCGTGCGTGGTCCCCAACGCTTTTCTTTGGCGCGGTCGCGCCCGAGTTGTCGCTCGACGTCTTGCGCGCGCGCGAGCAAATCGCGCGGGTCGAGCGACGTTTCGATGGCGATGCACAGATTGATGAACGGCGGCTGGTCCTCGACGCCCCAGGGCGGGGTGCGATAGTCGGATGAGCGCGCGATCAGCTTCACCATGTCTCCGTCGCATAAAAGCGCCACGGCACGGGCAAGTATCGCGCGGCTGTCTCCGACGTTTCCGCCAAGGGCGAGATAAGCCTGCGCGGGCCGCAGATCGCTCATCGTTTTCGTATGCGGGCGATGGTGACGCCGACGTCGCTGAAGGTTGCCGCAATCGGCGCGTGCGGCTTGTGAATGGTAACCTGCACGCTCTGCACGCGCGGAAAGCTTGCCAGAACGGATTCGGCAACTCGGCTGGCGGCGGACTCGATCAAACGAAATTTCTGCGCGACGAAAGCCCTGCTCGCGCAGGCGACGACCTCGTCGTAGGACACGGTGTCGACGACCTTGTCGGACCGCCCCGCTGCGGCAAGATCGATCTCCAAGACCATGTCGATGGTGAACGTCTGCCCGACCTTGCCCTCATAGGCCATCACGCCGTGATAGGCATGTAGCGAAAGGCCGTTGATGAAAATGCGGTCGCTCATCGCGTGCTCTTGATCGCAGCCGCGACGCGCAGCGCCTGCACGGTTTCCGCTACATCATGCACGCGCACGATGTCCGCCCCGTTCTCCACCGCGAGCAGGTGACTGGCAATGGAGCCGCCGATGCGCTCGCTCGGGCCGGACGGAACGACCGAATTAATGAAGCGCTTGCGCGAAGCGCCGACCAGGAGGGGCAGGCCGAACCGCTTGAATTCGGCAAGCTGCGCGATGCAGATAATGCTTTGTTCTTGCGTCTTGCCGAAACCGATGCCGGGGTCGAGGACGATTTGCGCCCGCGCGATACCGGCCTGCTCCGCGATCGCGAGCGAACGCCGGAAAAAATCAATGACATCCGCGACAATGTCGATGGCAGGGGCCGCCTCCTCGCGGTTGTGCATGATGACAACCGGCACGCCGCGCTTTGCCACCAGCGGCGCCATCGCGGGATCGCGTTGCAAGCCCCACACGTCGTTGACGATGGCCGCGCCGTGATCGAGCGCCCAAGCCGCGATCTCTGCTTTGATCGTGTCGATCGACGCCGGCAGACCGAGCGCAACGACCGCGGGCAACACCGGCGCGAGCCGCGCTTTCTCGTCCGCGGCGCTCACCGGCTGCATGCCGCCGTAAGGTCGCGTCGACTCCGCCCCGATATCGAGGATGTCCGCGCCTTCCGCCGCCATCTCGTGCGCATGAGCGATGGCGACTTGCGGATCGAGGAATTGGCCGCCATCCGAAAATGAATCCGGCGTGACGTTCAGGATGCCCATTACGGTTGGGCGGCCCTGCGCCATCAAGGCCGAAAGCCGGCGCGGCGCGACGCCGGAGAGATTATCCCCCGAAGGATTGGATGGCGCGGCAATACCCATGCGCGTGGCTTGCGCGGTCCCGAAAATACTGTCAAGCGCAGGCAGGCGGCCGACGATCAATACGTAATCTTCAGCGGCAGCCTCTTGGCGTGGTCGATCCAGCGCACCACGAGTTTTTCCGAGGGCAGCAGCCGCACAAGTTTGCGCTTTCTATTGGCGTCCGCCATGGCGCGGGCAAGATTGCACGGGTTGCGGTATTGCAATTCCTTCACGGTATCCACGCCGGCCGCCTGCAACAGCTCGGCATATTCCTTGCTGACGCCCCTGACCCGCATGCGGTCGGCCATATTGGCCCAGCAGAGGAGGCGCTTCTCATCGAGGCCGGTTGCGGCGGCGAGCGCCTTGCGCCCCTTGAGCGTCCGCGCCTTCTCGAGCAGCCGCCCCGTCGACCTGATCCCCGCCGACTTGAGAATTGTCGCGACGTCGCGATCGATCCCATCGATGTCGGTGATCGGGTAAGACATTAACGCCTCCTCACTTGCTTTCTTTACAAGTTTGACGAACCGCGCGCCGCGACCGAACGGACGATCTCAATTTCCGTCTTGGCTTCGCAATCACCAAAAGCTCCCGTCCCCAATCCCGTCTTTGCGCAGCCTGGAGAGCGGTTTGCGTCCCATTCGGTCGGGCAGGGCCCGAACCTCTTCGACCGGCCCTTTCTTGCGCCAGAATCGAGAATGATGACGATGATTTTCTCGGCAACGGTTCTGCCAACGCCCACACGTGCGACAAGCCTCCGATCAGCTCGTCCACCGATCCCCTGAGTGTCCCTGCACTGGCGGCAGGTTGCCCGCAATATTGAACATCAAGCGTAACGATGACAAGCAACTTGCGGCAATGCAGGAAAAAAAATGATGCAGTGCATGTGTTGCATCGTGAGCGCACGTCAAGAAAAAACTTCGCTATCGATTGAGCGCGGCCATCCAATCGGCGGCGAAGACTGCGATGAGCAGCGATATTCAGGCGAAATATCTATCAAGCGGCTGGATCGCGCCGAAGATTTTGCCTTGAGTGGCTTCGGTAAACTCCAGAAGCGATAACCCCTTTCCCTCTGCCAAGACGGCGCGTAATGCCGATTTTATGCCGTTTGCCCTAAGCGGACCCGCGAAGGCGACGCTTTGCAGGCCTTTGTTGCGTTGCTACTTTGGCAATACAGCCATGGAGACCATGATGAGTACGCTTGACGCGGTGCTAAATCGCATCGATCGGGATTTAAACGGCAGCGTTGAGAGGCTGTTTGCATTTTTGCGCATTGCGTCGGTCTCGACGGATCCCGTCTACAAGGATCAATGTCGAAAGGCGGCTGAATTTGTCGCCGCCGACCTCGCGTCTATCGGTTTTGACGCCAAGGTAAGGCCTACCGCGGGGCATCCGGTCGTCGTCGGCAAGTCGAACGGGCCATCAGGCCCACGCGTCCTGTTCTACGGCCACTATGACGTACAGCCGGTGGACCCGCTCGATCTCTGGAAAACGCCGCCGTTCGAGCCGCGCATCGAGACACTGGCGGGCGGCCGCAAGATGATCGTGGCCCGCGGCGCCTGCGATGACAAAGGGCAGGCGATGACCTTCATCGAGGCATGCCGCGCTTTCAAAGCGGCTACCGGCAAGCTGCCGTTGCCGATCACCACCATGATCGAAGGTGAGGAAGAGTGCGGTTCGAAAAATCTCTTTAGCTTCGTTCGCGAGAATGCTGACGAATTCAAGCTCGACCTGGCGCTGGTCTGCGATACGGCGATGTGGGATGCGCAAACGCCGGCGGTAACCACCTCATTGCGTGGATTGGTTTATGAGGATGTGAAAATCACGTGCGCCGACCGTGACTTGCACTCCGGTGTCTTCGGCGGTGCGGCGCAGAATCCAATCCGGCTGCTTGGAAAAATACTCGGTGCGATGTGGGACGAGAACGGCCGCGTAACGATTCCGGGTTTTTACGATGGCGTGAAAGATCTGCCGCCCGACATCAAAGCCGATCTCAAGGCGCTCGATCTCACCGCCGAGAAATTTTTGGGGTCGATCGGCCTCAAGAATTCCGCCGGCGAGAAAGACCGGATGTTGATCGAGCAGGTCACGACGCGGCCTACCGCCGAGATCAACGGCATCGTCGGCGGCTACACCGGGGAGGGGGCCAAGACCGTCATTCCAGGACAGGCCTCGGCTAAAGTCTCGTTTCGTCTTGTCGGCGAACAGGACCCTGTCAAAATCCGCGACGCGTTTCGCGCCTTCGTCCGCGGGCGACTGCCGTCGGATTGTTCGGTCGAGTTCGGCAACTTTGGTTTGGCGCCCCCGATCCAACTTTCGTTCGACAATCCGGCGCTGGTGAAGGCGCGAAACGTTCTCGGCGACGAATGGGGCAAGAAGGCGGTGACGGTCGGCGCCGGCGGATCGATTCCGATCGTCGCCGACTTCAAGTCGGTGCTCGGGATGGATTCGTTGCTGGTCGGCTTCGCGCTCGACGACGACCGCGTGCATTCACCGAACGAGAAGTTCGACCTCACCTGCTTCCACAAAGGCATTCGGAGTTGGGCGCGTATCCTGCATGCGCTGGCGGCTTGAGACAGCCAACCGGAGTCGATGCGAATCTAAAAATCCGTATCCTCTTCTTCGTCTACGGCGGCGGCGAGGCGCTTGGTCTCACGATTGTGCTGCCAGACGGCGAAGGCAATCGATACAATTGACGCCGCGATCAGACCTCCCGAAATTGGGCGGGTGATGAACAGCCAGGGATTTGGGTCGGTCGATATGGACTGGATCAAGTTGGATTCGATCTGGTCGCCAAGCACGACGCCCAGAATCAGCGGCGCGAGCGGGATGCGCGCTTTTACCATCGCGTATCCAATCACGCAGAACAGCGCGAGCACGTAAACGTCGTTCATGCTGTTGCCGAGCGCGTAGGCGCCGATCACGCAGAGCACCAGAACGATCGGGATCAGCATCGCCTTGGGCATCATGATGATGCGCATCCAGGCGCGCGATCCGATCCAGATCACTGCCACCATCAACGGGAGGGCGACGAGGTAGGCGGCGTAAATGCCGTAGGCTTCCTTGGGATGCTGAGAGATGAACAGGGGACCCGGCTGAATGCCGTGAATGGTGAGCGCGCCCAGCATGACGGCCGTAACGGCGTCGCCCGGGATGCCGAAGGCCATGATCATCATCAAGGAGCCGGCAACATTCGCGCTGTTGGAGGCTTCCGACGCAACGATGCCTTCGGGAATGCCGGTGCCAAATTTTTCCGGGTGTTTGGAGAACTTCTTGGCCTGATCGTAGGCCATGATGTTGGCGGCGCTGCCGCCGATGGCCGGCAATACGCCGATCATAATGCCGATGAAGGTTACCCAAAGCAGGATGAACGGCCGGCACAGAATGTCCTTGAGCACCGAAAGCTGCGAAACCTTCAGGCTCATTTGCTTTGGAGCTTCCGTCACGACCTGCCCGCCCGGCCGAATCTGCTCGACATCCGGCATCAATTGCGCGAACGCAAAAATACCGATCAGGACTGGCAAGAAGGGGAAGCCGCCCTCGAGTTGATGAATCCCGAGCGTAAATCGCTGCACGCCCATAATCGGGTCGGGGCCGACGATGGTGACGACAAGTCCAATCGCTCCCGAAAGCAGTCCTTTGGTGACCGAGCGCCCGACGAGACCCGCGACCATCGAGAGCGCGAAGACGAAGAGAGCGAAGAATTCCCACGGCCCGAATTCGAGTGCGAGGGACGCGAACGGACCCGTGAGTTCGATAAGGCAAAGCCCACCGAGTGCGCCGCCTATAAAAGCGGACCAAACCCCGACCCAAACCGAACGGCCGGCCTGGCCCTTCTTGGTCATCGGGAAGCCGTCGAAGGTGGTGGCGACGGCCGATGGCGTTCCGGGAATGCCGATGAGACTTGCGGTGATCGAGCCGCCGGCCGACCCGCCGACGTAAACTCCGATCATGGCCGCAAGGCCTTGCAGCGGGTCGAGCCCGAACGTGAATGGCAGGACGACGATCACCGTCATTGTGATCGTGACGCCGGGAAGGGCGCCGCCGATCACGCCGGCGATCGTGCCCACCAGCAACGGAATGAGGTACTCGAAATGTAGTACCGTGCCGATATGCGTGAAGAGAAGCTCGTAGTGATTCACATGCCGCTCCACGACCCGCGCGGCAGTAGCACCGACAGATAATCTTCAAAAACGAAAAAGCAGACCGCACTGGTCGCCAAGGCCACGATAATCGTCAATATCCAGCGCGTCCTGTCGCGCGGCCACTCCAGCGTAACCTGCAGGGCAAGCACGAATAAAACTGTTGAAATTCGGAAGCCGACGAGCGGCAGCAATGCGATGTAAAGTCCGAACTCAACGAAAGTGGCGAGAACGAGCTGGTAATTCGGCGCGGGGCCGGTGGGGGACGGCGCCGCGACGGGGACCGTGCCGGCGCGCAACTGTTGCCGCGCACGCAGGTCAAGCGCGACCAGGATCGTGCTCAGCACGGCGAGCAGCCCCAGCACGACACGCGGATAGAACGCCGGCCCGATCGGAACGACCGTAGCCGGCGGCAAGTCGATTGTTAGTACGAGTAGCCAGAGGCTGATCGCGAGGCAGACCAGTCCGGCTATGCCATCACGACCGATCATTATTCGCGTTTCAACAGGCCGAGACTCTTGGCGATGTCCTTGGTCTGCACGTCGGTCTCCTTAAGATAGGCCGCGTAGTCCTTGGGCCCCTCATAGCGCACCGATGTGCCTTGCAGCAGCATTGCCTTCGCGTAGTCAGGTTCTTTGGTCGCTTTCGCGCAGGCGTCATTGAGCTTGGCGATAACGTCGGCCGGCGTTCCTTTCGGCACCATGAGCCCGCGATTGACGGAATATTCGACGTTGTAGCCGAGTTCCTTGAGCGTCGGCACGTTTTCCAAACCCTCAGTACGCTTATCCGCCATATTGGCAAGGAAGCGCAGCAGCCCCGCGTCGACTTTGCTCTTCTGCGTCAAATTCGAATCGGCGACTTGAATGTGCCCGCCGAGCAGCGCGTTCATGCGCTTGGCGGTTCCTTGATAGGGCACGTACTTGAATGTGATTCCTGCTGCCTTGGCCGCAAGCGCGATCGAATACTGGCTTGTAGAGCCGAGCGTCGCGCCCACGACGATCTGGCCCGGGCGCTTCTTGGCGTCGGCGACCAGTTCTTTGTAGGTCTTCCAGGGCGTCTTTGCACCCACGGTGATGACCGAAGGCGTGGACGCGATCATGCAGACCGGCTCGAATGCCTCGGAGTATTTGATGTCAGTGATGCCGGCAAAGTAAACGGAGTGGATATAGTCGTGGGCGCCGAAAATCGTGTAGCCGTCAGGCGTCGCTTTAGCAGCCTCGCGCTCGCCGACGGTGCCCGAGGCGCCGCCCACGTTCGCGATAACGACCGGCTGCCCGAGATATTTTTGCAGGAGAGGCAGGAGCGGTCGAAAGATCAGGTCGGTGTCGCCGCCGGCACCCCAAGGCACAATCAGCTTGATGGCATGGTCCGGAAAGCCGGCCGCCTTGCCGGGGCCGGTGAGGGCCAGCAGAACCGCGACTGCCGATAGCAGCGCCTTTGCCGGCCAATACAGGAATGTCCGTTGTTTCGGCATGAGCATCCTCCTTTATGGTCTTGGTTTTATTGAATCCCTGACCAAGGATCGGCGCGAACGCTAACATCCTTGCGACGACTGTGGAAGCGGTTCTCTGCCCCGCCCGCGCAACGCAATTCGTCGCATTGCCGTCCGCCGGGCAGGGCCGGGGAATCATTTCTTCAGCCGGTAGCCGGTCCTGAATATCCACCAGACGATCACGAGACAGACGGCAAGGAATACCACCGTCATCGCGAGGCTGGTTGCGACATTCACGTCGGCGACCTCGAAGAAACTCCAGCGGAAGCCGCTGATCAGATAAACGACCGGATTGAACAGCGCCACCTTCTGCCACACGGGCGGAAGCACGTTGATCGAATAGAACGTGCCGCCGAGGAACGTAAGCGGCGTGATGATGAGGAGCGGAATGATCTGGAGTTTTTCGAACCCGTCCGCCCAGATGCCGATGATGAAGCCGAGCAGGCTGAACGTCGCCGCCGTCAGCACCAGAAACGAAATCATCCACAACGGATGTGCGATCCGGATCGGGACAAATAGCCCGGACGTCGCCAGGATAATGAGGCCAAGAATGATGGATTTTGTGGCCGCCGCCCCGACATAGCCGAGCACGATCTCAAATGCCGATACGGGAGCCGACAGCACTTCATAAATCGTGCCGACGAAACGCGGAAAGTAAATCCCGAACGACGCGTTCGTTACGCTCTGTGTTAACAGCATCAGCATGATGAGGCCGGGAACGATGAACGAGCCGTAGTTGACGCCTTCGATTTCCGTAATGCGCGAGCCGATGGCGCCGCCGAACACGACGAAATAGAGCGACGTGGAGATCACCGGCGAGACGATGCTCTGCCAGATGGTGCGCCCGGTGCGCGCCATTTCGAAGTAATAGATTGCGTATATTGCGCGCGGATTCATTTTCGCCCGCTCACCAGCCCGACAAAGATATCCTCGAGCGAACTCTGCGTCGTTTCCAGGTCGCGCAACCGGATGCCGGCATTGCCAAGATCGCTCAAGAGGCTGTTGATACCGCTGCGCGCGGCTTGCGTGTCGTAGGTGAACACCAGATCGCGGCCCTCGTTCGCGAGCGTCAGATTGTGGGCGACCAGAACCGCCGGCACTGCATCGAGTTGCCTCTCCAGGTGCAGCGTCAGCTGCTTCTTGCCGAGCTTTTGCATCAGCTCGGATTTGTCCTCGACCAGGATGATCTCGCCTTTATTGATCACGCCGACGCGGTCGGCCATGTCTTCGGCTTCCTCAATATAGTGCGTGGTCAGGATGATGGTGACGCCGGAGGCGCGCAGATCGCGTACCACCTGCCACATGTCCTTGCGCAATTCGACGTCGACTCCGGCGGTCGGCTCGTCCAGAAACAGAATCTTCGGCTCATGCGACAGCGCCTTGGCGATCATGACGCGCCGCTTCATGCCGCCGGAAAGCGTCATGATCTTCGAATCCTTGCGGTCCCACAATGAGAGGTCGCGCAGAACCTTTTCGATATGCGCGTCATCGCGCGGCTGTCCGAACAGGCCGCGGCTGAATCTCACGGTCGCCCAGACCGTTTCAAAAGCATCGGTCGTCAGCTCCTGCGGGACGAGCCCGATGCGCGCGCGGGCGGCCCGGTAGTTTTTGATGATGTCGTGGCCGTCGACAGTGACGCGCCCTTCGCTCGGCACCAGGATTCCGCAGATGATCCCGATCAGCGTCGTTTTGCCCGCGCCATTCGGCCCAAGGAGTGCGAAGATTTCGCCGCGGCGGATATCAAG